>NZ_JBJIAI010000004.1:0-319298 GCF_045311035.1 Mycobacterium sp. SMC-13
GACACCCCAGCCCAACGCCTAGCCGCGCTCTTGAACCAAGCCGCCTAGCCACGTTGCACTAATCGATTGACTTTGAGCGCGAAAAGTCGCCATCTTCTTCACGTTCGGCGGCTAGCGGACCGCCGCCTCCAGGTCCGTCAGCGAGTCTTCGAGGTGGCCCAGCAGTCGCTGCAGGTGCGGCACGCTGTGCCGGCAGCCGACCAACCCGAAGTCGAGGTTGTCGCCGTTGTTGACCAGCGTGATGTTGAGCGCCTGCCCGTCGAGCGCGATCGACAGCGGATAGTTCCCGTCGAGCCGGGCGCCCTTCCAGTACATCGGCACCCGCGGCCCCGGCACGTTCGAGATGACGATGTTGAACGGCGGCGGGGTGGCGTCGACGAAACCCGGCACGGCGGACAGCGCGATCGGGGACAGCAGCAGCGCCGACAGGGCCATGGACTCCGTCTTCGACAGCCCCGAGAACACCTGCTTGTTGCCGCGCATCGAGTCGGCGATGGTCTGCAGCCGCGTCGCCGGATCCTTGACGTCGGTGGCCAGGTTGCACAGGAGCGCGCCGACCTGGTTGCCGCCGGCATCCGCGTCGGCCTCGGACCGCAGGCTCACGGGGACCATCGCGATCAGCGGCGCGTCGGGCAGGGCGTTCTGCTCGAGCAGGTAGGCCCGCAGCGCACCGGCGCACATGGCCAGTACGACGTCGTTGACGGTGACGCCGCCGGCGGCCTGCTTGACGGCCTTGATCCGGGCGATCGGCCAGGACTGCGCCGCCACCCGCCGGGCGCCACCGATCTTGACGTTGAACATCGTCTTCGGCGCACTGAACGTCCGGGTCAGGTTCTGCTCCAACAACACCGCGCGAGCCACCCGGAACGCCGATGGCGCCAGACCGGCCGCCGCGCCGACGGTGCCCACCGCCGAACCGATCAGGGACGGGCTCTGCTTCGGCGCACGCTTGCGGGACGGTAGGTCCCACGGCACCCGGACCTCCTGCTCGGACGGGTCGTCGGACAGCGTGCGCATCGCCATCCGGAGAGCGGAAACCCCGTCCAGCAGCGCGTGGTGTGCCTTCGAATAGATCGCGAACCGGCCGTCGTCAAGGCCTTCCACGAGGTACGTCTCCCACAGCGGGCGGTGCCGGTCCAGCAGGCTGGTGTGCAGCCGCCCGCACAGGTCGAGCAGCTCACGAATCCGTCCCGGCGTGGGCAGCGCGGAGCGACGCAGGTGGTAGTCGACGTCGATGTCGTCGTCATACGTCCAGCCGAAGCTGGCGATGCCGCCGAGAATCCGCGCCGGGCGCTTGCGGTAGGTGGGGTTGAAGTTGGTGTGCGCCAACATGTCCCGGTGCAGGTCATGGATGAACTCGGGCCCGGCGCCCTCCGGCGGGGTGAACAGCTGCAGTCCGCCGACGTGCATCGGGTGTTCCCGCGACTCGCCGAGCAGGAACATGGCATCGGTCGGCGACATGATCTCCACCAGCCAAGTAAACCCCTAATCGGCCGGCGGTAAACCTCAACGCGTCAAGGTTGACGTTCGCCCGGTGGCGGCGGG
The DNA here is from genome assembly GCF_045311035.1 of Mycobacterium sp. SMC-13. Lineage (NCBI taxonomy): Bacteria > Bacillati > Actinomycetota > Actinomycetes > Mycobacteriales > Mycobacteriaceae > Mycobacterium > Mycobacterium sp. SMC-13. The sequence continues at coordinate 1,546 of NZ_JBJIAI010000004.1, forward strand.
TTGGCGACCACCGGGAACTGGCCGGTGAAGCCCTCGCGCTCCTTGGCGATCGCCAGGACCCGGCCGCGCGCCGCGTACCAGCCCAGGATCAGTGCCGGGATGATGAGCACCAGCGTCGCCACCGTCCAGGTGCCGACCGGCTTGTCGAACGCCATCAGCACCAGCACCGCGGCCAGGAACGCCAGCGTGGCGTATCCGGTGTACGGCGCGCCCCACATCCGGAACGCCGGCCTGGCGATCTCACCGCGCTGCGACCAGCGGAACAGTTGCAACTGACAGATCACGATGGTGGCCCACGACGCGATGATGCCCAGCGCCGCCATGTTCAGCACGATCTCGAAGGCCTGCGCCGGCACGACGCCGTTGAGCACGACACCGAGCAGGCCGATGCTGGCGGTCAGACAGATACCGCCATAGGGCACACCACGTTTCGACATGACGCCGGTGAACTTCGGGGCGCTGCCGTTCATCGCCATGGAGCGCAGGATGCGGCCGGTCGAGTACAGCCCGGCGTTCAGGCTGGAGAACGCGGCCGTGAGCACGACGACGTTCATCAGGGTGCCGGCGCCCTCGAAACCGATCTTCGAGAAGAACGTGACGAACGGGCTCTCCCCCGGCTTGTATGCCGAGTACGGCAGCAGCAGGCCGAGCAGCACCAGCGAGCCGACGTAGAAGAGCGCGATGCGGAAGATCACCGAGTTGATGGCGCGCGGCATGATCTTGTGCGGTTCTGCCGTCTCACCCGCCGCGGTGCCGACGAGTTCGACTGCGGCATAAGCGAAGACGACGCCCGAGGTCACCACCACCAGTGGTAGCAGGCCGGTCGGGAACAGGCCGCCGTGGTCCGCGATGACGCTGAAGCCGGTGGACTGACCGTCGACCTTGAAACGGCCCGCGAGGAACACCGTGCCGACGACCAGGAAGGTCACCAGCGCCACGACTTTGATCAGGGCCGCCCAGAACTCGAGCTCGCCGAACAGCGTCACCGAGATCAGGTTCATGCTCAGCACGATGGCCAGGGCGATCAGCGCGATCAGCCACTGCGGGATCGCGTCGAACGCCGACCAGTAGTGGAAGTAGGTGGCGATGGCGGTCGAGTCGACGATCGACGTCATGGCCCAGTTCAGGAAGTACATCCAGCCGGCGACATAAGCCGCCTTCTCCCCGAGGAACTCCCGCGCGTACGACACGAACGACCCCGACGACGGCCGGTGCAACACCAGCTCGCCCAGGGCCCGCAGGATCAGGAAGACGAACCCGCCGCAGATCAGGTAGACGAGGAACAGCCCCGGCCCCGCGTTGTGCAACCGGCCACCGGCACCCAGGAACAGGCCGGTGCCGATGGCGCCGCCGATCGCGATCATCTGCAGCTGACGCGGTTTGAGGGTGTGGTGGTAGCCCGCGTCCTCGGCCGTCAGACCGGGCGGCTCGGCATGCTTGTGCGGCGTGGAAGTCATAGCGTTTCAGTGAACACTGATGCTCAGTTTCGCGCAGGACAACGAGTTTCCTGTGTGTGAACTGCAAGCGTGTCCCGCCCTGACGCGCGCCGATCAGTAATGTCGGTTGAATGCCGGGCCTCTCGCAAACAGTCGACTTCCACCCCGAGCTGGCGCGGGCCGCACGGTTCATGCCGCGTAGTCCCATCACGCCGTGGAACCTCCGCTTCGTCCGCGTACTGTCCGACCTGCAGGAACGCCGCACCCCCGACAACGTCGAGGTGCTGACCCTGCCGTCGGGCGTCGGGATCCGGCTGCACCGCCCGTCCACCGGCGCGGACCGGGGCGGCGCGCTGCTGTGGATTCACGGCGGCGGCTACGTCATCGGCAGCCCGGCGCAGGACGACGCGCTGTGCCGGCGTTTCGCGGACGCCCTGGGCATCACCGTGGCCGCGGTCAAATACCGGCTGGCGCCCGACAATCCGTATCCGGCCGGGCTAGAGGACTGCTATACGGCGCTGCGCTGGCTGGTCGACCTGCCGGCCGTCGACCCGGCACGGGTGGCGGTCGGCGGCGCCAGCGCCGGCGGCGGCATGAGCGCGGCGTTGGCCCAGCTGGCGCATGACCGCGGTGAAATACCCCTGGCAGCACAGCTTTTGGTATATCCGATGATCGACGACCGGTCGGGTAGCCGGCCCGGGCTGGACCATCCGGGGCACCGGCTGTGGACCCAGAAGTCGAACCGCTTCGGCTGGCGCGCGTATCTTGGCGGCGCCGACCCCGCGGTGGCCGTCCCCGCCCGGCGCGCCGACCTGTCCGGTCTCCCGCCGGCCTGGGTCGGGGTCGGGACCTTCGATGTCTTCCACGACGAGGATGTCGAGTACGCCGAGCGGCTGCGGGCGGCGGGCGTGCCGTGCGAACTGGAAGTGGTGCCGGGCGCTTATCACGGGTTCGACGGCGTCGCCGCCAAGACCCAGGTGGCCCGGGCGTTCTTTGCCAGCCAGGTCGAGTTCCTGCGGCCGCTGCTGAACCCGGCGGTCGTCGGCTAGCCCCGACGGCTAACTCATCGCGCGCCGGCACCGCCGATGCGGCTGCCGCAACCCGCTGCGGCACTGACGATCCCGCCCGCCAGCTGCCGCGCGAACGTGATCTTCGTTACTTAGATTATACTATCTAATTGATGTTTATGCAGGTCATGCGTGGTTTTTGAAATATTAGCCGATCAAATAAACCCTTGCGGGGAAGCATTTCGGGGCGCATGGTTGTTGAACAGACCAACGACCACCTCGGTCGTGATCTTCACCGAGAAGAGGCACGGCAATGACCACCCTGACCCATCAGACGACCGAAAACATCGGCCCCCTGCGGCAGCTGTTCCGGCGTTCCACCGCTGTGGTGGTGCTGACGGCAGCAGGTCTGGGCGTGGCCGGCTACATGGCCCTCGGCATGCTGCAGGACAAGCCGGCCGACCCGGTGCTGCCCGCGTTCTCCGCGGTCCCCGTCCCGTCCGCTCCGGACATGGACAAGCTGCAGAACCTGGGCCAGCTGGCCGCCATCGTGCAGAGCCCGCAGGCGCACCCGGCCCGCTGAGCCCCGCCCGCTGAGTCCGACACCCCGATCTGACCACTGAGCCGCCCTCGAAAACGAGAGCGGCTCAGTGCTTTTCGGCGACTACTGGACGGCGTGTGCCTTGCCGACCGGAGTGCGGTTGGCCAGATTCTTGGCGACCTCTTCGCGCCACAGGTCGTTGGCGTGCGTGGTGTCGACCTCCTGCTCGAAGCGGGCGACCATGTCGGGCTTGATGTCGGCGACGTCGACATAGAACTGCTCGTACCAACGGCGGTGCTGGTAGACCGGACCGTCTTCCTCGGTCAGCAGCGGGTTCTCGATGCGCGTCTTGTTCTTCCAGATCTCGACGTCTTCCATGAAGCCGTCGCCGAAACTGCGGCTCAACGACGCCGCCAGCTTCTCGGTCTTGTCCGCCGGCAACGCCGGATTGTTCTGCACCGCCACTCCCCACTGCAGCACGAACGAATCATGCGTCACGGGGTAGTGGCAGTTGATCAGCGCGATCTCGACCGTGAAGTTCGGGGCCAGATCGTTGTGCAGCCAGTTGATCATGTACGCCGGCCCGAAATACGTCGCCTCCGAGCGCAGGTAGGTGCCGTCCCACAGCTCACGGGTCGCGTAGTCCGGGCGCGGCTTGGACTCCATGAACTGGCTGGCGGTGTGGCCCTCGATGACGTTCTTGAAGTACGTCGGGTAGGCGTGGTGGATGTAGAAGAAGTGCGCCATGTCGACGTTGTTGTCGACGATCTCGCGACAGTGCGACCCCTCGATCAGCAGCGAGTTCCACTGCCACGGCGACCACTGGCCCTCCTCGTAACCCTCGATGGTCGGCGGGGTCAGCTCCGGCCCGGGCGTCGAACCCTCGGGGTCGTGCCAGAGCAGCAGCTGCCCGTTGACCTCGGTGGTCTGCCAGGCGCGGGTGCGGGCCAGCCGCGGCGTGCGCTTGGCGTACGGCACCAACTGACACTTGCCGTCCCCGCCCCAACGCCAGTCATGGAACGGGCACGCCACCGCGTCGCCTTTCACGGTGCCCTGCGACAGGTCACCACCCATGTGGCGGCAGTACCCGTCGAGCACCTTGATGGCGCCGGTGGAGTCGGCGAACACCACGAGCTTGGTCCCGAACGCCTGCACCGAGTGCGGCTTTCCGTCCCGGAACGACTCGGCCAGCCCGATGCAGTGCCAGCCGCGCGCGAACCGCGTCATCTCGACGCCGGCATCGATATGCCGGACCTCGGCCTCAGTCATCTTGTGCCCCTTTCGAATTCGCCGAGCCCTGGAACCAGGACCCTTACGAAGACTCTCGTTTGACCATATCGAGCACCGCCAGGTGGGAGAACACCATGCTGGTGCCGATCGGGTTGCCACCGCCCGGGTAGGCGTAGCCGCTCGGCGCGGCCATGGTGTTGCCCGCCGCGTACAGCCCGGGAATCAGGTTGCCGGCGGTGTCGAGCACCTGACCGGTGGTGTCGGTGCGCAGGCCGCCCTTGGTGCCCAGGTCGGAGATGCCGAACTTGGCAGCGTGGAACGGCGCCTTGTCGATCCGGACCATCGGGCAGGCGCCGCCAGAGAAGGCACGGTCGTAGGCCTCGTCGCCGCGGCTGAAGTCGGGGTCGGAGCCCGCGTCGGCGTATTCGTTGAACTGTTTGACGGTCGCGGCGAGCTGCTCGGCCGGGACACCGATCTTGACGGCCAGCTCGTCCAGGGTGTCCGCGGTGTGCCACAGCCCGGCATCGACGTACTTCTCGGTCTCGACCATCGACACGTTGGTCGCCTTGATCGGCGGCACCCCACCATCGGTGTCGTCGTAGATCATCCAGAACGGCAACGTCATCTCGCCCTTGGCCAGCCGGTCCACGACGACGCGGCCGATGCGGTCGTACGCCGCGGATTCGTTGACGAACCGCTTGCCGTCCTGGTCGACGAAAATGCCGCCGGTGAACCACAGCGCGAACGCGCTGCGACCGTCCGGATGGGTCAGGCCGGGTGACCACCACGCCTGCTCCATCAGATCGGTGTCGGCGCCCACGGCGATGCCCGCCTCATGCGCCTGACCCAGATTTCCCCAGGGCCCCATGGTGTCTCGCGCCTCGCCGGGCACGCCGTACTTGTGCCGCAGCTCGTCGTTGCCCTCGAAGCCGCCGGCCGCGAGCAGCACGCCCTTGCGTGCCCTGATCGCCTTGCGGACCCCGTCGGTCTCGACAACAGCTCCGACGACGGCGCCGTCCTCGGTGACCAGCTCGACCAGTGCGGTGTTGAGTTGTGTTGTCGCCGAAGGGTATTGCTTCAGCGCCACCAGGAAGCGGGCGATCAGCGCCCGGCCGCCGATGAAGTAGTCGTCGGGCTGCGGGACGCCGAGCCGGTCGTTGTCGAGCGGGCCGCGCACCAATTCCTTGAATTCAGGCGCCTTTTCGATCTTCAGCGGACGGGCCGCGACGTGCCGCTGACCGTCCAGCCGGGCCTTGGGCATCTTCCCGAAGTAGTCGGGCCAGGGCAGCATGTCGAACTTGATGTTGGGATCGGCTTCCAGGTACTCCATCAGCGGCGCGCCGCCGCGGACGTAGGTGTCCTGCAGCTCGCGCGGCGTCCGGTCGCCGACGACGGCGTGGTAGTACTCGAGCGCATCCTCGATGGTGTCGTCGGTGCCGGCCCGCTGCAGCACGGGGTTGCACGGGAACCACACGCCACCGCCACCGGAGTAGGCAGTGGTGCCGCCGAACTTGTCGGTGGCCTCGACCAGCAGCACCTCGAGTCCCTCACGCGCGGCGGTGTAGGCGCCGGTGACGCCACCGCCACCAGAGCCCGCCACCAGCACGTCAACCGTCGAGTCCCAGTCCGTCATGCCCAAACTCCCTATAGGTATCGCTGCCGTCCGTACTGCGTGAACTCATCGTCCAACGCGCGCTTGGCATCGTCCGACATCAGGCCGTAAACCGGTACGCCCCGACCCACCCAGCGGTACACCAGTTCGTCGGTGTGCCACTTGTCCGCCTGCAGTTCGCGCTTGAGCACCTTGTTGGAGCCGGTGACCGGCAACGAATCCGAGATCCGCAGGAACCGCGGCATGCCCTTCTTGCCGAGGTCGTCCTGGTCGTTCAGGTACTGCACGAACTTGTCGACGCCGAACAGGATGGGGTCAGCGACCTCGATCGCGGCCATCACCTGATCGCCCGAGCGGGGGTCCGGCACCGCGTATACCCCGGCGGCGATCACCTCGGGATGGCGCCGCAGCACACGCTCGATCGACAGGGCCGACGTGTTCTCGCCGTCGACCCGAATCCAGTCCCCGCGCCGGCCGGCGAAGTAGATGAAGCCGTTCTCGTCGAGGTAACCCAGGTCGCCGGTCCAGTACCAGCCGTTTCGGATGCGGTCGGCGTCGGCGGAGTCGTTCTTGTAGTAGCCCTCGAACTTCTTGGTGCCGAGCTTGTCGACGATCTCGCCGACGGCGTCGTCGGGGTTGAGGATGCGGCCGTGCCGGTCCAAAACCGCCGGGACACACTCGATCATCGTTTCGGGGTTGACGATCGCGACACCCGGATGGGCGGGACGGCCGAGTGCCCCCTCGGGCTGGTTCGGGTCGAGTACGACGGCGCCGCCGCCCTCGCTGGAGCCGTACCCCTCGTACAGCTCCGCGCCGAACCGGCGCTTGAAGTAGGCCTGGTCCTCCGGTGAGGCCTCGGTGCCGAACCCGCGGTTGAGCGGGTTGTCGGCGTCGTCGGGCAATTCGGGGGTGGCCAGCAGATAGCCGAGTGCCTTGCCGACGTAGGTGAAGAACGTCGCACCGAAATACCGCACGTCGGGCAGGAAGCCGGACGCCGAGAAGCTCGGGGTCAGGCAGACGGTCGCGCCGACAGCCAGCGCCGGCGCCCACAGCGCCATGATGGCGTTGCCGTGGAACAGCGGCATACAGCAGTAGTCGACGTCGTCGCGGACGTGGTTGAACTTGTCGACGGCCGAGTAGGCGATCCACGCCAGGCGGCCCTGGCTGCACTTGACGGCCTTCGACGCGCCCGTCGTGCCGGAGGTGAACAGCAGCAGCATCAGCGTTTCGGCGCCGACGCCGTCTGCCACAGCGATTTGTGCACGATTTTCCGCGCCGGCCGCGGATTTTCGTGCACAAATCGCTTCTTGGTAGGTGGGGTCGTCGACGACGAGGATGCGGTCGGGCGTCAGCCCGAGGTCGAGGCCCGTAAGCCGTTCCCGCCCAGCCGAATCCGTGACGATCAGCTGACAGTCCGCATGGCGGACCTCGCCGGCCAGTTCCGTGTTGCCGCGCGTCGGGTTGATGCCGACGATCGTGGCCCCGGACAGCGCGGCGCCGCCCAACCAGAAGATGAAGTCGGGCACGTTGTCCAGCAGGACGCCGATGTGAAACGGCCCGTCAGCCCGCAGTTCGGCGGCGTACGCGCCGCGGGCAGCGGACTCGCGGACCACCTCGTCCCAGGTCCAGTCCTGGTCCCGGGTCCGCAGCCCCAGCCGCTCATCGCCGAGGCGGTCGAGCAGCAGGGCTGCGATGTCCTCGCGGCGTTCAGGCATTGGCGGCGGCGGCCTTCTGGTCGATGTACGCCTGCGGCAGGTCTGCCACACCGAGCTTGGTGACGCTGACCGGGCCGGTCTGATACGCGTCCTCGCCGATGATCAGGCCGTCGGCGTCGATCGGCCAGTTGATCAGCTGACGGAACACCAGCAGGTAGTCGCCGTTCGGGTCGTCGACGTCCACACCGATGGCCTGCGCGGACGCGCCCGGGTAGATCATCTTCATCCAGCCTTCGGTCATCACCAGATCATCGTCGACGGCGAGGCGATCGACCTCGAAGACCAGATGATTCGCGCCACTGGCCACGAACGCCTCGTAATAGGCGCGCACGCCTTCGGTGGTCTTCGGGCCCATGTCGGTGTTGGCGTACCAGAAGTGGTAATCCGGTTTCGGGGACAACGTGGCCATCAGACGATCCATGTCCGGCACGGCCTCCGCCTTCATGTGTTCGAGCACGATGCCCAGCACCTGGCGGTGGCGCTCGTTCGTGGTGCGCGACAGGCGTTCCTCCACCAGTTCCCAGGTCTTGGTGGGGTCGATGACGGCCATGTGGGTACTCCTTGAGTCTGTGACTGAGCGTGGGCTGTTCACGCTTGTGTGGCCATCATCACGAACCCAACGATGTCGGGTCATCCGACATACGTCGCGTCTTGGAGGGATATTTCCCGACGATCGTCGGCCGAGCGCGGCGACTACCCGCGAATGTGCAGCCAGAGAGCGAGATCTCGAAAATCGGCGATCTAGCTGCACGCTCGCGCGCCATTCAGTCCGTCAGCTCCGCCGACGACAGCGCGATCCGGCGGATCATCAGCACGAGGGTCGCCGAGAACCGGTCCAGCGGATCGTCCATATCCCAGCCCAGCTGGGATTCGATGTGCGCCAGCCGCGCCGCCACGGTGCTGTGGTGCACGTGCAGCTCCTCGGCCGTCCGCCGCAGCGAACCGAACACGCAGAACGCCTCGGCCGTCTCGACCTGCAGCCGGCCGGTGGGTGTCGCCGCGATCTCGTTGATGCGGGCCAGCGCGTGACTGCCGCGCGTGGCCTCGGGCGGCAGCTCGGCCAGCAGCTCGAGCGCGCTCAACCGCTCGTAGGCGACGGCACGCCGCCCGAAACCGGTCGACGACGCGAAGCGCAGCGCCCGCAGCGCCTGGGACCACGAGGTCGGCGCCGCGAACACGCCGCCAGCCGCCCCGAGACCGACCCACGGCCCCCGGTCGGCGCCGACCGGTAACGGCGCCGGGAATGCCGTGACGATCGCCTGGTCCAGTTCGTCGGACAGCGCACGCGTGTCGGTCCGGCCCTGGCACACCACCGCCGTCGCGGTGCCCAGGTCCGCGGTCCGCACCGACACCGCGGTCAGGGCCGACGTGATGACTCGCAGGGCTTCCGGCGACGACTGTGCCGACACCGCCAGCACCCTGACCTCGCGGGACTCGTCGAGCCCCAGCAGCCTGATCGCCCGCGCCCGGTCCTCCGGGCGCTCCCGGCTCGACAGCACCACCTCGACCAGCGCCGGGTCACCGAAGCTCGGCGGCACCCGGGCGCCGATGTCACCCAGCGTGTGCCGCACCCGGTCGAGCAGGACGCCGTCCAACGGGTGGGCCGGGGCGTCGCGCTCCAGCCAGACCTCTGGTGCCGAGCCGTCCCACCGCACGTGGACGGGACACCCGGCGACGACCTGCGCCGCCTCCAGCACCCCGTCGACACCCGAGGCATCGAGGTCGTCGAAAAACCGGACCAGCCGCAGCACCGACTCCGGGTCACTGCCCAGATCGGACAACCGCAACGCGCTCACGCCGCCATTCTGACAATGCTCAGAACTGCAGGACGCTGAACCGCCAGTCCAGTACCTGCCGGTCGGGTCCGTCGGCGTCGACCGCGAACACCACGGACCGCAGATCGAGTGTCCCGCCGCGGCCCGGCGTCTCGTGCGCGGCCTCGACGTGCAACTCGCTGTAGAGAGTGTCGCCCTCGTGCACGGGGCCGGTGTGGTCGCAGGACTCCCAGCCCAGGACGGTGACGATGTTCGGCAGGAGCCGGGTGGCCTGGGCAAGCGCCAGGCCGATGGTGTGCCCGCCGTACACCAGCCGAGTGCCGGCCACGCGCGAATCATGATGCGTGGCAGCGACGTTGAGGGTCAGGCGGGCCAGTTCCGGGGCGCTGCTGACGACGTCGGCCGTGCTGGTGAACACCTGGCCGGCGAGCTCCGGATCGAAATTCTCGCCGGGCGCCCCCGAGCGCCACGCGTCGGCATTCCACTCCGAAGTCGGGTCCGGGAGCCCGGGCGTGGCACTGCCGATGGTGCTGAGGTCGTCGGCGTGGCCGGTGTCGTCGGCGTCGTCGCGCAGGGGCAGCATGGCGCACCGGTGGAAGTCGAGCACCGTGCGGCCGTCCTGGTCGATGGTGATCATGCGCAGCGCCGCCAGCCCCGTACGCGGCCGGCCCGGCTTGACTGAATTCTGTTTGAGCCCAACGACTTCGGTGCGGGTGGTGATGGTGTCGCCGATGTGCGGGAAGCGGTGGAACCGCAGCCCGCGGTAGAACAGATTCGCCTTGACTCGTCGGGTCACCAGCGTCGACTGACCGATCGCGATGTCGCACACCAGCGCGGGGTGCGCCAGCGCCCGCGGTGATCCGGTGACCGCGGCGGCCAGAGCGGCGTCCAACGGCAGCCGCATCCGGTCACCGACGATGGCCTGGTGTACCGCCGCCGCACCGTCGGTGAGCGTCATGCCGGGCGCCCAGTCGAAGACCTGACCTATGCTGAGGTCCTCGAAAAACGGTCCGCCAGTGGGCACGTCACACAGAGTACTTCTCGATCAGCGATTGCTTGTACAGCTTGCCCGTGTCGGTCCGCGGTAATTGCGCTTCGAAGGAGATGGACCGCGGGCACTTGTAGTGCGTCAGCCGGTCCCGCAACCAGGTCAGCAGCTCCGCACCGAACTCCTCGGTGCCGTCGGCCGGATCCACGGTCTGCACAACCGCTTTCACGCTCTGGCCCATCTCGGCATCCGGAATACCGAACACCGCGGCGTCCATCACCTTGGGATGCGTGACGAGGACGTTCTCCGCTTCCTGCGGATAGATGTTCACACCGCCACTGATGATCATGTGATGCCGGCGGTCGGTGAGGTAGAGGTAGCCGTCCTCGTCGAGGTAGCCGATGTCGCCGACGGTCGCCCAGCCGTGCGCATCCCTTGAAGCCGCGGTCTTTTCGGCGTCGTCCAGGTACTCGAAGGTGTTCCCGCCCTCGAAATAGATCTCGCCCGGTACGCCCTGCGGCTGCTCGTTGCCGTCCTCGTCGAGGATGTGCAGGACGCCCAGCATGGGCTTGCCGACCGACCCGGGGTGGATCAGCCAGTCCTCGGCCGTGATCAGCGTGGAGCCGATGGCCTCGGACGACGCGTAGTACTCGTCGACGATCGGGCCCCACCAGTCGATCATCTGCTTCTTGATCTCCACCGGGCACGGGGCAGCGGCGTGCATGACGCGCTTGAGCGACGACAGGTCGTACGAATCCCGCACGGACTGCGGCAGTTTCAGCATCCGGGTGAACATCACGGGCACGAACTGGCCGTGCGTGATGCCGTAGCGCGCGATGGCGTCCAGACAGCCCTCGGCGTCGAACTTCTCCATCACGACCGTGGTGACGCCCTCGGCCTGAATCTGCATCGACCACACCGAGGGCGCGGTGTGGTACAGCGGCGCCGGGCTCAGGTAGACGGCATCCTTGGGGAGCCAGAAGCTCATCAGCATCTTCATGAGCCCGGGCACCTCGGCCGGCGGCAGATGCGTCAGCTCGCGCTTGATGCCCTTCGGGCGCCCCGTCGTGCCCGACGAGTACTGCAGCAGGTCGCCTTCGATCTCGTCGTCGATCGGCGTATCGGGATAGGCCGCAACGCATTCCGGGTAGCGATCCCAGCCTGGCAGCTCACCGTCGGCGATCATGAGCAGCTTGGGCAGCCCACCCTTCAGGTGCTCGGCCAAGCCGGCACACGTGTCACTGAGGGCCGCGGAACCGATCACCGCGGCGGCGCCACTGTTCTCGATGATGTAGGCGGCTTCAGCGGGTGTCAGGTGAATGTTGATCGGCACGTAGTACAGGCCACTGCGCCGCGCGCCCCACATCGCCGCATGCATGTGCTCGTTGTTTTCCATCAGGATGGCAACGACGTCACCCTCGGCGAGCCCGTTGGCCCGGAAGTGATGCGCCAGCCGGTTGGCTCGGGCCTCCAACTCGTCGAACGTCACCACCGTGCCGGACGGGTGCAAGATCACGGCCGGTTTCCCGCTGCCCACGTGCTGGCGAATCTGCATGACGGCACTCTACGACAGGTGACTTGACACCTGTCAAGAAGGTGGGTGTGCCGAATTCTGCGGCGTCGACAACCACCTGACGGCGGTCGGCAACGCTCGGCAGACGGCCGATATTCTGCCATCCCTGCAATTTTGGCAAACTCTCAGCTAATCGCCAGAAGTAGATTGAATCGACATATTTTGCAGATCTATGCGACTATCTGTCGATGTCGTGAGCTTGCGACTGTAGTTTTGGCAAAGTTTTGATGACGCCGACCGGAGGTCGCGATGGCCACATTCGATTACCTCGTGGTGGGCGCCGGGACGGCGGGGTGCGTGCTGGCCAATCGCCTGTCCGCCGATCCCCGCAACCGGGTACTCCTCATCGAGGCCGGCGGCCGTGCGCGTAGCCCCTACCTTCGCGTCCCCAAACTCGGCAGCCGCTTGTTCGGCGACCCGCGGTACATCTGGCAGCACCAGACCATTCCCCTCGGACCGCACGGCACCACCGAACTGTGGCCACGCGGCAAGGTCCTCGGCGGGTCCAGCTCGGTCAACGGCATGGTCTACAACCGCGGCCAGAAAGCCGACTTCGACGAGCTCGAACAGCTGGGCAATCCCGGCTGGGGCTGGGACCACATCCTCGCCGCGTACCGAAGCTTCGAACACAACACCATCGGTCAGTCGTCCACGCGCGGGTTCGGCGGCGAACTGGCGATCAGCGTCGTCCGCGACCCCGACCCGCTCGCGCTGACGACGATCGCCGCCGGTACCCGCCTGGGCCTGCGGCCCCTCTGCGACCTGAACGAAACAGACGAGCCGCGCATCGGGCTTTCGCCCGCAACCATTTACAACGGCAGACGGGTCAGCGCCGCCACCGCATTCCTGGACCCGGTGCGCGCCCGCCCCAACCTGCAGGTGCTCACCGGCGCCACGGCAGAGCGACTGGAGTTCACCCGGGGCCGCGCCACGGGGGTGAGGCTCCGGATGGACGGACTCACGACGGTGGTGCGGGCGAATCGCGAAGTGATCCTCACGCTGGGCGCGCTCGGATCACCAAAACTGTTGCAGCTCTCCGGAATCGGGCCCAGCGAAGTACTCGCGGCCGCCGGCGTGCCGCGCTACCTGGAACGCTCGAACGTCGGGCGGCGCATGCGCGACCACCGGACCCTGGTGAACACCTACCGGCTCAATCGGAACATCGGGCACAACCGCCACCTGTCGACGACGTGCGGCAAGGTCCGGTCCACCGTCAGATACGCCGCCACCGGCCGGGGACCACTGGCCGCACCGACCGGCGACGTGCTCGCGTTCTTCAAGACCGCCCCCGACCAGCCCCGCGTCGACGGTCAGATGCTCGTGACCGCGCTGACACTGGCCGGCGCCGGCGGCACCGTCGAGCGTCTGCCCGGCGTGTCCTGTATGGGTGAGATTCTGCGCCCGACGTCGGAGGGCAGCGTCTGGATCAGCTCACCCGACCCCGGCGACCCTTTGATGATCGACCCCAACTATCTGGCCACCGCCCACGACCGGACCGCCGCCATCGGGGTCCTGCGCGCCATGCGCGAGGTGTTCCAGCAGTCGCCCATTGCCGACCTCATCGCCACGGAGCTGACGCCCGGCCCCGACACCCAATCCGACGATGAACTCCTGCACGCCGCGATGACGCAGGGGCTGACGGGTTTCCACGCGATCGGCACCTGCGGCATGGGACCGGACGACGACGACATCGTCGATGACCAGTTGCGGGTCCGCGGCATCGACGGCCTACGGGTCGGCGACCTGTCGATCATGCCGATCATGTTGTCCGGCAACACAAATGCGCCTGCCATGGCGATGGCCGCGCGCGCCGCGGACCTCATCCTGGACTCGCCGGTTCGCGCCGCTCGTCACCGCGGTCAGCGACCGACGATCGACAACTCCCGGCCGTCGAACCGCACCCCGTCGACGTCGTTGTCGCCGGCGCTGAACGGCGCCCGCAGCGTCGCGACGATGTGACGACGGTTGATGATCAGGCCCACCACCGTCAGCGCGCCGTAGACGCCGCACAGCACCAGGCGGCCGGTGGTCGAGGTGATCGGGAACTGCACCACGAACAGCGCCAGCAGCAGCCACGCCGTCGCCCGGTGGAACCGCAGCGACAGGATCAGCGCGACGCCCATCATGGTCTGGGTGGCCGTCAGCAGCACCTCCTCGACCTGCCGGCCGTCGAGAACCAGCTCGGTGCCGCCACCGCCGGCGAGGTAGGCGATGGGCAGCGAGCCCATCAGCAGCGTCCACTGATTGACCTTGGATGAGATGAGGGTCGCGATGGCCGCGGTGCTCTTCCCTCGCGCGGCGAAGATGGTCGCGATGATGAACTCCGGGGCCTCCGAGGCCAGCGGCGCGAGCCACTGCACCAGCAGGAAGCGGTCGACACCCAGCTCGGTGCCCGCGTCGACCAGGCTGTTCGCGAACGGCTCCGCACACATCAGGATGACCGCACCCGATACCGCGAACAACGTCACGACGGTGATGCGGCGAGCCCGGTCGGGCAGCGCGCCGATGGCCGCGGCAGTACCGACGAGCTCGGGCTCCTCCGGCTCCCCGCGCGTCAGTTTGTAGAGGTAGAAGCCGAACCAGGCCAGCAGTGCCACGCCGAGCACCAGGTGGATGCGGCCGGTCGTCGGGATGATGAACGCGACGAGTCCGGCGATGAGCAGGAAGCCCAGCTCGACGCGGTTGCCGGGTTCCAGCGACAACATCGGTTTGCTGCTCTTGCCGGCCGACATCCGCTGCGCGACGTACAGACCGACGATCACCACGACCGGCCAGCCGATACCCATGAGCAGCCGGTTGGAGCCGGTCATGTTGGCGGCGGCGTATTGCACGTACTCGGCGTTGTGGCCGGCGACGTAGGCGTAGTAGAGGTCGACGGCGTATTCGGGCAGCACCGCGATCAGGGCCAGAACGGCGATGGCGAGGCCACCGGACACGTCGACCTGCGCTGCTTCGGCCGCCCAGGCCAGCACGAAGCTGGCGGCGACGACAGCCGCGCCGAATGCCAACAGCGAGACGACGGGGTTCGGGTGGACGCCCGCGAGACGCAGCGCCACCGCCGGGAGAACGAACGCAGCGGCCAGCAGCAGGGATCGCGCAAGCGGCCGACGCGTGGTCGGGCCGGCGGATCGGGTGCTGGTCACGCCGCTGACGCTAGCCGCCCAAAACCGTTCCAGCAACTTAGCGTTGCTACGAATTGGTTCGGCTTGTGACGCTGAATTTGCTGGTCAGCGTGCTGGACGTTTTGAGTTCGGTTACCCTAACTCGATTGTGTGGCTAATCAAGATCATTTGTGGCGGGAAGCCGTCGAGTCCTCAACGAGCCATTCACGGCGCCGAACCTGACAGTCATCGACCCAGCCTGGACCCCTGGTTGCCTTCAGGACCGGCGTCAGTGCCGGGTCCCGAGGCAAAGTACGTGGCTTCAATCATGACCGCCATTGCCGGTGTCGATTGAACTAAGGGACCGCTAGCGCCCGGAGAAAGTACTTGGCTTCAATCACCGGCAGTTCTGCAGGCCATGATTGACGCTAGGTACTTCGCTGCTGCGCCCCGGACCGGATTCGACCTCGCGGACGAGCGGGAAAGCCGTCGCGTCGCAGGCAGATATTCGCCTGTTACGCCGCGAGTGTGCACGTAGCGCGTCTCCGCCACCCGATCCGCGATCTGGACGCACATTCGCGGTGGATCGCCCCAAAACCCACGACCCCCGATCTCCTGGGAGACCGGGGGTCGTGTGTTTGTGCGAGGGAGCTCTTAGGCCTCTTCAGCCAAGCGGTGCTTGAGGGCGTCGAACTCGTCCTTGATGCCGGTCGGCAGCTTCTCGCCGACGAACTCGAACCACTCTTCGATCAGCGGCAGCTCGTTCTGCCACTCGTCGACACGCACGGCCAGCGCCTCGTCGACGTCGGCAGCCGACACGTCCAGACCCTCCAGGTCCAGGTCAGCGGCGGTCGGCACGATGCCGATCGGGGTGCTCTTGCCCTCGGCCTGGTGCTCGATGCGCTCGATGGCCCACTTCAGCACGCGGCTGTTCTCACCGAAGCCCGGCCACAGGAAGCGGCCGTCGTCGCCGCGGCGGAACCAGTTGACGAAGAAGATCTTCGGCATCTTGGACTCGTCGGCGTTCTTGCCGATGTTGATCCAGTGCTGGAAGTAGTCACCGACGTGGTAGCCGAGGAACGGCAGCATGGCCATCGGGTCGCGGCGCACGGTGCCGACCTTGCCCTCGGCGGCGGCGGTCTGCTCGGAGCCCAGGGTGGCGCCGATGAAGACGCCGTGCTGCCAGTCGCGGGCCTGCGTGATCAGCGGCACCGTCGTCTTGCGGCGGCCGCCGAACAGGATCGCCGAGATCGGCACACCCTGCGGGTCGTCCCACTCGGGGGCGACCGACGGGCACTGCGAGATCGGGGTGCAGTAGCGCGAGTTCGGGTGCGCCGCCTTGGTCTCCGTTTCCCGCAGGATCCAGTCCTGGCCCTTCCAGTCGATGAGGTGCTCCGGCTCGCCCTCGAGGCCTTCCCACCAGACGTCACCGTCGTCGGTCTTGGCGACGTTGGTGAAGACGGTGTTGCCGGCGGCGATGGTCTTCATGGCGTTCGGGTTCGACGACCAGTTGGTGCCCGGCGCGACGCCGAAGAAGCCGAACTCGGGGTTGACGGCGTACAGCCGGCCGTCCTTGCCGAAACGCATCCAGGCGATGTCGTCGCCGACGGTCTCGGCGCGCCAGCCCGGAATGGTGGGCTGCAACATCGCGAGGTTGGTCTTGCCGCAGGCCGACGGGAACGCCGCGGCAATGTAGTACGCCTTGTTCTCCGGCGAGATGAGCTTGAGGATCAGCATGTGCTCGGCGAGCCAACCCTCGTCGTGCGCCATGGCCGAGGCGATACGCAGCGAGTAGCACTTCTTGCCCAGCAGCGCGTTGCCGCCATAGCCCGAGCCGTAGCTCCAGATCTCGCGGGTCTCGGGGAAGTGGGTGATGTACTTGGTGTCATTGCACGGCCACGGCACGTCCTTCTGGCCGGGCTCCAGCGGTGCACCGAGCGAGTGCAGCGCCTTGACGAAGAAGCCGTCGTCGCCGAGCTTGGCCAGCGCCTTGGCACCCATGCGCGTCATGGTGCGCATCGAGACGACGACGTACTCCGAGTCGGTGATCTCGACGCCGAGCTTGGGATCCTCGGCGTCCAGCGGGCCCATGCAGAAGGGCACGACCCACATGGTGCGGCCGCGCATGCAGCCGCGGTAGAGGTCGGTCATGATGCCGCGCATCTCGGCGGGATCCATCCAGTTGTTGGTGGGCCCGGCGTCCTCTTCGCGCTGCGAGCAGATGAAGGTCCGCGACTCGACGCGAGCAACGTCCGACGGATCCGACAGTGCGAGATAGGAATTCGGCTGCTTCTCCGGGTTCAGCTTCTGGAAGGTGCCGGCCTCGACGAGCTGAGCGGCGAGACGGTCGTACTCCTCGGCCGAGCCGTCGGCGAACATCACCCGGTCGGGCTGAGTCAGCTCCGCAACTTCACGAACCCAGGCGAGTAGCCCGGCGTGATTGGTCGGTGCGGCGTCGAGACCGGGAATGGTCGCTGAGGTCATCAAATTCTCCTGCTCGCAAATCGCAGCTATACCTCTTTAGAGGTTAACGTGAGTGACATACAAGTGGACAATCGGGCTGCTGTCCGATCTCTCACAAGAACGATTCAGAAAGCCCAATCACGGGTCCCGAACCCGCAGGTAACGCGTTTGAGGGCGCCAACTGCCGGTTACCCGTCAGTAGCGCGAGCGCTTCGGTGGGCACAATTCGTAAAGCGGTCAATTTTTCGTTTTGTGATGTGCGGACGCCATCACCGCCTGCGCCTCCAGTAACCGGTACGCCAGTTCCTCTTCACTCGCCTGCCGTGCCGCCGCGACGGCCGTCCCGACCCACCGGTCCAGCACCGCCCGCCGATGCAGCCGGGCGCGGCCCGCGATGACCGCCGCCGTCAGCGCGAGACCGAGCACCAGCCCCACGCCGCCGCCGATGCCGTCGGGCACGCCGGCCAGCCCAGTCATCACCCTGGCCAGCCCCAATGCCGCGCCCAGGCCGAAACCCGCGCCCAGCACGAGGCCCAACCACACCTCGTCCGGGCGCTGGGCCAGCACCGGCCCCGGGATGCCGGGTGCCGGCCACCGGCCGTCGGCCTTGGGAGCGCCGAGCGCGAACGTGGTCTCGTCGCGAATCCGCGCAGCTTGCTCCACCAGCCGCTCGCGGACGCGGGCTTCGAAATTCCCGGTCGCGAGCCGCCGGGACGGCACCCGAGTGAGCAGTTCGGCGTGCAGGTCGCCGTACTGCCGGCGGGACTCGCGAAGCAGCTCCAGCCGGATGCGCTGAAGTTCCAGTCGAGACGTCACGCGTCGCACTCCCGCACGTGCGAGTAGCCGCAATGACCCGCGCGTGAGGTCCGCGGCGCAGCGTCGGTGCAGGTCGGTGGTGGTGCGACGGCCGTGACGGCGCCAGTGCAGCGCCCGCCGCAGCTGGGCGTCGGGGTCCATGGCGGCCTCGACAACCAGGCCGTCGGCTGTCAGCGCTGCCGTCGCCGCGGCCGTACGCAGGGCCGCCATCGCATCGGAGGCCAACCACCGGTGCACCCGATCGTCATCCAATTCGTTTGCCGTCCAGGCGATTTCACTCAGCACTGCACATATCGACCGGTACCGGCCGGCGGCGTCGTCCGGTTCGGGGCCCGCGACAACATGCGCCAGGCCCGGCACGTCGTTCGTCAACCGCTGCAGCTCCGCGGTGAACCGCTGCCAAAGATCCCCTGACACCACCTACCCCCGGATGCCATCGTCGCACCTCGGCGCGGGTCCGGCCGACGCCGTTTTCCAGGCAACTGTTGGGTATCAATCTGCACCACGATGCGGGCTCTCACAGCCGGATGAGAGACGATGGACGAATGTATGCCCAGCGCGAGGACGACGCTGCCTCGTCGGCCGGCGCCTCGGCGGCCGAAAACGAGCCGGCCACCGAAACCACCGCCGCACCCACCCACCAGCATCGCCGCGTGACCAGCTTCCGGTCCCGCCGGTCGACCCTGTCCACCGGACAGCAGAGCACGTGGGACCGGCGCTGGCCTGAGCTGGGCAAAGTCGCCCGCTCCGAAGATGGCACCGCGGCGGGCCTCATCGACACCGCCGCCTGGTTCGGCCGCACCGCGCCGGTGGTGTTGGAAATCGGCAGCGGCACCGGCATCTCGACCCTGGCCATGGCGCAGGAGGAACCACACCTCGACGTCATCGCGGTCGAGGTCTACCGCAAGGGCCTGGCGCAGCTGCTCGGCGGCGTCGACCGGGCCGGCCTGACGAATGTGAGATTCGTCCGCGGCGACGGCGTCGATGTGCTGGAACACATGATCGCGCCGGGCACCCTGACCGCCGTGCGCGTGTTCTTCCCGGATCCCTGGCCCAAGGCCCGCCACCACAAGCGCCGGCTCCTGCAGGCCGAGACGGTGGCGCTGATCTCCAGCCGCCTCAAGCCCGGCGGCATCCTGCACGCGGCCACCGACCACGCCGACTACGCCGTGCAGATCGCCGAAGTCGGCGACGCCGAGCCGACCCTGAAGCGCACGTCGGCCGATGCCGACCTGCCGATCTCGGTGCGACGCCCCACGACCAAATATGAGGCGCGCGGCATGCGGATGGGCAGCCCCATCACCGAACTCATCTGGGAGAAGCCCGAGTGACGATCACCGAGGCCATTCCACAGGTGAAGCCCTACCCGCCCACCCCGCCGCCGGGACCCCGGCCGCACCGGGTGCTGCTGGTCTGGGACGCACCGAACCTCGACATGGGCCTCGGGTCGATCCTCGGCGGCCGGCCGACGGCCGCCCACCGGCCCCGCTTCGACGCGCTGGGCCGCTGGCTACTGGCCCGCACCAACGAGATCGCGAACGGCCGGCGACCGGACCAGCCGCCGGTGTCCCTGGAGCCCGAGGCGACCGTCTTCACCAACATCGCACCCGGTAGCGCCGACGTCGTGCGCCCCTGGGTGGAGGCCCTGCGGAACGTCGGTTTCGCGGTGTTCGCCAAGCCGAAGACCGACGAGGACAGCGACGTCGACAGCGACATGCTGGCCCACATCGCGCTGCGCCGCAGCGAGGGTCTGGCCGGCATTTATGTGGCCTCGGCCGACGGCCAGGCGTTCCGCCAACCGCTCGAGGACATCGCCCACGACGGCACTCCCGCGACCGTGGTCGGATTTCGCGAACATGCCAGTTGGGCGTTAGCGTCGGATACCTTGGACTTCGTCGACCTGGAAGACATCCCTGGTGTCTTCCGGGAGCCGCTGCCGCGAATCGGCCTGGATTCGCTGCCTGAACAGGGCGCCTGGCTGCAGCCCTTCCGGCCGTTGTCCGCGCTGCTGAGCTCGCGCGTTTAGGAAAAACTACAGATGACGTGTGCGGTGGCTGAAAATGGCAACCTCTTAGAGGGTGCCTTTGAGCTCAAATTTATGCAGATAATCGTGAGGAGCTGACGTGTTCGCCTGGTGGGGTCGAACGGTGTACCGATTCCGATACATAGTGATCGGTGTCATGGTCGCACTGTGCCTTGGTGGCGCCGTGTACGGGTCCAGTCTCGGCGAGCATGTCACGCAGAGTGGCTTCTACAACGAAGGCAGCGAGTCCGTCGCCGCCTCGGTGCTCGGTGACGAGGTCTACGGCCGCGACCGGACCAGCCTCGTGGTGGCCATCCTGACGCCACCCGACGACAAGAAGATCACCGACCCGGCCTGGCAGAAGAAGGTCAGCGGCGAGCTGGACACCTTCGTCAACGACCACAAGGACAAGGTGGTCGCCTGGGTCGGCTGGCTGAAAGCGCCCAGCGACGGGCTGAAGAAGATGACGACGCAGGACCTGCGCCACACCTTCATCACCGTTCCGCTCAAGGGCGACAACGACGACGCGATCCTGAAGAACTACCAGTCCGTCGCCCCTGACCTGTACAAGGTCAACGGCGGCAACATCAAGCTGGCCGGTCTGGAGCCGCTCGCGAGCGAGCTGACCGGCACCATCGGCACCGACCAGAAACGCGCCGAGATCGCGATCGTGCCGCTCGTCGCGGTCGTCCTGTTCTTCGTGTTCGGTGGCGCGGTCGCCGCCGCGCTGCCCGCCATCATCGGTGGCCTGACCATCGGTGGCGCGCTCGGCATCCTGCGGTTCACCGCCGAGTTCGGGCCCGTGCACTTCTTCGCCCAGCCGGTCGTGACCATGATGGGCTTCGGTATCGCGATCGACTACGGCCTGTTCATCGTGAGCCGGTTCCGAGAAGAACTGGCCGAGGGCTACGACGTCGAAGCGGCCGTCCGAAGATCCGTCATGACCTCGGGCCGGACCGTCGCGTTCTCCGCGGTGATCATCGTCGCGTCGTCGCTGCCCCTGCTGCTGATCCCGCTGGGCTTCCTGCGGTCCATCACCTACGCGATCATCGCGTCGGTGCTGCTGGCCGCGTTCCTGTCGAACACCGTGCTGCCCGCAGTGCTGGGCATCCTGGGTTCCAACGTCGACGCGCTCGGTGTGCGCACCCTGTTGAAGGTGCCGTTCCTGGCCAACTGGCCGTTCTCGCGCAAGATCATCGACTGGTTCGCCGAGAAGACGCAGAAGACCAAGACCCGCGAAGAGGTCGAGAAGGGCTTCTGGGGCAAGTTGGTCAACGTCGTGATGAAACGGCCACTGGCATTCGCCGTGCCGATCACCATCGGCATGATCCTGCTGGTCATCCCACTGGGACAGCTGGCCCTCGCCGGTATGAGCGAGAAGTACCTGCCGCCGGACAACTCGGTCCGTACCGCGCAGGAGGAGTTCGACCAGCTCTTCCCCGGCTTCCGCACCAACGCCCTGACCCTCGTCATCAAGAGCGACAACGGCCAGCCCGTCACCGATCAGCAGATCGCCCAGGTGCGGGCCAACGCCGGCACCATCAGCGGCTTCGTGACGCCGGACGGCAACGACAAGTCGAAGATGTGGGCCGAGCGGACGTACCAGGAGGGCGGCAGCAAGGACCCGTCCGTCCGGGTGCTGTCCAACGGCCTCATCAACAGCGGTGACGCCGGCGAGAAGATCAACGAACTGCGCGCCCTGCAGGAACCGCACGGCGTCCAGGTGATGGTCGGCGGCACCCCAGCGCTCGAACAGGACAGCATCAGCACGCTGTTCGAGAAACTGCCGCTGATGGTGGCGATCCTGGTGATCACCACGACCGTCCTGATGTTCCTGGCGTTCGGCTCACTGGTGCTGCCCATCAAGGCCGCCCTGATGAGCGCCCTCACCCTCGGCTCGACCATGGGCATCCTGACCTGGATGTTCGTCGAGAACGGGCACGGCTCCGGGTTGATGAACTACACCGCGCAGCCGCTGATGGCGCCGATGATCGGCCTGATCATCGCGGTCATCTGGGGTCTGTCGACCGACTACGAGGTGTTCCTGGTGTCCCGCATGGTGGAGGCCCGCGAGCGCGGCATGTCCACCGCCGAGGCCATCCGGATCGGTACCGCCACCACGGGCCGCCTGATCACCGGCGCCGCGCTGGTGCTGGCCGTCGTCGTCGGCGCCTTCGCGTTCTCCGACCTGGTGATGATGAAGTACCTGGCATTCGGTCTGCTGATGGCGCTGCTGCTCGACGCCACCGTCATCCGCATGTTCCTGGTGCCGGCCGTCATGAAGCTGCTGGGCGACGACTGCTGGTGGGCGCCGCTGTGGATGAAGCGCGTTCAGCAGAAGCTGGGTCTCGGCGAGACCGAGCTGCCCGACGAGCGCAAGCGTCCCGCGGTCCGCGAACCCGAGGATCCCCGTGCGCTGGTCGGTTCCGGTGCCCCGGTCCGCCCGCCGCACGATCCCACGCATCCGGCCCCCGGCCAGCGCGCCGTCCCGACCCGGATCACCCCGGGGCAGCCGCAGCCGCCGAGCCAGGCACCCACCAACCGGATGCCGAGCGCTCCGCCGCAGCCCCCGGCACCGCAGGCCCCGCCCGCACCCTCGTCTGCTGAACCCGCGACCACGCGGTTCAGCGCCGCCAAGGGCGCCTTCCGCAACGTGGTGTCGAACGTGACCCGCGCCGTCACCCCGCAGAACGGGGACCCGACGCCGCCGACCACCGCGATCGGCGACCCGGCGACCACCGCCTTCGGTCCGGCCTCCGAGCCCGCCACCACGGCGTTCCGCGCGCCGGGAGCGGGCCGTCCCGCCGAGCCGGGCCAGGGTCAGGGCGGTCCGGGCAACCGGGAGATCGAGTCGTGGCTCGGGCAGCTGCGCGGCAACATCAGCGCCTCCGGGCCGCAGATTCAGACGCCGTCAGACGCACCCGGCGACCAGGGCAACGAGCCGACCACGGCGTTCCGCGCCCAGCCGGCCGACACCCCTGACGCCACCGAGAAGATCGATACCGCCGAAACTCAGCGTCGCGGCACCGGCGGCGGGGTCAGCGCTGCGGATCTGCTGCGCCGGGAGGGCCGTCTGTAGCTGGCGGCGTGTCCCCCGGCGACACCGCCGCGGCCGCGACCGAACCGGCCTCGGCGAGTACCTCGGCCTCGGTGGCGCGTGGATTGTCAGCGGTCAGCACCCGGATGGCGCTGTTGAGGAATGCGACGATGGGCACGGCGATCAACGCGCCGATGACGCCTGCGGTGACGCTGCCGCCGGCGATCGCCAGCACGACGGCGAGCGGGTGGACCGACACCGCACGGCCCATGACGATCGGCTGCAGCACGTGCGCCTCCAGCTGCTGCACGGCGATGATCAGGCCGAGCGCGATCAGCGCGTAGATCCAGCCCTTGGCGATCAGTGCCACCACCACGGCCACGAAACCGGTCACGACCGCACCGACCAGCGGGACGAACGCGCCGAGGAACACCAGCGACGCCAGCGGCAGCGCGAGCGGCACCCCCATGATCGCCAAACCGGTGCCGATACCGACGGCGTCGACCATCGCCACCACGAACGTGGCGCGGACGTATCCGATCAGGGAGCCGAATCCGGCCCGGCCGGCCTCGCGCACCCGGTCCCGCACGGACGACGGGATGATCTTGGTGACGAACGCATAGATGTCCCGCCCGCCGTGCAGCAGGAAGATCAGGGTGAAGAGGGTCAGCAGCAGGCCGGTGACGATCTCGGTCAGCGCGCCGGCGGTGGAGAAGACCCCGCTGGTGAGCTTGGACTGGTTGTTCTTGAGGGCATCGATGGCGGTCTGGCCGACGCTGTTGATCTGGTCGGCGCTCAGGTGCAGGATCGGGCCCTCGGTCAGCCACTTGCGGGCGCCGTCGATGCTCTTGGTGACCTGCTCCACCAAAGCCGGTGCGCCGTCGATGAATTGGAAGACGACGAACGTCAGGATGCCGCCCATCACCACGATGGAACTCAGCAGCATCACCGCGACGGCCGCGCCGCGCGGCAGACCGCGCCGGGTCAGCAGGTCCACGGCCGGCAGCAGGAAGGCCGTGGCCAACATGGCCAGCAGCACGGGCACCACGATGACCTCGAGCTTGATGACGATCCACAGCACGGCGAGCACCGCGCCGAAGATCGCCAAGAACCGCCACGACCAGGCTGCGGCCTTGCGTACCACCGGATCTACCGCTTCGTCGGCTTGTGACATGGGCGCCAGCGTAGCGCCGCCCGATGACACCGCGGGGTCGTTGCGCCATGCGGGCCGCGTACGGCGAGCCGCCCGCGACACGCCGGATACGCTGTAGCGGTGTCACACGAGGCTGCCCCCGGGTCTTTGACGGCCCGCCGTCGCGGCCTCTGGGCGGCGTGCCGGCGCGCCGATGCCCGTTCGGCACCGGCCCGGCCCCGCGGCAAGTACTGGTGGTTGCGCTGGGTTCTGATCGGTATCGCCGTCGTCGTGCTGACCGTCGAGGTCGTGATGGTCTGGGAGCAGCTCGCCAAGGCGTGGCGCAGCCTGTTGTCGGCGACGTGGTGGTGGGTCGCCGCCGCGGCCGTCGCGGCCCTGGCCTCGATGCACAGCTTCGCGCAGATTCAGCGCACCCTGCTCCGGTCCGCCGGTGTCCAGGTCAAGCAGTGGCGGTCCGAGGCCGCGTTCTACGCGGGCAACGCGCTGTCCACCACCCTGCCGGGCGGCCCAGTGCTCTCGGCCACCTTCGTCTACCGCCAGCAGCGGCTGTGGGGCGCCTCGCCATTGGTGGCCTCGTGGCAGCTGGTGATGTCCGGGGCCCTGCAGGTGGTCGGGTTGGCCCTGCTGGGCCTGGGCGGCGCGTTCCTGCTCGGCGCGAGCAAGAACCCGCTGTCGCTGATCTTCACGATCGGCGGTTTCGTGGCGCTGCTGCTACTGGCCCAGACCGTCGCCGCCAATCCGCAGCAGATCGACGGCATCGGCGTGCGGCTGCTGTCGTGGTTCAACTCGCTGCGCGGTAAGCCCGCCGACACCGGGCTGGAAGGCTGGCGCCGCACCCTGAACCAGCTGGAGTCGGTGAGCCTGAGCCGCCGGACCCTGACCGTCGCATTCAGCTGGTCGCTGTTCAACTGGATCGCCGACGTCGCGTGCCTGGCCTGCGCGGCGTACGCCACCGGCGGGCATCCGTCGCTGGCCGGCCTGACTGTCGCGTATGCCGCGGCCCGCGCCGTCGGCGCGATTCCCCTGATGCCCGGCGGGCTGCTCGTGGTCGAGGCGGTGCTGGTGCCCGGCCTGGTGTCCAGCGGCATGACGCTCGCGGCGGCCATCTCGACGATGCTGATCTATCGACTGGTCAGCTGGATCTTCATCTCGGCCATCGGCTGGGTGGTGTTCTTCTTCCTGTTCCGCACGGAGAAGGACTTCGACCCGGATGCGCCCGAAACCCCTTCCCCCGCACCGGGTGTGCCGCCCGCCGACCCCGAGACCTCGCATGATCCCGGGTAGCCGGCCGGCGGCGGCACTGCTGCTCGCCGCCGCGCTGACGTCCTGCACGACGGCACCGAAATCGGTCCAGTCTTCTACTCCCGCAACGACTTCCATAGGCGCCGAGCCGATCGTCACGCCCGTCCTCGTCGACGTCGTGGCCGAACCCGTGCCCGTTCCGGCGACCGACGGGAAGGTGCATCTCGCATACGAGCTGCTGCTGACCAACACCTCCCCCGAACCCGTGACCGTGGATTCGATCGCCGTCCTGGGACCCGCCGGGCCCCTGCTGCAACTGTCCGGCGCCGGCCTCGCCTACTGGACGCGGACCATGGGCACCCGCATCAGCAGCAACGATCTGGCGCCCGGACAACGGTCGATCGTCTGGCTGGACGTCAAACTGGACGCGGGTGGCGCTGCGCCCCAGCAACTTTCACACCGGGTGGTGGTCAAGGTACCCAAGCCGATGCCGCCGCTCGTGCCACCGGTGGTGACCGAGAACGTCGCACCCGTGACGGTGTCCGACCACAAGCCCGTCGTACTCGACCCGCCGCTGCGCGGCTCCGGCTGGCTCGACGCCAACGGCTGTTGCGACATGACGCCGCACCGCATGGCCCTCAACCCGATCGATGGAAAACTCTGGGCCGCAGAGCGATTCGCCATCGACTACGAGCAGCTACGGGCCGACGGGCAGCTGTTCAGCGGGGACCGCGCGAAAACGGACAGCTACCTCTACTTCGGCTCGGACGTGCACGCGGTCGCCGACGGCCCGGTGGTGGCGGTTCTCGACGGCCTGCCCGAGCAGGTGCCGGGTGTCGACCCGACCGGCCTCACGCTGGCGCAGTACGGCGGCAATCACGTCGTCCAGGACATCGGGAACGGAAACTTCGCCTTCTACGCGCATCTGAAGACCGGCAGCGTCAAGGTCAAGCCGGGTGACCGGCTGACCACCGGGCAGGTGCTGGGCAACGTCGGCAACACCGGCAATTCCAGTGCGCCGCACCTGCATTTCCACGTGATGAGCGCACCCGATCCACTGCGCGCGGACGGCCTGCCGTTCGTGTTCCGCTCGTTCCGGCTCACCGACCGACTGGCCAACATGGCAGCCGTCGACGCGCTGGAGGCCGGCGGTCCCGCGCGTCCGGAACCCGGCTTCACCGCCCGCGCCGAAAACAATGTCAGCCCACTGAATCTGGACGTGATGACCTATGACAACTGAGCAGACCACCGGAAATCGCAGTGCCGCACTGGCTTTCCTCACCGACGTGGTGTTGGTGGTGATCTTCTGCTCCATCGGCCGGCGCAGCCACGCCGAGGGCATCACGCTGGCCGGTGTGGCGCACACCAGCTGGCCGTTCCTGACCGGAACCGTGGCGGGCTGGGCGCTGGCGCGGGGCTGGCGCCGCCCAACCGCGCTGAACCCGACCGGGTTGGTGGTCTGGGTCAGCACCATCGTGATCGGCATGCTGCTGCGCAAGGCCTCGGCTCAGGGCGTCGCGGTGAGTTTCGTGATCGTCGCCTCGACCGTCACCGCCGTCTTCCTGCTCGGCTGGCGCGGCCTGGCTCGCCTCCGCAAGTGATTTGTGCACGAAAATCCGCGCCTACCGCGGATTTTCGTGCACAAATCCCGGGTTAGCGGGCGGCGGGGCCGGGGATGCCGCAGCGGTCGCGGATGTCCTTGAGCGGCTGCCGGATGCCCTGCAGCTCCGCCTTGGTCTGCGGGTTGGCGGCCAGGTACTGCTTGACCTTGGCGTGCGCCTGGTCCTTCGACAGGCCCCGGAGGCTGGTGAAGAAGTCGTTCACGTCGGGGTGGGTGAACAGGTAGGCGGAGGTCGAGGCCTCGACGCCCGACTTGACGCCGGCGATGTCCGCAGAGGTGCAGTTGGGCGGCAGGTCGTCGGCGAGGGCCGACGGCACGGCACCGAACAACATGCTGCCGGCGACCGCGCCGGCACCGATGAAACCGGCAACAACGCGTCGCTTGGCCAGAGCGGAAAGCATCATGTGGTCAAACCCCTTCGTCGAGAGCTCCGATGTCGGCGACCAGTACCGATGCCGACACTGGAAGCTAATCAGAAAGTGCGACGACTTTCGCGGGGTGCCGGATAAGGAGCTCCGGGCGCGGCCGGAACTACCGCGCGGCGGGCGCCGACACCGCCTGAGCCGCGGGCACAGACCCCGTCGCCGTCGTCACGCCAGGCAGGGTGGGCGTGAACGGCACGGCGCCGGGCACGCTCGGCATCGCGGGCAACGTGGCGGGCAGTCCGCCACCCTGCTGCGCCGACTGCATCAGGCCCATCAGCTGCGGCAGGGTCAGCGGCAGCTTGCACTGCGACGACAACGTCACCAGCGGCGCCTGCAGGTTCTGCAGCGCGGCGCCCTCCTGCGGGTTGGCATCGAAGTAGGTCTTCAGCGCTGCCAGCGACTGCGGGCCGGGCTGCTGCTGCGAGATGTTCGTCAGCGTCTGGTTCGCGGTGGGGTGCGCATCCAGGTAGGTGCCCGTCGAGGTGGCCACCATGCCGATGGTCTTGGCGACCTGGCTGGCCGCGCACGGATCCTGGCCCGCACCGGCCGACGGAGCCCCGAACGACGTCACCATCACGCCGCCGACTGCAGTTACAGCGAACGCCCCGGCAAGTCCGCGGCGAACCGCCACACTGGTCGTCTTCATGGCAAATCTCCTCACCGGTTTACGGACCAGAGACGGCCATGTAAACACTCGGCAAACACTGTTTTCCCGGGGTGGCGTCAATGGCAGCGCCGGCCTCATCCGGGATTCGGCTCCCGCCATCTTGCCATCGCGGCGCGGCCGGTGACCAATCCACACAGCAAACATCCAGGTCACTGCGGTGTTCAAACCTGGCGTCGCAGCCCGCCATCGGCCTCCGACACCGTTGCCGGCGGGGCCGGCAGTGGCCCGGTTGCAGTTGGATCAAGGTTCCCGTCAGGCGCCTCATCGCCGCTCGCGAGCCGGTCACCCTACCCCATACTGGGGTAGGGTCGGCGGCACGAAACGCCGATCAAAACACTCCGGTGGCAACCGGGACGACCGCAGGAAGAGGGTTCGCCATCCAGCAGTTGATGATGCGGCTGAGCGGTCTGCTGCGGCGCTGGCGCTGGGTGGTCTTCGCCACCTGGCTGTTGCTCATGGTGCCGTCCCTGTATCTCGCGGCGACCCAGTCCAGCAACCTCAGCGGCGGCGGCTTCGAGGTCGCCGGCTCCCAATCGCTGCACGTCCAGCGCGAACTCGAGGACCATTTCCCCGACGAGGGCGCCTCGCCGCTGGCCCTGGTCGCGGCCCCCAACGCCAACGCCACGCAGGAAGACATGACGGCCGCCGTCGACGAGCTCAAACGCATCGCGGCCGGCGTCTCCAGCGTCAAGGTCGTCCCCGACCCCACGCAGGCCGAGCCGCAGGCCGGCAAACCCTACGTCGTGACGTTGCGCCTCGACTTCAACAACAGCGGCGCCGTCGACATCGCCAAGAAGCTCCGCACCGCGATCGGCATCAAGGACGGCAAGCCCGGCCAGACCGCCGACGGCAAGGTCCGGCTGTACGTCATCGGGCAGGGCGCACTCGGCGCAGCCGCCAGTGAGACCACCAAGCACGACGTCGCCGAGGCCGAGAAGTGGAACCTGCCGATCGTGCTGATCGTGCTGCTGGCGGTGTTCGGCTCCCTGGCCGCCGCGGCCATGCCGATGCTGCTCGGCGCCTGCACGGTGATCGTGACGATGGGAGTGGTCTACCTCCTGTCCATCTGGGTCACCATGAGCGTCTTCGCGACGACGACGCTGTCGATGTTCGGTATCGCGCTGGCCGTCGACTATTCGTTGTTCATCCTCATGCGTTTCCGCGAGGAACTGCGCGCCGGCCGCGACCCGGAACAGGCCGTCGACGCGTCGATGGCGACGTCGGGCCTGGCGGTCGTGCTGTCCGGGCTCACCGTGATCGCCTCGATCACCGGCATCTATCTCATCGGCACGCCGGTGCTGTCGTCGATGGCCACCGGCGCCATCCTGGCTGTCGCCATCGCGGTGCTGACGTCGACCACCCTGATCCCGGCGGTGCTGGCCACGTTCGGCAAGCGGGTCGCCAAGCGCTCGTCGTGGCTGCACGTCTCGCGCCGCTCCGACGCCGCGCAGTCGCCGTTCTGGACCCAGTGGACCGAACGCACCATGCGCTGTCCGTGGCTGTCGGCGCTGCTGGCCACCGTCTTCCTGGTCCTGCTGGCGGCGCCGTCGTTCGGCATGCAACTGGGCAACAGCATGCTGCGCCAGTTCTCCCCGACCCACGAGATCCGCAGCGGCGTGGCCGCCGCGGCGGAAGCGCTGGGCCCCGGTGCGCTCGGCCCCCTCCGGGTGCTGGCGACGTTCCCCGATGCGACGGCCTCCGACGCCCAGAACACCGCCACGCTCGACGCGCTGCACCAGACCATGACGCAGGCGCCGGACGTGGCCCAGGTGGCGCCGCCGGTGTTCAGCAACGACAACCGCAGCGCCCTGTTCACGGTCGTGCTGTCGGTCGACCCCGAAGATCTCGTCGCGCGGGACTCGATCACGTGGCTGCGACAACATCTGCCGGGGGTCGCCGGCCCGAACGTCGCCATCGCGGTGGGCGGGCCGACGGCGCTGATCATGGACTTCGACCATCGCGTCGCGAACACCGAGGTGCTGGTGTTCGTCTTCGTGTCGCTCATCGCGTTCGTGATGCTGCTGATCTCGATCCGCTCGGTGGTGCTGGCGCTCAAGGGCGTCCTGATGACGGTGCTGTCGGTGGCCGCGGCCTACGGCAGCCTCGTGATCGTCTTCGAATGGGGCTGGTTCAAGGCGCTCGGGTTCAAGCCCCTGGAGTCGCTGGACACCACCATTCCGCCGCTGGTCCTGGCGATGACGTTCGGCCTGTCCATGGACTACGAGATCTTCCTGCTGACGCGTATCCGGGAACGCTTCCTGCAGACCGGCAACACCCGCGACGCCGTCGCATACGGCGTCAGCACCAGCGCCCGCACCATCACGAGCGCCGCGCTGATCATGATCGCGGTGTTCATCGGGTTCGCGTTCGCCGGCATGCCGCTGGTGGCCCAGATGGGTGTGGCCTGCGCCGTGGCCATCGCGGTCGACGCCACGGTGGTGCGGCTGGTCCTGGTGCCGGCGCTGATGGCGATGTTCGACCAGTGGAACTGGTGGCTGCCCAAGTGGCTGGACCGCCTGCTGCCGTCGGTGGATTTCGAGAAGCCGTTGCCCGCCACCGATACCGGCAGCCTCGTCATCATCCCCGACGACATCTCCGCACTGGGCCCGTCCGGCGCCGAACTGCGCAGCGTCGTCAAGTCGGCGGCCAAGCTGAAAAACCTTGCCGCACAGACGGTCACCGTCGCCGATCCGCTGGCGTTCAGCGGCTGCGAGCCCGGCGAGCAGCAGTACGTGCCACGCGCCGTGCCCCGCCGGATCGCGGCGGCGCCCCCACGCACGGACCGCTCGCGCACCGGGCTGGCGCTGCTGCGGCGGCGCGCGCACGGCCAGTCCCGGTCCGCGTCGGACAACCCCGACGTGCACCCCGTCACCATGTGGGGCGGCCGGCTGTCGGTCGCGCTCGACGCCCTGTCGCTCGACGAGACCGACGGCCCCGCCATCGAGCGCCGCAGCCCCGTGGAGACGACGACGGTGCTGTTGCCCACCGGCGACCGGCTCGAGATCCCGACGGGCGCCGAGACGCTGCGACTGAAGGGCTACCTGATCATGTCGCGCAACAGCGTCCAGGACTACACCGACTTCGTCGATTTGGTCTCCTGCATGGATATCCGGACCGCAGCCGCGGTTCTGGCCGGAATTGACGGGTATTACTGTGGAGAACGGTCGAAGAACCAGTGGGTGGCCACCCAGTTGGTCCGCAGGTTGGCCGACCCGCACCCGTTCGACGACCACGAATCGGCAGATTGGCCCGACGTCAAACAGCGTTGTCTGGCGGTGGCGGTGGCCATGTTGGAGGAGGCGAGGTGACGTTGACATCCGAAGTGAGGGACACCCCTTCTGGTGCCGACGGTCCCGGTAAGTCCACCGCCGCCGGCACCAACGGGGCGCCCACCGTCGCGTTCCCGGCACAGGCCCCCGGCGAGAAGCCCGTCGAGTTCTGGTCGACGTCCGCCATCCGCGCCGCGCTGGAGAACGACGACCTCGCGGTGTGGCAGCGCATCGTCGTCGCCATCAAGCGCGACCCCTTCGGCCGCACCGCCCGTCAGGTCGAAGAGATTCTGGCCACGAGCAACCCGTACGGCATCTCCAAGGCGCTGGCCGAGGTGCTGGCCCGCGCCCGCACGCAGCTCGAAGCCAACGAATGCGCCGAGGTGGCCCGCCAGATCCGGCTGCTGATGGAGCGTTCCGGTCTCAGCGAGACCGAGTTCGCGTCCCGCATCGGCGTTGGCGCACAAGAACTTTCGGCCTACACCGCCGGCACCACCAGCCCGTCGGCCGCGCTGCTGGTGCGCATGCGCCGGCTCTCCGACCGGTTCGCCCGGATGCGTTCCGCCCGCTCGTAGCCACCCGCCGAGAAGGACCAAATGGTCGCTTCTCGCGCGCCGAGACGACCATTTGGTCCCTCTCGAGCGGCCCTACCACCCCTACCGCGACGCGATCGGGGTGACGTCCATGACCAGCCAGCGTCCGTCCTGCTTCGTCAGCGTGACCCGCAGCCCCAACACCGTCGCCCGCGCGGGTTTGTTCGGGGTGTTCTGCGTGGCGCGCATGACCACGGCGACACTGGCGAAATTGGGGCCGATGGTCTCGATACCGGCCGAGATGGTGCTGGCCTGCCCGGCCACCCCACGGCTGGTCAGATCCTTGGCGACCGCGTTGAACTCGTTGCGGTAGGCCTCCGCGCGCTGCGGCGCCATCAACGCCGTGGCGCGGTCGATCGACACGTTCGGCGCGCCGGGCGTGAAGGTCGCCGACGCCTCCGCGACGCTGCTGGCGATGCCGACCACCATGGACATGTCGGCGCTCGTGGTGCGATCCGGCACCGTCCACTTGGTGTAGCCGACGATGGCGGCCGCGACCACGGCGACCGTCGTCAGCCCGACGACCGCGAGCCGCAACCTGGGCGCGTCGTCATCGGTGCCCATGGTGACGCCGTCACGGCGGAACAGCACGAAGTTGACGATCGACGCCTGCAGCACCAGCAGCCCGATGATGGTGCCCACCACGACCCACCACAGCGGCCGCTCCAGGGCCAGCCCGATGTAGACGAGGCTCGCCAGCACCGCGAGCGGCGCCAGGATGTCGAAGACCAGTACCCGCCACGCGTTCCTCATCGCAGCGTCTCCAATCGCGAGATCAGCAACTTGCCGCCGATGTCGGACACTCCGAGGCGCAACCGCCAGCGCACGGTCTGCGGCTTGGCGCCGGCGTTCTGGCTCACGGACGTCGCGATCACGAGCACCGTCGTCGTATCCGAGGAGATGGCCGCCAGCTCGGGCTGGACGGCCGGTTTGCCCTGCTCGCCCGGCGGTGCGTGGTGCAGCGTCTCCAGCGCGACGGACTCGATCTGCCCCGTGGTCTGGCTCTGCAGCTTCTGCACCAGCTGGGTGAACGGCGCGACGGTGGCATCGAAATCGGCGTTGAGCTGGCCGACGGTGCCCTCGTGCAGCTTCGGCACGTTGACGGCGACGTTGTCCTTGGTCATGTTGATCAGCAGGCCGGCCCACTCGGCGGCGGCCTTCATGGCCTGCGCCTCGTGCACGCGTTCCTTGTCGTCGGCCCGGTGCCCCAGGTAGACCCACGTCGCGACGACGACGGCGACGGCCGCGACGACACCCAGCACCGCGGAGACGATGCCGTAGCGGCTGAAGATTCCCTCAGCCTGATCGCTCGGCGCGGCAGCCTTGGCGGCGGGCTTGGCGGCGGTGGCCGCGCCGGCTGATCCGGTGTCTTTCGCTGTGTCTTTCGCAGCGTCTTTTTCGGCGGAGTCTCCGCTGCGCTCGTCGGGCATGGGCGTGAGGCTACCCGCAGCGCCCACCGGCACTGCAGCGGCGATGGCAGGATGGCGAGGTGACTCTCGAAGCTACCTCGCCCCGATCCGGTATCGACCTGAGCTACCTCGACCCCGACGCCCGCCCGCAGGACGACCTGTTCGGTCACGTCAACGGCCGCTGGCTCACCGACTACGACATCCCGGCCGACCGCGCCACCGACGGCGCCTTCCGCCTGCTGGCCGACCGTGCCGAGGAGCAGGTGCGCGACATCATCACCAACGCATCCGGCGCGCCGAACACCGATGCACAGCGCATCGGCGACCTCTACGCGAGCTTCATGGACACCGAGCGGGTGGCCGCCGTGGGCCTGGCGCCGCTGCGGGCCGAGCTGGCTCTCATCGCCGACGCTGCTACCCCAGAAGCGCTGGCCACCGTGCTCGGCGGGCTGCAGCGCACCGGCGTCGGCGGGGGCGCCGGCGCGTACGTCGACACCGACTCCAAGGATTCGACGCGGTACCTGCTGCACTTCACGCAGTCCGGGCTCGGCCTGCCCGACGAGTCCTACTACCGCGAGCCGGCACACGCGGCGGTGCTGGCGGCCTACCCGCAGCACATCGCCCGCATGCTGAGCCTGGTCTTCGGCGGCGACCAGACCGAGACCGCGGCCCGCATCGTCGCGCTGGAGACCAAGCTGGCCGCGGCGCACTGGGATGTGGTCAAGCGCCGCGACGCGGACCTGAGCTACAACCTGCGGCGGTTCGCCGATCTGGCCGACGAAGCGCCCGGTTTCGACTGGGACGGCTGGCTGGCGGCGGTCGGCGCGTCGGCCGATGTGGTCACCGAAGTCGTGGTGCGGCAACCCGATTTCCTCGTCGCCTTCGCGGCGCTGTGGGCGTCCGAGCCGCTCGAGGACTGGAAGGCGTGGTTGAGCTGGCGCGTGATCAGCGGCCGCGCCCCGATCCTGACCGACGACCTGGTGGCGGAGAACTTCGACTTCTACGGCCGCACCCTGTCGGGCACCGAGGCGATCCGGGACCGCTGGAAGCGCGGCGTCGGCCTGGTCGAGAGCCTGATGGGTGACGCCGTCGGCAAGCTCTACGTGGACCGGCACTTCCCGCCGTCCCACAAGGCGCGCATGGATGAGCTGGTGGCCAATCTGCGCGAGGCCTACCGCGTCAGCATCACCAACCTCGAGTGGATGACGCCCGAGACCCGGCAGCGCGCACTGGCCAAGCTGGACAAGTTCACCCCGAAGATCGGCTACCCGGCACGCTGGCGGGACTACTCGACTCTGGTGATCGACGCCGGCGACCTGTACGGCAACTACCTGCGCGGCCACGCCGTCGAGCACGATCGCGAGCTGGCCAAGCTGGGTAGCGAAGTGGACCGCGACGAGTGGTTCATGACGCCGCAGACCGTGAACGCCTACTACAACCCGGGCATGAACGAGATCGTCTTCCCCGCGGCCATTCTGCAGCCGCCGTTCTTCGACGCCGAGGCCGACGACGCCGCAAACTACGGCGGCATCGGTGCGGTGATCGGGCACGAGATCGGGCACGGTTTCGACGACCAGGGCGCCAAGTACGACGGCGACGGCAACCTCGTCGACTGGTGGACCGATACCGACCGCGCCGAATTCGGTTTGCGGACAAAAGCTCTCATCGAGCAGTACGAGGCCTTCACGCCGCGGGCACTGGATGCGGGCCACCATGTGAACGGCGCGTTCACCGTCGGCGAGAACATCGGCGACCTGGGCGGGCTGTCCATCGCGCTGCTCGCCTACGAGCTGTCACTGGGCGGCAAGGAGGCGCCCGTCATCGACGGGCTGACCGGCGTCCAGCGCGTCTACTTCGGCTGGGCCCAGGTGTGGCGCACCAAATCCCTTGACGCCGAAGCCATTCGGCGCCTCGCCGTCGACCCGCACTCGCCGCCGGAGTTCCGGTGCAACGGCGTGATCCGGAACATCGACTCGTTCTACGAGGCGTTCGATGTCAGCACGTCCGACGAGCTGTACCTGGATCCCGCCGAGCGCGTGCGCATCTGGAATTAGCCATACCACGCGAAAACCCCCTATTTCGTTGGAAATAGGGGGTTTTCGCGTTGTCGACGGATCAGCGCGTGCCGGCGCCCGAACCCGAGCCGCTGCCCGTGGACGGCGTCGCGGCCGGCGTCTGCATGCCCCACTGCCAGTCGCCCGCACCGTCGGAGTAGTTGTACAGGCCGACCGAGTTCTTCACGACGATCGGGTCACCACTGCCGAACTGGTCGTAGAACCACTTCGCGTTGTCGGGCGAGAGGTTGATGCAGCCGTGGCTGACGTTGCGCTTGCCCTGGTCGGAGACCGACCACGGGGCGCTGTGCACGAACGCGCCGCTGTTGTCGATACGGACCGCCCAGTTGACCTTCAGCTTGTAACCCTGCGGCGAGTCGACGGGGACGCCGTAGGTCGACGAGTCCATCACGATGTCCGGGAACTTCTCCAGCACGTAGTAGGTGCCGTTCTTGGTCTCGTCGCCGGTCTTGCCCATCGACATCGGGAAGGTCTTCTCCACGACGCCGTTGCGGCTGATGGTCATCTGGTGCGTCGCGTTGTCCGCGGTGGCGACCAGCGAGTCACCGGTGCGGAAGCTGGACTTGGTGCCTGCGGCGTCGATGTTCACGACGGTGTTGGCCGGCCAGAAGGCGATGGGCCGCCAGCGCAGCTGCGTGTCGGTCACCCAATAGAACATGCCGGGCACCGGCGGGTTGGACGAGATGTGCACCGCATCCTGCGCCATCTGCTTGTTGGCGATGGGCCGCGGGAAGTTGATGTAGATCGGCTTGGCCACCCCCACCATGGACCCGTTCACCGGGTTGAAGGTCGGCGGGTTGAACGGCGGCTGGCCGACGAACGGCGTCGGGTTCTGGCCGGCCGGGGTACCCGCCGGGATCGGCTGGGGTTCGCCCGGGATCGGGGCACCCGGGATGACGGGAGCGGGCGCGACGGGCGCGCCCGGAGCCAGCGGGTCACCGACCGGCGGGATCGGCGGCGGCAAGGGAGCCTCCGTGGGGAGACCCGGGTCGATCGGCGCGGCCGCCACACCGGGGTCCGGCGCATCCGGGTCGGCCAGCGCCGACGGGGTTGCGACGGTCATTCCGGCGACCAGTCCGGCCGCCACGACCGCGGTCAGAAGCTTGCTCTTGTTCCACTGCGGCATCCGCCACCTCCAGTTCACAACGGCCCCAGTCTCTCATAGCGCGCTGACCGGCCCCTGCCGCGAAAGCCCGTCACACCCCGATCACGGCCCTGTCGAAGGCCGCTGAACTGCACTGTTGATCGCCCCAGATATGTCGGGCGTTACTCCCACCGGCCGCGGTGGAGACCCCGGAAACGCCACGGGCGGGTGTCCAAGCCCCACGGATCCGCGCACAATCGACCGTGTGATTGTTGCCTTCAGCGTCAGCCCGATGGGTGGTGACGAGTCCGGCGGCGTCGGTGCGGCCGTCGCCGCGGCCGTGCGGGTGGTGCGCGAGTCGGGTCTGCCCAACGAGACCAACGCGATGTTCACGAACATCGAAGGCGAGTGGGACGAGGTGATGGCCGTGGTCAAACGGGCCGTGGACGCGGTGGCGGCGGCGTCCCCTCGCGTCAGCCTGGTCCTCAAAGCCGACATCCGCCCCGGCTACACCGGCCAGCTGACCGCGAAGGTGCAGCGCATCGAGGACGAACTCGGCACGTAGCGCGACCGTGCGGCGGCAAAACCGCTAACACGATCGACACACACCGTGACTGCCGGCGACATCATCGTGCCGACAATCGTCAGGCATGGGTTCAGATGCGTACGGCGGGATTGACCAGGTATTAGGTACCGGTCCGACGATCGGCCCGTCGGTGGCCGAAATCCTCGAATCCCACGCCGGTGGGACCGGCTCCCCGGTCAAGACCGCGGCCCGCGTCGCCGATGCGATCGCCGCGCGCGGGGACGACGGCACGTGGCTGTCGGTCGTGCCGCGCGAGGAGCTCCTGAAGGCCGCTGCCGAGATCGAGAACCGGCCCGGGGCGCGTACGCTGCCGCTGTGCGGCGTGCCGTTCGGGGTGAAGGACAGCATCGATGTCGCCGGGGTGCCGACGACGCTGTCCTGCCCGGACTACGCGTACGTCGCCGAGCGGACCGCGCCGGCGGTGCAACGCCTGCTCGACGCGGGCGCGCTCTACGTCGGCAAGACCAACCTGGACCAGTTCGCCACCGGCCTCAACGGCACCCGCACGCCCTACACCGTGCCGCGCAGCGTCTTCGGTGGTGGCCTCATCTCGGGTGGGTCCAGTTCCGGTTCCGCGCTGGCGGTGGCGCTGGGCCAGGTGCCGTTCGCGGTCGCCACCGACACGGCCGGATCCGGGCGGGTGCCTGCCGCTCTCAACGGCGTGGTCGGTTTCAAACCATCCCGCGGGCTGATCAGCACCGTCGGACTGGTACCGGCGTGCAAGTCGCTGGACTGCCTCAGCGTGATGGCGGGCTGCATCGACGACGTGGACCGGGTTCTCGACGTGATGGCCGGTCGCGACGACGCCGACGCCTGGTCGCGCGATCGGGGACCGCGCCACGACGGCACGCCGATCCGGGTCGGCTTGCCGCCGATCGCCGAGCTCGAGTTCTTCGACGACGACGCCATGCGTGCGGCGCACCTCAACTTTCGTGAGCACCTCGAACGCCTGGCCGTCATCGTCGAGGTGTCCCTGGCGCCGTTCCTCGCCGCGGGTGCATTGCTCTACCAGGGCCCTTGGGTCGCCGAGAGGCTCGTCGAGTTCGGCGATTTTCTTGCCGCACAACCCGATTCGATCCACCCCGTGGTGCGCGACATCTTCCGTAGCGGCCTGAACTACACCGCGGTGGACGCCTTCGCCGCCCTGCAGAAACTGCAGGAACTCAAAGCCGAGGTGGGCCGCCTCTGGCAGAGCATGGACGTCCTCGTCGTGCCGACCATCGGGACCACCTTCACCGTCGAACAGGTGCAGGCGAATCCGATCAACTGCAACACGATGCTGGGCCACTACACGCACTTCGGCAATCTGCTCGATCTGTTGGGCGTCGCGGTCCCGCTGGGCGTGACCAGTGACGGACGGCCGTCCAGCGCGATGCTGCTGGGCAACGCGCTGTCGGACGACACCGCGCTGACCTTGGCCGCCCAAATCCTCGACGAGCCCCGCGCGACAAACGAAGTCGCCGCAGCGACGGTCAAGGAGTCCGCATGACATCTGTCGAGGTACCGGCCGCACCGACACCGTTCTCGCTCGTCCCGGGGCAGACCGCGCTGATCGTCATCGACATGCAACGCGACTTCCTGCTGCCCGGCGGGTTCGGCGAAAGCCTCGGCAACGACGTGGACCAGCTGCTCAAAGTGGTGCCACCGCTGGCGGCGCTCATCGCCGCGGCCCGCGCGGCCGGGATCATGGTCATCCACACCCGCGAGGGCCACGAACCCGACCTGTCGGACTGCCCGCCCGCCAAACTCAATCGCGGTGCGCCGTCGAAGCGGATCGGTGACCCCGGCAAGTACGGGCGCATCCTGATCCGCGGCGAATACGGTCACGACATCGTCGACGAGCTGGCCCCGATCGACGGCGAGCTCGTGATCGACAAGCCGGGCAAGGGCGCCTTCTACGCCACCGGGCTGCAGGACGCGCTGACTGGCGCGGGCATCACGCAGCTGCTCGTCACCGGCGTCACCACCGAGGTGTGCGTGCACACCACCACGCGTGAAGCCAACGACCGCGGCTACGAGTGCCTGGTCGTATCCGATTGCGTCGGTTCATATTTCCCCGAGTTCCAGCGCGTGGGCCTGGAGATGATCGCCGCCCAGGGCGGCATTTTCGGCTGGGTCGCGGACACCGCGGCGGTCATCCCCGCACTGCAACAACTTGCCGCCCCGTCAGCTTCTGCGGTTTAGAGAGGACCTGCCCATGTCCACCGACGTCTCCGATCCCCCGGCCGCCGATACCCCCAAGCTGTCCATCCCGTGGTGGACGCGCGGCGACACCAACGCGTTCTTCGGACTGGGGTTCAACATCCTCGTCAACGTGCTGACGCTGACGGGTCTCATGATCGGCGTCGTCAAGGTGCCGGCCGGTGACGTGCTGGGCACCATCCTGCCCGCGCTCGGGGTGGCCCTGATCCTGGGGAACCTCTACTACACGTTCCTGGCCCGCCGCCTCTCCCGGCGCGAAAACCGCACGGACGTCACGGCTTTGCCCTACGGCCCGAGCGTGCCGCACATGTTCATCGTGGTGTTCGTGGTGATGCTGCCGGTGTATCTGCACACCAAGGACGCGATGCAGGCGTGGCAGGCCGGGCTGGCGTGGGCCTTCATGATCGGCATCATCGTCATGATCGGTGCGTTCGTCGGGCCGTACATCCGCAAGCTGACGCCGCGGGCGGCCATGCTCGGGACGCTGGCGGGCATCTCCATCACCTTCATCTCGATGCGGCCGGCCGCGCAGATGTGGGAGGCGGCGTGGATCGGCCTGCCGGTTCTGGCGATCATCCTCATCGGGTTCTTCACCGACGTGAAGCTGCCGTTCGGCATCCCGACCGGACTGGCCGCGTTGCTCGTCGGTACCGCCATCGGGTGGATCGGCGGGTTCATGTCGGCGCCCGACGTCGCAAAAGCGTTGTCCGACATCGCGATCGGGCTTCCCGACCTGCGGATCGGCATGCTGTTCTCGGGGCTCTCGCATCTGGCCCCGCTGCTGGGGACCGCGATTCCCCTCGGCGTCTACAACTTCACCGAGGCGATGAGCAACGTGGAGAGCGCGGCCGCCGCCGGCGACAACTACAACCTGCGCAGCGTGCTGCTGGCCGACGGCGCGGGTGCGGTGATCGGGTCGGCCTTCGGCTCGCCGTTCCCGCCCGCTGTGTACATCGGCCACCCCGGCTGGAAGGACGCCGGCGGCCGAGCCGGGTATTCGCTCGCCAGCGGCGTGCTGATCGGGGCCTTCTGTTTCCTGGGCCTGTTCGGTGTGCTCGACGCGCTGTTGCCGGTGCCCGCGATCGTGCCGATCCTGCTGTACATCGGTCTGCTGATCGGGGCGCAGGCCTTCCAGGCCGTACCCCGCCTGCATGCCGTCGCCGTCGTGGCCGCCCTGCTGCCCAACCTCGCGCAATGGGCCGGCGGCCTGGTCGACAACGCGCTGAACGCGGCGGGCACGTCGGCCGCGGCGGTGGGGCTGGACAAGCTCAACGGCGCGGGCGTGGTCTACCAGGGTCTGCAGACTCTCGGCGAGGGCGCGGTGCTGGTCGGGCTGATCCTGGGCACCATGGTGACCTTCATCCTCGAGAAGAAGTTCCTGTACGCGGCGATCGCGTCGGCCGTCGGTGCGGCGTTGTCCTTCATCGGCCTGATCCACGCACCCGAGGTGTCGTGGGCCGCCAGCCCGCAGGTCGCCCTGGGCTATCTGCTCTTCGGGCTGGTGTGCGCCGCGTACTCGCGGTTACCCGGCGCCGACGACCCGGTCACGGTCGACGAGTCGGACGTCGTCGCCGGGCACTAGGCACCGTTGACCCTGTAGTGAGGGCTGGGCTTACTCACACGAATGCGCCCTCAGCGCAGGGTCAACCGGTTCAGGAGCGCACCAACCGCGCGATCGCCGCGGACGCCTCGGCGAGCTTCTGCTCGGCCTCGTCGCCGCCGACCGCCACCGCGTGGCTCACGCAATGCCCCAGGTGCTCGTCGAGCAGCGCCAGCGCGACCGACTGCAGCGCGCTGTTCACCGCGCTGATCTGCGTCAACACGTCGATGCAGTACTTGTCCTCGTCGATCATCTTCGCGATGCCGCGGACCTGTCCCTCGACCCGCCGCAGCCGCTTGGCGTAGTTATCCTTGTTGGGCGAGTAGCCGTGCTGGGGCTCGGCGTGGCCTGCCTCAGGTGCGCCCGACTCTTCTGCCGTCATGAGCCCAGCGTACCGCATACCCCTTAGGGGTATCCAATGAAATTCGGTTTGCCGGCGATTGGCATACTTACCTGCATGTCTTCTGACCAGCCCGATATCAAGCCCCGCAGCCGCGACGTCACCGACGGCCTGGAGAAAACCGCAGCCCGCGGCATGCTGCGCGCGGTAGGGATGGGTGACGACGACTGGGTCAAGCCGCAGATCGGCGTCGGATCGTCGTGGAACGAGATCACCCCCTGCAACATGTCGCTGCAGCGGCTGGCGCAGTCGGTCAAGGAGGGCGTGCACGCCGCCGGCGGTTACCCGCTGGAGTTCGGCACCATCTCCGTCTCCGACGGCATCTCGATGGGCCACGAGGGCATGCACTTCTCGCTGGTGTCGCGTGAGGTCATCGCCGACAGCGTCGAGACCGTCATGCAGGCCGAGCGCCTGGACGGCTCGGTGCTGCTCGCCGGCTGCGACAAGTCGATCCCCGGCATGCTGATGGCCGCCGCCCGGCTGAACCTGGCCAGCGTCTTCTTCTACAACGGCTCGATCATGCCCGGCGTCGCGAAGCTGACCGACGGCACCGAGAAGGAAGTCACCATCATCGACGCCTTCGAAGCGGTCGGCGCGTGCGCCCGCGGGCTGATGTCCCGCGAGGACGTCGACATCATCGAGCGCGCGATCTGTCCGGGTGAGGGTGCCTGTGGCGGTATGTACACCGCCAACACCATGGCCTCGGCGGCCGAGGCCCTCGGTATGTCGTTGCCGGGCAGCGCTTCTCCCGTCGCCATCGACAAGCGCCGCGACGAGTTCGCCCGCAAATCCGGTGAGGCCGTCGTCGAGATGCTGCGCCGCGGCATCACCGCCCGCGACATCCTGACCAAGGAAGCGTTCGAGAACGCCATCGCCGTCGTCATGGCCTTCGGTGGTTCCACCAACGCGGTGCTGCATCTGCTGGCCATCGCCCGC
Organism: Mycobacterium sp. SMC-13; assembly: GCF_045311035.1. Taxonomy (NCBI): domain Bacteria; kingdom Bacillati; phylum Actinomycetota; class Actinomycetes; order Mycobacteriales; family Mycobacteriaceae; genus Mycobacterium; species Mycobacterium sp. SMC-13. Next base: position 44,125 of record NZ_JBJIAI010000004.1, read on the forward strand.
GAGGCCGAGGTCGAGCTGACCCTTGCCGACTTCACCCGCATCGGCAACAAGGTGCCGCACCTGGCCGACGTGAAGCCCTTCGGCCGCCACGTGATGAAGGACGTCGACGAGATCGGCGGCGTGCCCGTCGTCATGCGCGCACTGCTGGATGCCGGTCTGCTGCACGGTGATTGCCTCACCGTGACCGGCAAGACCATGGCCGAGAACCTCGCCCACATCGCGCCGCCCGACCCGGACGGCAAGGTGCTGCGCGCGATGAACAACCCGATCCACCCGACGGGCGGCATCACCATCCTGCACGGCTCGCTGGCTCCCGAAGGCGCCGTCGTGAAGTCGGCCGGCTTCGAATCCGACGTCTTCGAAGGCACCGCAAGGGTTTTCGAGCGCGAGCGAGCCGCCCTCGACGCGCTGGAGGACGGCACCATCACGCACGGCGACGTCGTCGTCATCCGCTACGAGGGCCCCAAGGGCGGTCCGGGTATGCGCGAGATGCTGGCCATCACGGGCGCCATCAAGGGCGCCGGCCTGGGCAAGGACGTACTGCTGATGACCGACGGCCGCTTCTCGGGCGGCACGACGGGCCTGTGCGTCGGGCACATCGCGCCGGAGGCCGTCGACGGCGGGCCCATCGCGTTCGTGCGCGACGGTGACCGGATCCGGCTGGATGTCGCCAACGGCAAGCTGGACCTGCTGGTCGACGAGGCCGAACTGGCTTCGCGCCGTGAGGGATTCGAGCCGCTGCCGCCGCGCTACAAGACCGGCGTGCTGGCCAAGTACACCAAGCTGGTCCAGTCCGCCGCCGTCGGCGCCGTCTGCACCTAACCGGGATTTGTGCACGATTTTCCGCGGTAGACGCGGAAAATCGTGCACAAATCACTCTGTGGGCGCATGAGAGGAGGCCGTCATGGCCAGCACACTGCCCACCAATCCGTCCCTGGACAAGCTCCGCGTGGAAGCACGCGAACTGCAACGGGCGAATGGCATCCCGCTGCACGCCGCCCAACTTGCCGTCGCCCGCCGCTATGGCTTCACCGGGTGGCCGGCACTCGTGCACTACCTGCGGCTGGCCGCTGATCTGAGCGCCGATCCCGGCGCCGTCGACGAGGACGCCCTCGACCCGGCCGACCGGTTCTGCTCGTGGGCATCCTTGCGCTACGACCAATCCGATGCCCCGCCCCGCTGGCAGTCGGCCGCCGACCTGTTCGCCGCCGAGCCCGAAGTGGTCACCCGCACCATCTGGGCCGCGGCCTCAGCCGCCGACCCGGTCGCGATTGCCGATCACCTCGCCAGGCAGCCGGCACTGGCCAACACCGCAGGCGGACCGTTCGGCTGGGTCCCCCTGATGTACCTCTGCTACTCGCGGATTCCCCTGGGCCGCAGTGCAAATGACGTCGTGGCGGCCGCGGCGCTGCTGCTCGACGCCGGCGCTGATCCGAACGGCGGGTACCTGTGGTGCGGCATGTCGACGCCGTTCACGCTGTTGACCGGCGTGTTCGGCGAAGGCGAGCAAGGGCCGCGGCGGCAGCCCCGGCATCCGTACGCACCCGAACTCGCCACGCTGCTGCTGAGCCGCGGCGCCCACCCGGTCGACCAGCAGGCGCTCTACAACCGGATGTTCCGCCCCGACAATTCGCACCTGGAGCTGCTGTTCGCCCACGGGCTCGCCGACGCCGGGCCCAGCCCGTGGGAGCGCCGCTTGGGCGAGGCCATGGAAGCCCGAGAACAGATGTGGCAGAGGCAGATTCAGTGGGCGGCAGCGCACGGGTTCAGTGACCGTCTCGCGCTGCTCGAGCGGGAGGGCATCGATGTCTCCGGCGTCGAAATCGTCGAGCCGGCCTTCCCTGACGATCCGAATGCCCGCGACGACGAGGGCGCGACGCCGCTGCACCAGGCCGCCTGGGCGGGTGACCTGGCGCTGATCCGACGGCTATTGGAGGCGGGCGCCGACCCGGCGCTCACCGACGGCCGATTCGGCTCGACCCCGCTGCAGTGGGCCGAGCACGCCTATCAGACCGAGGCGGCGGAACTGCTCCGCGCCGCGACCTCCGCCACCACTTCCGAGTACCACTGAAACAGCTTGATGCGTTGTGGTCCATCACTTTTGAGCAGCTCCGCCCAGCAGTCCGCGACCTTCGCCCGAGCGGCCACGCCGATCCACGGCTGCGGCAACAACTCCGGCGGCAGCAGTGGGTCGGGCTCGACGGCGCGGGTGAACTCGGCGGCCAGTTCGATCGCGACGGTGAGCTGCGCCGTCGGGGAGGCATCCGGCAGCACGGCCAGTGCCCGCTCAGCGACGGCAAGCAACCGCCGGTGCCGTTCGGCAATGTCGCCCAGGGGCCAGAGGAGGCCGGCGACGCCACGGGGCTCATCGGTGCCACCGACGGTCAGATCCGTGGTGGTCAACGTGGTGACGTGCTCGGCAATCGCCAATTGTTCTGCTGCGGCCGCTATCTCGCTGTCCCAATCGTTCGGGGAGACGTACAGACCACCTTGAACCGCGGCGCCACCGAGGCGCACGATCGCGTCACGCATGGCGTCACGCGCGGGCCGGACGGACTCCGGGACCGCGAACGCCACCACGTGCCAGCGACCATCCCACGGCGCGTCGCCCCGGTCCTGGGCATACATGAGCCGCAGGTAGTCGAGGTCCGGCGTGATGGTGCTGCGCAGCTCGTCTGTCGCGCGCAGCACAGCTTTTCGGCCGCGCCCGTCCTGGACGAACTGCCCGTCGGCGACCAGTCGTTTGATGCACAACCGCACCTGCTGGTCCGTCATGCCGAGCTCGCCCGCGACGTCATACAGTGCTCCGGCATCGATGGTCGCGTCGTCCCGCAGCATGCTCTCGACGAGCGTGCGGGTCGGCACTTCGATGGGTGCGTCTTCCAACGGTCAACTCCTTGCGCCCGCGGCACGACGTGCGGGGCTCCCAAGTCTAGGCACGCTCGTCCCGTTCGACGACGACGAGCGGCCGGCCGGCGGGCTGATCGAGCCGGCGGGCAAGGTCGGCGAAAAACCGTGGCGCGTCGATGACGGCATCTGGTGGGTGCACTCCCGGACGCCGAGCGGTCCCGTCGACGATCTGTGCCAGGCCCAACGCCAACGGGATACCGGTGGCCCGGGCCATGTCTCCGAACAGCCCTGCCGCGCTACCGGACAGGTCGAGGTGGGCCAGCACCACATGCTCGCGTCCGGCACGGGTGCCGGACACCGCGGCGAAGAACGGCGGCAGCGTGCCCGGCCCCTTGCGGCGTAGGGACGATGGGACAGACCGCAAGTAGCGCAACAGATTCGGTTTCGCGAACTGCAGAGCCGCCGTCTCGTGGGTCAACCGGCGCCGGTCGGTGTCCCGGCGCAGCACGTCGAGATACGCCAGCGTCTGCGGCCGGACCACCATGAGGTTGACGGCCTCGCCGCTGAGCCCGAGCGTGCGCCGCAGCGTGATGGGCTCGGGATGTCCGACCGTGTACGCGGTGCCGCGGCGTCCGCGCGGCAAGGTCAGCCCGACCGGCCGCAACGGACGCTCGAATGTCAGCTGTCCGCTCCGGACGGTGCAAATCTTGCCGCTGCTCTGCAGCATCCAGTGCACGGCCGCGGCCGAGGGCCGGCCGTCGGGGTCCAACAGCACCTCACCGCCGTCGGCTCCCCCACCGGGCACGTCCACCGGCCACGCGGTGTAGGCGTCGCGCACTGTGTCGAGTTCGGCCGCCGCGGTGGCGGCGAGCAGGTTGCTCACACCCGGGCTGGCCCCCATGCCGATGACAGCGCAAATGCCTGCGGCACGGGCGGTTTCGTCCAATTCGAGCATCTGCACCGTTGGTTCCCAGTCGTCGCAGATGTCGACGTAGTGCGTCCCCGCCGCGATCGCGGCCCGCAGCACGGGGACCCCGAAGCGGTAGTACGGCCCAACGGTGTTGACGACGAGGTCGGCGGGTTCCAGCGCCTGGCGCAGGGCCGTGTCGTCCGTGACATCGACGTGGACGGCGCTGACCCGCACCGGAGCGTCGGCGAGTTGTCCGCACAGCCGGTGTGCGGCGGCAGCGTTGCGGTCCGCGATGACAATCTCGTCAACCCCGGGCAGCTGCGCGGCCAGTCGGACCGCGACGGCGCCCATCGCACCGGGGCCGCCCAACGCGAGGATCCTCATCGGGCCTCCTTGGCAGCCGGCAGTTCCTGCACATAACGCCGGAGATTGTCGAGATAGCTGGGTGCATAGATCTGCCGAGGTGCGAAAGTTCCTATCGCGTAGGCCTTTACGCTGTCGGGATTGTTCTCCAGGTCCTCCTTCGCGAGGCTGTGCGAAGCGTGCGGGTAGGTCTGGACCGTCAGCAGATCGGGACGTACCAGTGCGCGGTAGACGCGCTCGGTCTCGGCCACGTCGACATTCCGATCGGCCTCGCCCAGCTCGAGCAGCACCGGGACCGTGAGATGCGGCAGCATCGCGCTTATGTCGGCGCGGTAGTTGCGCGCGACGAAACCCCAGCGGTCCGCAGACATCGGCGACGCGTCGATGCCGGCCATACGGTACTGGTGGTAGGTGGCGCCGTCGCGCAGCAGCTGGTTCGTCCGTTCCCGCCGCGCCAGGGCCGCCGTCAGCTCGGCCTGCGGCGCCGCACGCGCCCGCAGTTCGGCGCGCAGGTTGTATTCGCCCTGGCGCATCCAATTGATCGCTGGGCCAACGAGAATCAGGAACTGCAGGTCCGGCTTGCGCACCGCCACCTCGGGCGCCACCCAGCCGCCCTGGCTGATGCCCCAGACACCGACGCGGTGTGGATCGATGTCCGGCTGGGTGCGGGCCCAGTCGATCGCGGCGCTCGTCTCGTCGACCCGGTCGGCCATGCTCTGGTTCAGCCAGTTGCCGGGAGCGCCGCCGATGCCGGGCTTGTTCCACGACAACGACGCATAGCCGGCTTTCGCGAAGGACTCCCAGATGGGCCGGTAGAACCCGTCGCGGCCGGCGTCGGCGGGACCGTCACCGTGAACGAACACCACCAGGCCGAACGGCCCCTTCCCGTTCTTGGGCAGGGCCAGCACGCCGTCGAGCGGCTGCGCCGGCGCAGGGATCGTGACGCGCTGCTCGCGGATCGCGAAGTCGTTGGCGTACAGCACCCAACCGCCCGCCGACAGCGCCACGGCGACAACAGCGCCCAAGGCGATCAGCGTGCGACGCACCCAGCCGGGCAGTCGACGAGTCGACGCAGAACTATCACTCATGTCACGATCGTAGCGTGATTGATAGTTTTATGTCGGTGGCGTCGGCCACACCCCGCTCGCAGTAGATCCCAGCGGCTAGCTGAACTGCGCGTGGAGCTGCGGCAGGAAGCCGGCGAGGTGGTTCATCTCCTGCGCGCAGTGCACCAGCAGATCACGCGGGTGCGGCAGCTGACGCGCGGCGAGAACCCGAAACGCGTGATCTGCCAAGGACTTACCCGCACGGAAGCTGACGTGCTGCCCGCCCATCCAGAACCTGGAGCGCATCTCGGCGCCGTCGGCCGTCGGCCGCACTTGATGGACGAGCCAGCCGATGTCGACCGGGATGTCCGCCGAGCCGAGGCGAGCGACGATGGCCAGCCCGGCGTGCCCTTGCGAAGCGGGATCGACGAACTGGATCGCCACCGAGCTCAGCGACGAGCCGAGGTACTCCTCGACCAGTGAGGTCCGGCCGACGTAGGCCAGATCGTCGCGGCCGTCGCGCCACTGCGCCGATACGTGCGCCCGCGGATGCCACAGCTTGTAGCGGCGCGCGTCGCAGCCGTGCCAGCCGAACCACCAGTCCCACATCTCGGGCGTCACACCAGGCATGTCGGTGCGGACGGCGACGGTGTAGCCGCCGTCGGACAGCGTGCCGTAGCCGTTCTCGGTCTGCTGGTAACCGTCCGCGGCCAACGGATCGTCGAAGTCGGGCAACACCGGACCGGCCTGCGGCCCATGCTCGAGCGCCTCGACCACATGACGTGGCAGCGCCGCCATCTCCGGATTGAAGAACCTGCCGAACGGTGTGTCCGCGTCGTCGCCGCGGTAACCCAGGTAGCTCATGTCCGTCCCATCCAGGCGTAGAACCGACCTTCCGGGTCATATTGTGCGCGCACCGCGTCCAGTCGCGCCATCGCCGCGTCGGTGGCGAACCGGGCCGGGCGGGCCCCCAGATTCTCGTCGGCCAGCTGTATGCCGGTGGCCAGGTGGGACATCGCCGACATGTTGGAGCGGGCCCAGTCGCCGTACTTCTCGTCGTCGGCGGCATCCGACCAGCCGGCGTACAGCGCCAGGTAGACCTCGTCCTCGAGGCTGTAGGCCATGTCCTGCCGTGCGGGCGACGGCCCCCAGTTCAGCCAGAGGAAATGTGACGGGTGCGGCGGCATGGTCTCGAGGATGTTCCGCACGCCCGGCAGCAACTCGGCCGTCGACGCCGACGTCCACATGTTGTCCGCGGCGTAGCGGTGGTCGTTCAGGTAGTTGCTCATCACCGCGTCGTACCAGGTGGGCAGGTTCGTCGGCGCGTACGGCACGGCCATCAGGGCATGTGAGCGCGCCGGGCACGTATCCAGCAGCGCCACTGCATCTTTCGCGTCGTCGTCACTGTCGGCGAACACCGGTGAGGCCAGCACGATGCCCGGCGTTTTCAGACCCGAACTCGGCATCGACCGGGAGGCGACGATCTGCAGCTCCACCCGTCGGTCCACGTCGGCGCTGATGCGGCGGGCCCACGCATAGATCTCGTCGGCGGCCTCGAAAGGGTAGACGTACAGGCTGCTGCCGCACACCGGCGGCTTCGGATAGAGGCGCAGGTGGAACGCCGTCACGACACCGAAGAACCCGGGACCGGATCCTCTTGCCGCCCAATATAAGTCGGGGTGTTGCTCGGCATCGCAACGAATCTGCTCACCGTCTGCGGTGACCACATCGAGAGCCAGCACGCTTTCGCAGGCCGGCCCCAGCACGCGGCTGTTCCACCCGTAGCCGCCTTGCAGCAGGTACCCGCCGAGCCGCACGCCCCGGCAGTGTCCCGACGGGAAGAACAGGCCCTGCTGCTCCAGTTCGGTCGCCAGCACGCTGCCGCCTTTTCCGGGCCCCACCACGGCGGTCATCGCATCGCGATCCACCCGGCAGGTGTCCAGCCGGCTCACGTCGAGCAGCATGCCGCCGTCGCGCAGGTGGTTGGCCGACCAACTGTGCCCGCCGGACCGGACACCGACCGCCAAATTGTTCGCACCGGCGTACCGGACCGCCAGCACCACGTCTGCCGTGCACGATGCCTGCACGATGACGTCCGGAAAGCGCTGCGGCACAAGGGCATTCCACACCGTCTCGCAGCGCGCCTCGTCGTAGCCCGCGTCGCCGCGGCGGAAATGTCGGACCTCGGCCAAAGCTGTCACCGCAACTCCTCACGCCTCGACGCCCCAGCGAAACGTAACACCGGGAATCGGCGGTTGCGTCAAATTCGCGTTGCGGACCTATGCGGTCGTGAGCACCGCCCGACCACCGACAGGATTGGCCAGCGGCACGACGATCGTGCCGGGCATGATCATCATGGTGCAGACCATGCGTTCGCGATCCGACCGCCGGCCGGCCGTCAATGTGACCGTCACGGCCTGGTCTGTCTCCACCGCGGTGGCGTGCACCCCGTAGCAGTCGGGCGATCCGAGCGAAATATTCAGCGCCACGGCTGGTTCCGGGTCCAGCCGGCTCCAGGACTCCGCGGCCAACGGATGGGGGTCGACGATCGCCGGATCGTCGACGAACGTCGTCCCCGCCGAGACTGGCACCTCCGGTAGCGGCGTCGCGTCGGCCGAGGCCGTCGGCGCGAGGCCGACGGCCAGCGCGAGTCCCGCGGCGACGACCCTGAGCACTACTTTCCTACCCGCGCCACGGCGAAGCCGTCCCAGCCCTTGGCGCCGACCGTCTGGATGGCGGCAGCCTCGAGACGCGGGTGGTTACCCAACAGCTCGAGCATGTTGCGCACGCCTTGCGCCTGCAGATCATCGGCGGCCGGATCGAGCACCCGGCCCATGCGCGTGACATTGTCGACGACGATCACCGCGCCGGGCGCCGCCAGTCGCACCGCCCAGTCGACGTAGGCAGTGTTGTTCTCCTTGTCGGCGTCGATGAAGAAGAAGTCGAACTGCTCGCCGCGCTCCGCCAGCTGCGGCAGGGTGTCCAGCGCCGCTCCGACCAGCACCTCCACCTGATCCGCGACGCCGGCCCGCTCGAAGTTGGCGCGCGCGACGGCGGCGTGTTCCGGGGAGTACTCCAACGTCGTCACGCGGCCCTCGGCGCCGATACCGCGCGCGAGGTTGATGGTGCTGTAGCCCGCGAGTGTGCCGATCTCCAGCACCCGGGTTGCGCCACTGATGGTCGCCAACAGCGACAACAACTTTCCGTGCTGGGCAGACACCTCGATGGCCGGCATACCGGCCGTCACGGCCGACTGACGGGCCGCGGCGAGTACGTCATCCTCGGTGTGCAGCACCCGGTTGAACATCTCGTCGACAGCCTGCGGTTCGGGTTGCGTCATGGCCCCAGGTTAGCGCGGGAGAATCAGGTCCCCAGATTGGCCGATTCCCCGTCGGCGGGGCCCGCCGACCACTTGAATGACGGCTATGTCAAATCATTTCACGGGCCTCAGCCTCGGCCCGCCGCTGGGCGACCAGCGCCTGGACCTCTGCGATCTGTACGCGTTCCAATCGCCGGCCGACCCGGCGCGCACGGTGCTGATCCTCAACGCCAACCCCAACGCCGACACGCTGCATCCCGATGCGATCTACCGTCTCGCCATCGACAACGACGGCGACCTGCGCAACGACATCGCATTCAGCTATGTCTTCTCGGAGCCGGACTCGGGACGGCAGACCGTCGATGTCTACCTGGCAACCGGAGAGGCCGCTGAGTCACCGGAAGCGGTGGGCGACAAGATCTTCGAGGGCGTCGAGGTGGCGTTCGGCAAGGAGCCGGCGATCGCGGAGTCCGGCGACTACACGTTCTTCGCCGGCGCCCGCAGCGACGCCTTCTTCTTCGACTTCGACGGCATCAAGAACCTGTTCGACATCAGGGGTGGCCGCAACTTCACCGCCCTGCACCTCAGCGGCGAATTCCCTTGGACCGGAGTGGATTCCAACACCCAGGCCAACGTGTGCTCGATGGTCCTGGAACTGCCGACCGCGCAGCTGCTGGGCACCACGCCCGACATCCGGATCTGGGGCCGCTGCAGCGTCCGCCGCGACGGCACGCTGCTGCACGTCGACCGGGCCGGGCACCCGTCGGTCAGTAGTTTCTTCAACACCGATGACACCAAAGAGGAGTACAACGCCAGCGAGCCGGAGCACGACCGGGACCGCTGGATGCCGATGTTCGTGCACCTCCTGGGGCACACGGGTGGTTACACCGATGAGGAGGCCGTCGCCGCGGTCGACGCCGAGGGCATCCTGCCCGACATGCTGACGTTCAACCCAGCACTGCTGGCCAAGTACCCGAACGGGCGGGTGTTCACCGATGACGTCATCGATTACCGGCTGGCCTCGCTGACCAAAGGCGACTGCCCGCCGTCGGGCTTGAGCCCGCACACCGACACCCTGCAGGTCTTCCCGTATCTGGGGCCGCCGCATTAGGACGGCACTGGAAACGCACGCTCGCCGGCCGCGAGCGTGCGCGGACTACACACCGAACGCGGCGTGTCCACGTACAAACACGGACGCTCGCGGGAAAGGGGTCAGCGCACGCCCTCTTTGGCGTACACCACCCGCAGGATGTGCCCGACCTCCGGGCCCATCACCATGTCAGCGAGCTCGCAGAATGCCGCGGTGAACACCGGCCCGTGCGGCGGCACCGCGGCGGACAGGTGGTGCGCCACCTCGTGCAGGACGACCAATTCCCGCAGCGCCCAGGTGGATTGGCGTTCGGGGACGGCGATGACCGCGCCACCGGCACCGGATTCGTAGTGCGCGGCCGTCACTCCCCGGCGCGCCCGCACCGCCACCGCACCGGCGTCGGGCCACCGTGCCGCCACCGCCGGCATGGCCAACACTTGGTCGACATAGCGCCGCACCGCGTCGAGGGATCCGAACCGCGCCTCGGGCGGCAACGTCAACTGCGTCCCGAAGAACTCGACCGCCCGGTTGCCGCGTTCCCCGGCGCGGTCGAACAACGTGCGCACGAACTGCTCAGCGGCATACACCGCGGACCGTTGTACGTCGCGGGTCATCGCTCCAGAGCCGTACGCGCCCCGGACAATTCGGGACTCGGCCCCAGCCGCGCCCGGCGCCCAGCCCGGTCCCCGGCCCGCCGCGCTGCCGACGAGTAGCCCGCCGAAGCACTCGTCGCCCGCCAGCTCCCCCGCGCCTGCGACGTCTTCTTGTAGAACGACACCAGTTCAAGATCCTTGTTGCGCAACGCAAGCGCCGTCCCGGGCTGGTCGGCGCGCTCGGCCGTCGCCGCCTGCCTGGCCTCCTCCCGCGCATCGACCAGCCGCTGCCCGACCCGGGCGCCGAACGCCAGCTGGAAGTTGAGCCGGGCGGTGATCGTCGGCGTCGGCCGGTGCGCACCCGTCGAGATGTACGCGTCCGACGACTTGACCATCTGCACCACCACGCTGGCGTACAGCGCGTGGGTGGCGTCGATGTCCTCTGCGAATCCGTAGGCGTAGACGAACGTCGAGTTTGACGCGATGTCGCATTTCACGTCGTTGGCCCGGGCGATCAGCACGAACAACTGCACGAACGTCCGCAGCCCCCGGGTGCCCGCCTCGCCGATGGTGACGGTGCGCTGCACCGGCTCCTGCGCCGCGGTCCGGGTCGCCGAATGCGCCCGCGCCACCGCCAGGTCGATCGACGTCGTGGTGGCCAGGCGCTGCGCGGCCGCCATGAACGCCTCGGCCTCGTGCGCATTGTCGGTGTTCTCGGCCTGCCGCAGCAGCGCCGCGATCCGTGCCAACATCCTGTCGTCACTCATGGCGCCAACCACCTTGTCCGACAAGAACTTTCAGATTCATAACGCTTGATTTATCCCCCATGGCGGCAGTGTACGGCTACCGTCCGACAAATCCGTCCAGCGCGGTGATCAGCTGCGGAGACAGCGGCGCCTTGTTCGCGTAGTTGGCGACGTTGTCGGTGGGATCGTCACGCAGCACATGACTGACGCCCTTCAGCGGGACCACGGTCAGCGCGGTGTGCGCCAGCGCCTTGATCAGCGGCTGCTCCGCCTCACAGAACGCCTGCACGTCCGAGTCGGAGCAGGTCAGCAGCACCGGGGTGCCATTCGGGACCTCCGCCGCCAGCGCCAGCGGGTCGATGGCGTCGGCCTCCAACACCACCTTGGCGTTGCCGGGGTTGAGGATCGCGCCGAGGCCTTCGGGCAGCTTGGCCGGAGGGACCCCGGTGGCGCGCGTCGTCGCGACGGCCGCGGCCCAGTCCGCCAGCACCTGGTCGGCCTGCTCCCGGGTCTTGGCCCCGGCCTTCACGTCGGCATCGACCGACGCCCGCACCCGGTTGGTGATGACGTCCAGATACCGTCCGGCCAGCGGCTGCAGCAGCGCTAGCGACCGGATCTTGGGTGCGCCCGCGCCGGTGTCGGTGGCGAGCGCCAGCGCATGCACGGTGCCTTCGCCCAAGCCGTACACCGAGATTCGCGACGTGTCGGTGCCCTTCTGGGCGGCCAGGAACCGCACGGCCGCCTTGGCGCCGGCGGTGTAGACGGCGCTGCCCACGTCGCGCAGGTTCTGTGCGTGCGGCCCGACGCCCGTCTTGCCGGTGCCCACCTTGTCGTAGCGCAGGCTGTCGACGTTCTTGCCGGACAGGTACTCGGCGAGCTGCCGCATGTTGCCGACCTTGCCCGCGACGGCGTTGTCGCCGTTGCGGTCGGTCTGACCGCTCTCGGAGATCAGCAACACCGACGGCGCCGCGGCGGCACCGGGCACGTGCCGGTAGCTGCCGTGGATGGTCAGACCGTCGGCGACGAAGGTGACATCCTCATCGACCCAGTCGGTCCGGGCGTCCGACCCGCAGGCCGCCACCGCCAGCACCGCCAGCCAAACCACCAGGCGGACAGCCCATTTCACAGGCGCACTTCGATCCAGCTCACGACGTCGTCGAGCACCACTGCCTTCTCGGGCTCGTTGAACACCTCGTGGTACAGCTCCGGGTAGACCTTCAGCGCCACGTCGGACGAGCCGACGCACTCCACCAGCTTGCGGCTGCCGGCCACCGGGACGAGCTTGTCCTCCTCGCCGTGCACCACCAGCAGCGGTGCGGTGAGCGCGGCGGCGCGCTGCGGCATGGTCTCGCCGACCCCGATCAGCACCTTGCCCACCCCGGCGGGCACCTTGCCGTGGTAGACGAGCGGGTCGGCGTTGTAGGCCGCGACCACCTCGGGATCACGCGACACCGCGTCGAACGGCAGGCTCTGCGCGGGCAGCCCGGGCAGGATGGAGCCCAGCAGCTTGGCCGCCAGCGCCAACGGCAGGCCGACCTGGGACCGGGCGTCGACCGCGGGACCGGACAGCACCATGAGGTGATAGTCGTCGGGGTGCTCGACGCCGTACGCGAACACGATGCCGCCGCCCATGCTGTGGCCGAGTACGACGCGCTTCAGTTCGGGGTATTCGGCGGTCGCGATGCCGACCAGGTGGTGAAAGTCGCCGGTGTACTCGGAGATGTCTCGGACCAGCACGCGCTTGCCGCCCGAGCGGCCATGGCCGCGGTGGTCGAGCGCGAAGGTGATCAGACCGGCCTCACCGAACCGTTGCGCGACATGGTCGTAACGACGCGCGTGCTCACCGAAACCGTGGGATAGCACCACCACGCCCGTCGGGTCGGTCTCGGGCACCCAGACGTCGTAGACGATCTTGGTGCCGCCGATACCGTCGAAGCTACGTTCGCTGCGGGTCGTGGCCATGGAGAGACAATATCCGGGGTCCGGCCCGGGCGCGTCCGTCGCCGCCGTGACGCCCGCCGGATGTCACACCCCCTGCGTACCCTGGGTCACGTGAGTGTCCTCAGAGAAGACGCGGCAGCCGCACCGGCACTGTCCAGGGATGCGTTCCTGGCCGACGCCCAACGGCACCGGCGCGAGCTGCTGGCCCACTGTTACCGGATGACCGGTTCTCTGCACGACGCCGAGGACCTGGTGCAGGAGACCTACCTGCGGGCCTGGAAGGCCTACGACAACTTCGAGGGCAAGTCGTCGGTGCGGACGTGGCTGTACCGCATCGCCACCAACACCTGCCTGACTTCATTGGAGGGCCGTCAACGCCGGCCGTTGCCGTCCGGGCTCGGCCAGCCGGCGGCCGACCCGCAGGCCGAGATCACCGAGCGCACCGACACCGCCTGGCTCGAGCCGCTGCCCGACGTGCATGACGCACCGGGTGATCCGCAGACCATCGTCGGCTCCCGCGAGTCGGTGCGGCTGGCGTTCATCGCTGCGCTGCAACATCTTTCGCCGCGGCAACGCGCGGTCCTAGTGCTGCGCGACGTGCTGCAGTGGAAGGCCGCCGAGGTCGGCGAGGCCGTCGGCACGTCCACCGCCGCCGTCAACAGCCTGCTGCAACGGGCGCGCGCCCAGCTCGACGCCGTCGGCCCCAGCCAGGACGACGTCCTCGTCGCACCGGAGTCCGACGAAGCCAAGGACCTGCTGGCCAAGTACGTCAATGCCTTCGAGTCGTACGACATGGATGCGCTGGTCAAGCTGTTCACCGCCGATTCGGTGTGGGAGATGCCGCCGTTCGACACCTGGTACTCCGGCCCGCGGGACATCGTCGAGCTGTCCCGGTTCAAATGCCCTGCCGAGCACCCGGGCGACATGCGGTTCGTCGTCACCACCGCCAACGGGCAGTCCGCCGCGGGCATGTACATGCGCAACCCCGAGACCGGCCGGCACGAGGCGTTCCAGCTGCACGTACTGGACATCAAGGCCGACGGTATCTCGCACGTCGTCGCGTTCATGGACCCGACGCTGTTCGAGAAGTTCGGGCTCGCGCCCAGCCTCTGACCGCTACCCGAACGGTAGGGATCTCCCTTATATCTCCACGTGTCGATCGCCGATACGTTCAGTGGCACAGCCTCGTGACCCGCTGACGAAAGGGATCGATCATGAAGATCGTGTTGCTCGGTGCCGCCGTGATCACCGCAGCCACTGCCGTTTTGGCGGCGCCGGCAGCGACCGCGAGCCCCGGCTCGTTCCTGGAGGAAATCAGCATCAACGGGGCCACCCTGCCGGGCAAGACGCCCGACCAGATGGTGGCGGCCGGCCAGGGCGTCTGCAAAGACCTGCGCGGCGGCGTCACGGTTCTCGACGAGATGACAGTGGTCGAGAAGGCGTACGCCTTCAACCAGGGCGCGCTGTTCGTCAGCGCCTCGACGACGCACCTGTGCCCCGACTTCGCGGCCGGGTAGTTCAGCCCGGGCGCGGCGTCGACGTCGGCCGGGCGACGAGCGCCGCGGGACACTAGCCACCCTAGTCTGCAGGTGACTGGCGAGTAGGTTCTTAGTTACCATCTACGCAGGTCAGAGCGCCTCTATACCATCATTCTGGAACGTGTTCCTACTTTGTGGCTATGATCTTCGTCATGAAGACCAAAGGCGCTCTGCTGTGGGAAGTGAACTCCCCGTTCCAGGTCGAGGAGATCGACCTCGGTGACCCTGTTGCCGACGAAGTACAGATCCAGATGCATGCCGCCGGCATGTGCCACTCCGACTACCACCTGACCACCGGCGCGACCCCGATGCCGCTGCCCTGTCTCGGTGGGCACGAGGGCGCGGGCGTCGTCACCAAGGTCGGCAAGAACGTCACCGGCATCGAAGAGGGCGACCACGTCATCCTCGCCTTCATCCCGGCCTGTGGCTCCTGCCCGCCGTGCATGAAGGGCTTCCGCTCGCTGTGCGACCGCGGCGCCGTCCTGCTGGGTGGCAAGGCGATCGCCGACGGCACCAACCGCATTCACACCGCCGGCGGCAAAGAGGTCGCGGCGATGAACCTGCTGGGCACCTTCGCGCCGTACATGACGGTCCACAAGGACTCTGTCGTCAAAATCGACAAGGACATCCCGTTCGAGTCGGCCGCCATCATGGGCTGCGCCGTGCCGACCGGCTTCGGCTCGGCCACCAACGTGGCCCAGGTCCAGCCCGGTGAGACCGTCGCCATCGTCGGCGTCGGCGGCATCGGCATGAGCGCACTGCAGGGCGCCGTGATCTCGGGCGCCAAGCACGTCATCGCCATCGACCCCAACCCGTGGAAGCGCGAGCAGGCCATCAAGTTCGGTGCGACGCACGTGTACGCCTCGATGACCGAGGCCATCGCGCCGATGATCGACCTCACCTGGGGCCTGATGGCCGACAAGGTCATCATCGCCGTCGGCGAGATGAAGGGCGAGTACATCGAAGAGGCCATGATCCTGACGGCCAAGACCGGCACCTGCGTCGTCACCGGCATGGGCTCGATGATGGACGCCGACGTCAAGCTGAACCTGTTCCTGTTCACCATGTTGCAGAAGACGTTGAAGGGCAACATCTTCGGTGGCGGCAGCTCGCACATCGAGACCCCGCGCCTGGCCGCGCTGTACAAGTCCGGGCTGCTGAACATCGATGACATGATCACGCGGACCTACAAGCTCGAGAACATCAACCAGGGCTACCAGGACATGCTGGACGGCAACAACATTCGCGGCGTCGTCACCTTCGACGAGTCCGACTGGTAACTGTTTCTCGCGAACAGTCGCAAAACCCCCAATTTTCCTGGAAATTGGGGGTTTTCGCGTTTCCGCCGCCGTCAGGACGTCCCCCCGGCTCGGCCGGAAAAGTACCTGAATGCAATCGAAGTGGCGATCTGCCGATGGTCAGTGCATTCATGGACCTCTGGCAGCCTGGAGCGTTACCTGACTTCAATCACAATGGCCGCCAGTGCGAATTGACTGAACCCACGGATTTCTCCGCCCCGGCTTTCATCTCGCGTGGGCGTTGAGTGCGAACTGAGCGCGTAGAAGTTCGAGTGAGCATGTGCGTAGGTTCGCGGTCAACGCGCGGTTGCGGGCACTCGACTAATAGCTACTGCGGTGAGTCCACAGTGGGCTCCGACGGCGTATCGGGCTCTGCCGGTGCGCTGCTCTTGTGACGCGAGCCGGTCCACTTGACGAAGACGTAGAGCGCCCCGCCGAGGACCGCGAGCGGAATCAGCCACGGCAGCAGGAAGCCGAAAGCCAGGACCAGGTGAGAACCGAAGGCCCACAACGTATCCCAGCCTCGCTCGACCTGTCCGAAGAAGCCGTGATAGCGCTCCGGCGCGGGACCGCCGGTGCGCTCAGCGGTGATCTGGACATCGACGGAGCTGTAGGTGATCTGGTCGCGGAGGGTGTCACGCTGCGCCTGCAGGCTCTGCAGCTCGGCCTGCCGCGACGACAGTGCGTCCTCGGCCTTGATCAGCGCATCGGGGTCTTTCGAGTCCCGCATGATTCCGAGTAACCGGTCCACCGACGTCTTCAGCGCGGTGATCCGGGCGTCGAGGTCGACGCGGCGTGCGGTGACGTCGTCGGTCTTGACCTCGAGTGTCTGAACAGTCCCGAGTCCCTTGAGGGAGGCCAGGGCGGCGTCGAGCCCGTTGGCGGGGACTCTCAGCACCAGGTGAACGCTCGCGCGGCCGGACGTCGACCCGGCGTCGTCCGAGCGCTCGTCGACTCGACCAGCCGCCTTGTCGACGATCGCGGTGGCTTTGTCCGCCGCGGCTGCCGGGTCGGCGGCAACGAGGATCAGTGACGCGGTCTTGACGACATCGCGCGCCGGATCGACCGGCGGCGCGGGCGCCTCCGGGGCGCCGCCTTTGAAGTCCGCACCGGCCCCGCCCTTCAGCGGCGCCGCCGCCGGCGCCGACTCGGAATGCCGCGTCGAGTTGCCGCCGCTACACCCGGCCACCAACCACAATGAGGCGATCAACAACGCGAGAAAAGCGATCGGCCGGAACCGCATGCGACTCATGCCTGCCCAGCGTACCGACGGTTTCACAGGAATTCGGTGGGGAATGTCCAGCCACGGGTTGCGCCGAACGCAACTGCACGGCGCCACGAGGCCGGTTTCTCCGCCGTCCAGTTGCGTTGGCCGCCGCTGCGAAGGTTTCATCGGATCGCGTCGGCGCTCCCGTCCCAAAACACCGAAAACCCCCAATCCCGTTGGGGATTGGGGGTTTTCGAAACCGGCTGAGGGACTACTACTTCGGAGGCATCCGGATGCCACCGTCGACGCGGACGACCTCGGCGTTCATGTACGAGTTGGTCAGCAGCTCGACGACCATGGAGGCCAGCTCTTCGGGCTTGCCCAGGCGGTGCGGGAACAGCACCGACTCGCCGAGCTTGGCCTTGAAGGCCTCCGAGGCTTCGCCCTCGCCGTAGATCGGGGTGTCGATCAGGCCGGGGGCCACGGTGTTCACGCGGATGCCGACAGCCGACAGGTCGCGCGCGACCGGCAGGGTCAGGCCCACGACGCCACCCTTGGACGACGAGTACGCGGCCTGGCCGATCTGGCCGTCGAACGCCGCGACGCTGGTCATGTTGACGATGGCACCACGCTCACCGGCCTCGGTGAAGTCGTTCTTGCTCATCTGGGTGGCGGCGATGCGGATGCAGTCGAAGGTGCCGACCAGGTTGATGTCGAGAACCTTCTTGTACAGGTCCAGGTTGTGCGCCGACTCGAACTCGCCGTCCTTGCCGATGGTGCGCTGGGCCCAGCCGACACCGGCCGAGTTCACCAGGGCACGCAGCGGGCCGAGGTCAGCGGCGGTCTTGACCGCGTCGATGATCTGCTCGGTGTTGGTGACGTCGACGGTGACGAAGACGCCGCCGATCTCCTTGGCGAGCGCCTCGCCCTTCTCGGCCTGGAGGTCGGCAATGACGACCCGGGCACCCTTGGCGGCCAACTGACGGGCAACAGCCGCACCGATTCCTGACGCGCCGCCGGTGACGACCGCGCTAGCTCCATTGATATCCACGCCGACAGCGTATGCGAGGCCGTCCGCTCACCGGGACGGACCTGGCAAAGCTCAGGCGGCGTGCTTGCCGCTACCCGATTCCGGCGCGCGGTGCTTGCCGCCGGTCGACGACGGGGCCCGGTGCCGGCCTGTTCCCGCGTTGTCGGCGTCGACTTTCGCCGCGGACGAATCCGCGCTCTCTGCATTGCCTTTGGGCTTCGGCGCCTTGGTGGTCTTGGTGGTCTTGGGCTTGCCCGCCTTGCGCTCGCCCTTGTCCGCGCCCTTGTCCGTGCCCTTGGTCGCGTCGGCGGGCTTGCTGTCGTCCGGCGCCGCCTTGTCGTTCGCCGTACCCGTCGCCGCCGTCGGCCCGGCGGCATCGTCCTTGGCATGTTTGGGTTTCGTGAGGTCCTTCGTCGTCGGTTCAGCCGCAGGGGACTCGGCGGGCGTCGTGGAGGTCGCTGTCGTGCCCGTCGTCTGCGTGCCGGTCGCCGCGGTGGTGGGCGTCGCGGCGATGGCCGTGGGCGTCGATGGCTTGGACTTGTTGGTGGTCGCGGTCGGGGCGGACGCTGCCACCGCCGCGGGCGTCGGGGTTGCGGCGACCGACGACGGCAGCGCACCCAGACTCAACAGGTTGCCGCCCTTGCTGATCACCGAGATCGCCTCCGAGATGGCGTTCGGCATCGAGACCGGGCCGGTGAACGCCTTCTCGAATCCCGTGACCAATGACGTCATCAGGCGGGGAACCACCTTCGACCAATCGATGTGCGGCAGGGTCCCGAACTGCACCGGGGTGGCCGCGGTGTTCAGGGTGCGCAGGTACTGGCCCGAGGCAGGATCCCAATACGCGTCCGAATAGCCCAGATTCACCAGACTGGTCAGAACCGGCGACAGCGCGTTGCCCAACCGGTAGGCGACGTTCCCGACAGGCGTCAGACCGACGAGGTTCAACGCATCACCGGCGAGGTAGACCGGCTCCAGCAGGGGCAGGTGGTTCGCCGCCGCCGTCAGATAGATGTTGGTGTTGGCCGAACCGCCGCCCGCCAGATTCGTGACCATCGACTCCAGCTGCGTGATCAGCTGACCGGCCGCCGTGGCCTGGTCGACGCCGCGCAGGATGTACGTCGGCATCAGCCCGGCCGCCATGTTGTTCAACAACGTCACCGGGTTCGCCCAGGCCGCGAAGTCGGACAGCGGCTGGTACTCGACGGTCGCGTCGATCTTGACGGGCACCAGGTTCGCACCGCCGAGAGCCAGCCCGGTACCGCCGAGCGCGGTGCCGCCGCTGCTGGTAATCGCGACGTCCGGGGTGACGGCGTTGATGCCCAGCATCCGCAGGAATGACGAGAATCGCGCCAGCACACCGCCATTGGCGCGGCCCGCGTTGTTGAGCAGAATCTCCGGCAACAGGGTCAGGCTGCCGGCGATCGACGTGGCACCCGTGTAGTTGAGCCCGCCCGGCTGCGACGACAACTTGGCCAGCACGTCCCGGTAGGCCGCGCCGGCCGAGAACGCGCCCAGGCCGCTGGCCACCACGATGGGCACTCGGACCGACCCGACGTCCAGCGACGGGATGGCGTCGACGACGCCGAGCACCGCGCTGCTCAGCACGCCCGTCAACGCCCCGGACACCGTGCCGGACAGTCCGCTGGTGGCGCCGGTGACCACGGTCCCGACGACGCTCGTGACCGTGCTGCTCACGGTGCTGTTGACCAAAGTGCTGATACTCGTCCCATCGGTGAGGCCGGTGACCAGACCGCCGATGAGGGGATTCAGCGCGTTCACCACAGTGCTGGTGAGGTCGATCGGTAGGCCTACGAGCGGCACGTAGCTCAGGCCCAGGTCGCCGACGGCGGTGCTGATGGCGGTCGTCAGTGCCGTGGTCAGAGTGCTGGTGCTGCCGACCGTGCCGTCCACGGTGCTGGTCAGGGCGCTGGTCAGCGCAGTCGTCAGCGAGGTGGTGAGTGAGCTCGTCAGAGTGCTGGTGAGTGCGGTGGTCAGGATGGGCGTCAGGCTCGTCGCCAGTGCACCGGTATTGAGTGCGTTGGTGAGGTTGGTCGCCAGCGCGTCCTTCAGGGTGTCGGTGCCGAGCGTGAGGTACCCCGTGTTGTTGACGCGGTCGGCGATGGCCGTTTCGGTGCCCGGGGTCCAACCGACGTCGACGCCCAGCAGCCTGGCCAGCGTGAAGGCCGGGCCTGCGGTGGTCACGGAGATGGCGTTGCTGTCGACGAGGCTGCCGAGGTTCAACCCGGCCAGGTCGAGCAGCGTGCCGACGCCGATGTTGCCCGCGGCGTCCTGGAAACCCGCGGCCTGCAGCAGTGGGTTCACCAGATCGCCGAGGTTGCCGGTGACGATGCCGCTCAATGCACCGGTGAGCGTGCCGCCGAGGCCGTTGGTCAGCGCGCCGCCGGACAGGCCGCCGGTCAGACCGCTGGTGATGCTGGTGGTCAGCTGCCCGATGAGGTCGGTGGCGACGAGGTTGGCCACCGTGGTGGCCAGGCCGGAGACGTTGAGCAGACCAGAGAGGCTCAGCGGTATCCCGACGATGGGGACGGTGATGGACAGCCCGCCCAGCATTGTTTGCAGCGGTCCGACCAGTGCGCTCACCAGTCCCGTTTGCAACGTGCTCAGGAAGCTCGTGCCGGTCAGGCCCGACAGCGCGGTGTTCAGTGCCGAGCTGACGGCCGCGCTGATCGCCGTGCTCAGTTGCGACGTCGTCCCGGCGCCCACTTGCGAGGTGAGACCCGAGACGAGATCGGGGCTCAGCATGTTCAGCAGCGACGGCACGTTGATGTTGCCGATATTGGCGTTGAGCACATCGGTCAGCAAGCTGGGCGGGATCTGCGCCAGCAGCGTCTGCAGCGTCACGGTCGGTTTGCGACCGAACTGATTGACCAGCGCCGGCAAGACGGTGTCGACGGTGTTCTGGAACGCCTGGTAGGGCGTGGTCGCGGCCGTCAGGTTCACCGCGCGGTGAGTCTGGGCCAGCAACGCCGTGGGCGTCGGCGCGGGCGCGACGACGGCGGTGGCCGTTGCGGTCGCCGCCGCGACTCCCAGTAATGCCAAACGCGATCCGCGTACGTCGACTTCACGATGACTGCCAGCCATGTGCCCCGCCCCATCCCGCAATATTGACTGCGACGACAGGACGCTAACACCGGCGTACCAGCAATTTCCGGCGAATTGACGGTTGTGTCATATGCCGGCACGGGCTGCCGACGGGCCAGCAAACGCGCTAGCGCATGACTACTGCGGGCAGACCAGCACGGTCTCGTGGAAATGGAAGCTGTCGATGTTCACGTACTCGCCCGGGGCGCCCGGAACGGATCCGCTCGAATTCAGTTCGGGGATGTAGACCGCGTTGATCCGTGCACCGAAACCGAAACCGGTGTTGTATTTGACGCCGCCGGACTGCTCGATGGTCCAATTCACCATGCCATCGGCATACGTGTAGGTCCGGTTGATATCGAGGTCTTTACCGATGCCGAAGCTTTTCTCCCGCTTGAGCACCATCGGGGTACCGTCCAGCGGAATGCAGCGTTCCGCGTGCGCCTGGGGAGCCGGCAGCCATGCCAACCCGGCGACCAGCGCGCCCGCTGTCGCAATCGTGGCGACCGAATGTTTCACGTGAATCCTCCCCGCAAACCCGACGGTCCCTACTGTAGCCGCGAATTCGCCTCGGCTCCCCGGGTCCGTTCAGTCCAGTCGCTGCAGCACCGTCGCCGTCCACCGCCGCAACGCGTCCGCCTGCGACCGATTCATGCCGTCGAACACCACCGAGCGCACCAACTCGGCGTGCCCGGGCGCGGCGGCCTCGAGCGCGTCCCGCCCCTCGGCGGTGAGGGTGACGACGGCCGCGCGCCGGTCATCGGTCGACCCGGATCGCTCGATCAGCCCCCGCGAGCGCATGCGCGCCAGCTGATGCGACACCCGGCTCTGCTCCCACCCCAGATGGGTACCGAGCTGACCCATGCGGCAGTCCGGTAACTCGCTGAGGGCGACCAGCACGTCGTAGTCCGCCAGCGACAACCCGTGGTCGCGCTGCAGCTGCCGGTTCAGCGCCAGCTGCAGGCGGCCGCTCATGGCCAGATAGGCCCGCCAGAGGTGCTGTTGGTCGTCGGTCAGCCACATGAAATATATGACACATCATTTATGTTGTGCCGTCCAGTAGCGACACCTAAGCTCACCGACAACGACAGGGGACGACATGACCGAAACAGTCGACATCCGTCGCGCGGCCGACCGCGACGCCACCCGCATCTCGTGGCTGGACTCGAAACATTCGTTCTCATTCGGCGGCCACTACGACCCGGCCAACACCCACCACGGCCTGCTGCTGGTGAACAACGACGACCGTGTCGCCCCCGGTTCGGGTTTCGAGACCCATCCGCACCGCGACATGGAGATCGTCACGTGGGTGCTGCGCGGATCGCTCGTGCACCAGGACTCCACCGGCAACTCGGGCGTCATCTACCCCGGGCTGGCCCAACGGATGTCCGCCGGACGCGGCATCCTGCACTCGGAGAAGAACGACTCCTGGCGCCTGACCGGCGCCGAATCACACAGCGAGCCGGTGCATTTCGTGCAGATGTGGGTGGTGCCCGACGAGTCCGGCAAGACGCCGGGCTACCAACAGCTGGAGATCGACGACGAGCTGTTGCGCGGCAAGCTGGTCACCATCGCCTCGGGCATGCCCGGCCATTCCAACGACACCGCCATCACCATCGGCCAGCGCAACGCGGCGCTGCACGGCGCGCGGCTGGAGCCCGGCGACAGCGTCGAGCTGCCGTCGGCGAAGTACCTACACCTGTTCGTGGCACGTGGAGAGGTGGCGCTCGAGGGCGCCGGGCCACTGCAGGAAGGCGATGCCGTGCGGCTGACGGCGTCGGGCGGGCAACGCGTCACCGCCACCACACCGGCCGAGATTCTGGTGTGGGAAATGCACACCGATCTGCTCGGCTCGTAACCCTGCGCGCATGGCCCCGCTCCGACTCCGGTCGGTAGCGGGGCCAATTGCTCTGTCCACCAAGGTGATTCATCCGTCATCGCCCCGTGATGCGGACGTGACCAAAGTTGACAGAGTGTTTGCTGTGGCTACGCTGAAGGTCGTTGTATCGGACCGGAGGAAGGGCCACAATGTCGTTTCTCGGGTCGACTTCCCGACGCCGCGTCGTCCACCGTCTGCGGCAATTGCTCACGCACACAACGGTTCTGACCCTGGCCGCCGGTCTCGCCGGCACAGCCGGAGCACCGGCAGCGCACGCCGCCGACGGCCGCTCGCTGCTGGTCAACGCCATCACGAACTACCGCGGCAGCTTCCTGGTGTACAACTTCGGCGGCGACCACCCCGCGCCTTTGCTCAACGCCGCGGGCAACTGGTACGAGTCGGGCAACGGCGGCCATCTGCTCGTCATCAAAGCAGCGTCGCAGCGCATGAACCCGCGCCTGCTCGTCGACTCCCACCGCGGCATCCAATCCCGCTGCGAACGCGATCCCCGCGCCCGCACCGCCGAGGGACTGTGGCAGGCCTCCGAGGTCTTCACACCGCTGGAGGCGTGGCAGGCGCTGGGCCGGCCCACCATCGCGGTGAACGCCAATTTCTTCGACATCCGTGGCCAGCAGGGCGGGTCGTGGACCTCGACAGGGTGCAGTTCGCCGCTGGGCGCCTACGTCGACAACACCCGCGGCCAGGGCCGCGCCAACGCCGCCGTCACCGGCACCATCCCCTACGCCGGCAAGCAGGGACTGTCCGGCGGTAACGAGGTGTGGACTGCGCTGAGCACCATGGTCATTCCGTCCGATGGCGCGCCGTACATGATAACGCCAAGCAGCACAAGCGATTTCAATGCCGCAACCGGCGCGATCAACAACCTGGTGAACCAGGGCGCCCGGTTCGTCGCGGTCAGCGGCATCGGCCTGCTGGCACCTGGCGACACCAGCCAGTTGAACGACGGTGGCCCCAGCGCCGCCCGCACCGCGCTGGCATACGTGCGGAGCCGCGACGAGATGTACATCTTCCAGGGCGGCAGCTACACGCCCGATCAAGTCCAGGACCTGTTCCGGGCGCTCGGCAGCGACACCGCCATCCTCCTGGACGGCGGCGGTTCCTCCGCCATCGTGCTGCGCCGCGACACCGGCGGCCGCTGGGCCGGATCCGGTACGCCGCGCGGTTCCTGCGACACCCCGGCAGTGCTGTGCGACTCCAGAGAACGCGCACTCCCCGGCTGGCTCGGCTTCGCCTGATGCGTCAGGCGCCAGGCCGCCGCTCCCCCGGTGCCGCAGGCACCGGAATCAGCCTTGGCGCCAGCGCTTTTCGACTCCTGCTCGATCTCGGAGCAGCCCGCCGGGGACGTTCCGCATCCGCCCGCGGCCTGGCGCGGCTCGTCCTCCTCGCCATGCGACGCCCACAGCGGCCCACCGCCACCGGTCTGGAGATCGAACGCTTCCCCGCGTGCCTGCGGATCGGATTGAAGATCGGCCTCCGTATCGGTCTCGGGCTCTTCTGCCTCGGGCTCGGCGTCGGGGTCTGTGTCGGGCTGTGCCTGTGGCTCGTGGGCCGGCTGCTCGTCGGCGTCGTCGTTGTCACCGGCCGACTGGTGAGGGCCCTGGGGCTTCGCGCGCGGGCCGGTGACGCCGGCCGAGTTGAATTGCAGCGGCACCGGATTCGGAGCGGCCGATCTGGTCAAGGCCACCGCCGCCGGGCCGGCGGCACCGTCGTCCGCCGGCGGCCTGCGCGTCAGGCCTGGTCCGCCTGACCCGACAACGTCGACTGCGAACCTACGCACACCCGCACTCGGGTTTTCACGACGTCAGTTCTCACTCAAAGACAAGAACGCCCGACGTGAATTCACGTCGGGCGTTCCTGTTGCCGGTGTCAGCCGGCGTGTGCGGCTGAGCCCCCGCCGGTGGCGGCGGTCGACTTCGCGGCGCTTTCCTTCTTCTGCCGCTTGGTCTTCGGGGTGTCCTTGGCGACCTTCTCGGACTTGTCCTTGCCGGCCTTCGTGTCCTTGGTGACCTTGTCGGTCTTCGCGGGCTTGTCGGCCTTCTTGTCCTTCTTGTCCTTGCCTGCGGTGGACGTGCCGTCCGCATCGTCAGCGGCGTGCTTCGGCTTCTTACCGCTGTCCGGCGTGGACGGGGTGCCTTCCTCGGCGGCGTGCTTGCCCGACGACTGCTCGGTGTCCGTCTTGGTGTCGGTCTTCGGGTCGGCCTTCGGATCGGTCTTGGTGTCCTCTGCCTTGGGCTCGGCCTTCGGGTCGGTCTTGGGATCTTCGGCGGCCGGTGTGGTGCCGGTCGTGTCCTCGGCCGTCTTGTCTTTGTCGCCGGCCGTCTGATCAGTGGCCTGCTTGCCGTCCTTCTTGCTCGTACCGGTGAGGCCGGTGAGGCTCGCCGACAGCGGCGCCAGTTTCGGCGTGGTCGACGGAATGTCGGTCGCGGCCGTCGGGCTGACGACGCCCTCCTTCGCCGCCAGCGAGTTGACCGTCGCGCCCTGCGTCAGACCGCCCAGCGTGCCCAGCACGCCGTTGAGCAGGTTCTGCACCGTGCCGGCCAGGCCGCCCAGCGGGTTGAAGCTGCCGAGCTTGCCGCCGGTCAGCAGCTTGATCAGCGCTTCGACTGCGTTGTCCGGCGCAGCGGTCGGGTTGGCGCTGAAGAACTCCTTCTTGAAGCCCGCGACCAGCGAGTTCATGATGTCCGCCGGCACCTTCTGCCAGTTGACGTTCGGGAACGAGAAGAACGGCGTCGGGGTGGCGGCGTCGTCCAGGGTGCGGCTGTAGGTGCCGTCCGCGTTGCGGACGACGTCGGTGTAGCCCAGGTTCACCAGGCTGGTCATGGCCGGCGCGAGTGCGTTGGCCAACCGGTAGACCGGGTCACCCAGCGTGCCGAAGCTGACCATGTTCAGCACGTCGCCGGTCAGGTACATCGGCTCCATCAACGGCAGCGTGTTGGTCGGGACGGTCAGATAGATGTTGACCGCCAACGGATTTCCGCCCAGCAGGCCACCGGCGAGGTCGCCCAGCTGGCTGGTCAGCTGGTTGGTCAGGGTGGCGGTGGAGATGCCGCGGAACAGGTACGTCGGCAACGTGCCGGCCACCAGGTTGTTGGCCAGGCTGAACGGGTTGGGCCAGGCAGCCAGGTCCGAGAACGGCTGGTACATGAGCGTGGCGTCGACCTTGATCGGCAGCAGGTTCGCGCCGCCGATGGACAATCCGGTGTTGAGCAACGGGATTCCGCCACTGTGGGCGGCCTCGACATCGGGGGTGATGAAGTTGAGGCCCAGCAGGTCGCCGATCGGGTAGAAGCGGGCCAGCATGCCGCCATTGGCGCGGCCCAGGTTGTTCAGCAGGATCAGCGGCAGGACGGTCAGGCTGCCCAGGATCGGGTTGGCGCCGCCATCGGTGGTACCGCCCGGCTGGTTGGACAGATCTGCCAGCACCTTCGAGTACGCCTGTCCGGCAGAGAACGCGCCGAGGCCGAAGCCGATGGTGATCGGCACCCGCACATCGATCAGGTCCAGGTTGTCCAGGCCGATGGCGTCGCCGACAAGGTTGATCGCCACCTGCACAGCCGTGATCAACGGGCCGAGGCCACCGAGGTTCCCGGCCCGGTCCAGCACCTCGTTGATGAGGCCCAGCGCGCCGACCTCGAGGTAATCGGTGTTGTTGATCGCGTTGGCCACGGCGTTCGCGGTGCCCGGCGTCCAGCCCAGGTCGAGCCCGGCGATCTTCAGCAGCGTGAACACCGGCCCGGCGGTGACGATGTTGACGCCCGGGACGTCCAGGCCACTCAGGTCCAGGATGTTGTCCAGGCTGATACCCAGAACGTCCAGCAGTCCGCTCAGGGTCACGTTGCCGTCGGCGTCCATGATGTTGAGTGCCTTGAGCAGCGGGACCAGCGCGCCCGTGAGGATCGGCCCCAGCGCCGCCTGCAGCAGCGGCTCCAGTCCGATCGGGATCACGTCGAGAATCTGCGACAGCAGATTCGGCGGCAGCTGGTTGATCAGGTTCGTGAGGTTGAGCCCGCTGAGGCCGCCCGCGGCGCTGAGCGCCTGCACGAGCGGCGGCAGGAGCGCCTCGATGCCGCCCTGGGCCAGGTTGTACGCCGCGTTGCCGACACCGAACGTGATATCCGGCAGCACGCCCGGCTCCGGGAACGGCGTGGTGAACGCCGACAGGTGGACGGCCGAGTGCGACGACGGCACCACCTTGGGGGCCGGCGGGTTCGGGACCGAGGCCGTGACCGTCATCGCGGTAGCTGTTGCGGCCGCCGCACCCAGCAATGCCGCCCGCTTTGCTTGAACGCGCCCAGCGCGATACGAAACTGCCATTTTGCCCCGTCCCCTCAGCCACCACAATTGGTTATCAACCGGACGGTAACATTAATGCATCGCAGCTCCAACATGCATCTTGACCAGCCGCTTTCCCAGATTTGGCAATCGGCTCCCGGAGGCTCACATCGGCCTTGGGTCGCCGCATCAGCAGCAAATTTTTGCCGCGTAAATATAGTTTGCTGGACGGCTCAAACTTCCCTCGCCCAGCAGTTCCACGCCTTGGCATATATTGACGCGACAGTTGCTGTGACGTCGTACTCATGCAGGTCCAAACGTGATTCAGGCCATAGTTGACAGCCGCCGACCGTCGCCGGCAGCTTCGCAACATAGGCAAAGGCCCGGTATTCACAGTGTGCTGACAGGCAGTACGCATCAATTCAGGCAAACGCGCTGCACAGACCCATCGGCTACAGCTGGGGCGTCAGATCCAATTTGGTCAGGGCACTCATCTGGCTGACCTTCCAGTCGGCCCCGGAGCGCTTCAGCGTCAACCGGTACGACAGGTAGCGGAGCGACGGGATGCCCTTGGTCAGCGGGCTGGTCGCGACCGAGTTGGTGTAGACGAGCGCCGTGGCCTGATTTGCACCGATACTTTCCACCGCTGTGCCCATAACCTTGGTCTGGTTGGTGACCTGAGCCTGCTTGTTGCTCGCAACGATCGAATCGACGAACTTGCGGTACTCCCCGGCGAAACCGCCGGCCAGATACTGCTGCGACCGGTCGGCCAGCTTGTCCATGTCGTCCGGCGAGTACGACCACAGCGTCGACACCGCCGCGGCAGCGGTCTTGGCGACCTCGAACTTGGCCTGCACCAGGGCACGATCCGCCAGGTACGGCTGCACCGCCGCGCCCGCAAAGGCCGAGGCCCCGACGAACAGCGCCGCCGCCACCGCGCCGGCGGCCAGCAGCTTGCGCCCGGCAGGGCGGTGCGGCACCAGCGTCACCGGCGCCGTTTCCACCTCGTCCGCGACCACCTCATCCGTCGCGTCGGCGTCCGCCTCGTCCGCGGCCGCCTCGTCCGCGGCCACCTCGTCCGTCGCGTCGGCGTCCGAATCTTCTTGTGCGGCAGTTTCTTCCGCCTGTTCGGCGGCAGCGTCGTCAGCCGGTGCGGCACCGGCGGTCTGATGCCGGGGCAGACGGTGCCTGCGCCTGGCCGCTTTGCCCTGCGGGGCGTCGGCCGGCTGCGGAGCATCGGCCACAGACTCCCCGGGGGTCACATCACCGGATTCATGCGGCTGATCTTCCACTGCTGCCCTTCCTGCGTAGCCGTTACCACCCAACGCGAGCCACTTTCCACGGTCGCGTTGCCGTCCGGCGTCGTCGTCGTCAGCTTCATCGCGATCAGCACGTCGGCGCTGCCGTCGTCATTCCACCGTTGTACGCCCGCGTCTTCGACGGATCCCTCCGCCGGTTGCGCGCGCGCCACCTGCATCAGGATCTGGTCGTGCTTGTCCTTGAACTGTTTGGCGAACTCGCCGGTGGACTGCCCCGCGATCTTCTCGACGTAGGCGTTGGCGTGGAACGGGTCGACCGCGGTGAAGCCCCTCATGAACTCTTCGACGTAGCCCAGCACCGCCGCCGACTTGGCCTGGCTCGCCACGTCCTTCTCGTGCTGGACCAGCAGGTAGGTGCTGGCCGCGATCGCGGCGATCACCAAAACCGTTGTGACGCAGGCAATCACCGCCAACACCACGCGGCGGGGCACCGCCGCGACAGCCTTGAAGTAGTCACCGGCGACGAAGCTCTCGGCAGCATCGATCTTGCGACGCGGACTCATCAGCGTCCTCCCCGCGGGCTCTTGAGCACCGTCAGATTCGACAACTGCCACCTGCCGTCGGGTGACTTCACGAACTCGACCCGCACGGTCGCGGTGATGAACCGCAGGGTGTTGGCGTCGACACCGCGCTGTCCCTGCAGCGCGAGCAGCATGGTGGCCTGATCGGTTCCGGCGCTGAGGATCGCGCTGCTCACCGCGTAGTACTGGTTGGTCGTCGGTTTCTTGCTCACCGCCTGCTGCTGCTTGATCAGCTGGTCGCGGTAACCGTCGGTGACCAACGCCTGGGCGGTCTTGAAGTCGTTCTGATAGGTGTCGATGCCGTAGCTCAGGACGTGCTCGACGATCTTGGGACCCTGCTCGGAAATCTGGTGCCGCGCCTCGTCGACCGCGCGGTCGTGCCGGAACTGCACGCCGTAGCTCAGTCCCACCGCCGCCACACAGACCAGAGCACCGGCCACGAGCACCTGCCCGGCCCGCCGGCCGGGGTCCGCCGCGGGCGCCGGGGCGACGCGAACTTCGTGGTGCAGCAACAGATCTGCGAAAGTGCGGTGCCGCGGGTCCCAGAGCGGCCACAGCCAGCCCAGCAGCACCGCAACGGTATCCAACAGATGCGCGAGGTCACGCAGGACCAGTCGGCCCATACCGGCGGGAACGCCGGCCGGCACCCGCTCCACCCGGATGGCGAACAGCGAGCGGCCCAGGCTCCATCCGGTGATCGACGGCAACAGCCACCGGTTCACCAGGACCGCGGCCGCGGCCAGCGTGGCCACGGCGGCGTACGCCCACAGCGTCCATTCGGCCCGGGCGGCATAGCCCAGCAGGGCCATCACGGCGATGATCGCCACGCCCAGGAGCACGTCCAGCGCGAAAGCGCCGGCCCGCGCCGGCCACGAGGCCAACACCGGTGCCGCTTCGAACTCCGACCCCGTGCTCACTGCCTCGGCGCTCGTCGTCTCCTGACCAACCGTCACGAGGTGACCTGGTCGAGCTTGGCCACCTTGAACTTCCCGTCCACCGGTGCCATCTGCGCCCGCATCCGGTAACCGACTTCCTTGTCCTTCTCGGCGCTGTTGTTGATCTTCACGCGCACCGCCACCAGGACGTCGATGGACCCGTCATCGTTGTGCTTCTCGACGGCCGCGCGCATCTGCGAGATCTGCACCTGCACGTTGGCGGCCTTGTACGCCTCGAGCGTGATGCCGCTCATGAACGACGCCTGCGTCTGGTACGCGCCGGTGGCGCATTCGATGATCTTCGTCTGCGCGGCGATCATGGCCGACGTGTCGGGTGCCTGGGTGGCCGTGACGCAGTCCTTGGCCGCCGCGATGGCGGCCGTCTCGTTCGCCGCGAGCGCCTGACTCTCCCGATGCGATTTGAGCGCGAACCAACCGCCCGCGCCGACCGCGGCGGCCAGCACCACAAGCGCCAGGCACACCGTCAGGGCAATGCCCCGCCCGATCCGGGCGGGGCGCTGCGCACCCTCTGATTCACCGGTTTCACCCGGCGCCTCGATCGATTCCTCGGCAGACGGCTCTGTCGTCACCACGTCCTGGGACGTGACGTCCTGCTCATCGGTGGGGTTCAGCTGGCTGGTGCCAGCATCTCCTTCCATCCGTCGTCTCCTGGGTTGCTCGAGTTACTGACCGAATACTTCACACCGTTCGGTCCGACCACCTGACCGCTCTGCGGGTTGTAGGTGGCCTCTGGTCCTGCTGCCGGAGTGTAGAGGCACTTGTTGGGTTGCTGCCCGCTGCACTCCACCGTGCCCTGCCCCGGTGCGCTGATCGGGTCACTGGACGGCGCCGACGCACGCTCCGGCGGCGGCAGCATGTTGGCCGGCAGCGGGTTCATCCCGTTGTTGATCGACGGAGCCGGGATCACCTTGCCCGGGTCGACCGGCTGATCACAACGCGCGGCGGGGGCCGGGCAGTTCACGATCTGGTCCGGGGTGCCGTACCACGGGTTGGTGCCCAGCGGCTCGTACGGCTTGTTGTCGCGGCACTCCATGGGGCTCGCCGCGCGCTTCGCCGGGTTGTCCACACAGGGCAGGTTGCGCGAACCACGGACCGTGTTCTGGGCGTCCTTCGGGATCTTGCAGTACAGGCCCGACTCCAGCGGGGCGGTCGACGTGTCCGCCGGGGACCGCCACTTCGAGGCCGGCAGGAAGCCGGTGAGGCACGGCGGCGGCTGGTTGATGCCCAGTGCCAGGTTGATCGGGAGTTCCTTCTCGTAGACCGCGGTCAGCGAGTCGACGATCGGGCCGGCCATCGGCAGCACCACGAGCACCTGTTCGAGGCCCTTGTTGTAGCGCTTCAGCATGTCGAGCACGATCTCGACGTTGGCCAGCGACTGCGGCAACGCGTCACGGACCTCACCGAACACGGCGTTGAGCTGATCGGCCGTCGGCGCGCCCTGCTGGATGGCGTTGCGCAGCGCCGCGTCCTGCTGAGCCGACTGCGAGGCCAGCACATTCAGGTTCCGGGCCCACCGTGAAATGGCGTCACCGGACCTGACCTGACTGTCGATGATCGGGGCCGAGTTCTGAATGATGTCGTCGACCGAACCGAGGTTGTCCTTGAAGTCCCCCGCTAGCGCCTGGGTACCGTCGACGAGGTGCTGCAGTGACGGGCCGAGCCCGCCGACCGCCTCCGTGGTGTAGTCCAGCAGCGCGCCGATCTTCTCCTTCGGCAGCGAGGCGAGCGCGTTCTGTGTCGCGTCGAGAGCCGGACCGACCTCCTTGGGGACGGAGCCCTTGGTGATCGTCTGCCCAGCGGAGAGGTACCGCTTGGACGGGTTCTCCGGCGGCACCAGATCGATGAACTGCTCACCGACCGCGGACACCGAGTGGACGTTCGCCTGCACGTTGTCCGGGATGTCCACATCGTTGTTGACGTCCATGGTCACGCGCGCGCCGGTTACCGTCGGCTCGACGGCCAGCACCTTGCCCACCTGGTTACCCAGGTAGGTGACGTTGGCGGTCTTGTACAGGCCGCCCGAGTTGGGCAGTTCGGCGTACAGCCGATGCATACCCACGCCGAGGTAGGTCGGCAGCTTGAGGTACACCAGGGACAGCCCGACGAGCGCCGCCACAGTCACGATGCTGAAGATGATCAGCTGAATCTTCAGAAAACGGGTCAGCATCGGTCACTCCCCCCTTTCCACACGCGGGCCGCCCGGTGCGTTGGCCGGGTTCGGGGTGAATCGAACGTCCGGGATCATCGTCGCCGGGTCACGGCCCCACGACTGTTCCAGCGCCCGAGCCATACCCGACAGCCCGGTGCCGGTCAGGATGCCGTTGTCGATGGCACTCAGCGTCAGGTCGAGGTGCAGCGAGAGGTTCATGTAGTCGCCGCGGATGACCTTCGGGATGTTGTCGATCGGGAACGGCAGCGTGAACAGCAGCTTCATGGCCGGCACCAGGTTCGGCGACGTCTTGGCGATCTGCTTGAGCGCCCGCTGCAGCGTTGCGAGGTTGGTGTGGAGGTTCGCGTTGCTGTTCGACAGCGTGGTGTCCGACGCCTTCGACAGCCGGCCCAGCGCCAAGAGCGCGTTCGAGAACAGGTCCTGGGTCTTGTTGAAGTGCTCGATCAGCGGCGGCGTCTCGGTCAGCACCCGATCAAGGGTGTCGTTGCGATCCGCGACGACCTTCAGCAACGTGTCACTGGAGCGGATGGCCCGCGTAATGTCCTCACGCTGCTGATTGATCTCGTCCGTGAACGTGTCCAACCGGTGCAGGAACTCTTTGATCTGATCCGCGCGCCCGTTGAGGATGTTGTAGACCTCGGACTGGATCTTCTCGACGTTGGGCACACCGCCGCCGTTGAGGATTCCGGAGATACCGGCCAACGTCCGCTCGATGGTCGGGTACGCCGACGAGTTCTTCAACTCGATGGTGTCGCCGTTGCGCAGCGGTTGGGACGACGGGTCGGCCGGCGGGTCCAGCTCGAGGTGCTGGGCACCCAGCAGGCTGGTCTGCCCGATCTTGGCCTGCACGTTGCGCGGCAGGTTGATACCGGGGTTCAGATCCACCGTGAGGGTGGGCACCCAGTTCTTCAGCTCGATCGCTCGCACCCGGCCGACGAACACGTCGGCCACCCGGACCCGGCTGTTGGCGTTGAGCCCCAACGTTTCCGGCATCTGGACGTAGATCGTCGAATGGCCGGCCACCGTGCCCGGACCACCGGGCAGCGGCACGTTGGCGATACCGCGCCAGCCGCACGAGCTGAGGACCAGCGCCGCTGCCGACAGCACGCCGACCCGGCGGGCGTTACGCGCCCACCCACCGCGGTGCCGCGATGCCGAGGGTGACTTCGGCCCCATGGACCCGGTCATCATTGGCCTCCAACTTCGGCAGGAAGTGCGGGTCCGGCCGGCGCGGGCGCCGGAGCGGGTCCTGGGGCGGGCCCAGGTGCCATGGCACTCATCGGGCTCGGATCATTGCCCGGTCGCGGCGGCGAGACCGGTCCCGGCTGCGGGTACCACGGCGGGGGCAGCGGGCTGCTCTCGTTGTAGGCGTTCGGCGGACCCGACATGTT
This sequence comes from Mycobacterium sp. SMC-13, assembly GCF_045311035.1. Lineage (NCBI taxonomy): Bacteria > Bacillati > Actinomycetota > Actinomycetes > Mycobacteriales > Mycobacteriaceae > Mycobacterium > Mycobacterium sp. SMC-13. The sequence goes on from NZ_JBJIAI010000004.1 coordinate 77,690, forward strand.
GACGCCACCGGTCGGCGGAATGATGTCCGGGCCACCCATGAGCTCGTCCAGCGACTCCGGCGTCAGCAGGTCCTGGGTCGACTGTCCGACCTTGAGTCCCTGCATGCCCGGTGCGGTGATCCAGCCCGCCTCGTGCTGGCCGTGTGACCACGGGGTGTCGGGCGAGAACACGCCCGGCACGGTCGTGTCCTTGTATCCGCCCGGGGGCTGCAGGCGCGGCTCTGAGTACGTGACCAACTTCGGCAGCGTCATGGCGGTGGTCGCCATGTTGATACCGAACGGCAGATAGTTGAACTTGATGGCGTCCATCACCGGGGCCAGGTACTGCGCGCACAGCTCCGCAGAATCCTGGTAACCCAACCGGCTACCGGCCTGGATCGAGCTGCAGATGAACTGCAACGGGTTCGAGTTGGTCACGCCCGGCAGCACACCGGAGGCGATCAGACCGCCGGTCGCCGGCGAGTAGATGTTCTCGAGGTTGGCCAGGAAGTTCGGGTAGGCGTGCAACGCACGTTCCAGGCCGTCCCGCGGCTCCGGCTGCAGGATGGCCGTCGTCGCCTCGGACACGTTGTTGATGTCGTGGGCCAGGACGCTGCCGTTCTTGTCCAGGAAGCTCCGGGTCGTCGCCATGACCTGGTTCAAATCCTTGAGCGCCGACGCCAGCTCCTGGTCGGTGTTGGTGAACTTGTTCGTGAATGACGCCAGGTCGTTGTTCAGCGACACGAACTGCTGATCGCTCTGGTGCAGCGCGTTGACGAACACCGCCAGACTCTTGATCACCTGGAAGAAGTCGCCGCGGCCCTGGTTCAGGGTGTTCACCGCATCCGACAGACCCTTGAGGGTCTTGTTGAACTGCGCGCCCTTGCCCTCGAAGCCGTCGGCGAACGACTCGATGATGTCGCCGAACGGGCCCTTCGGTTGCTCCTTGGTCGGACCCAGTTCGGCGAGGATGCGCGTCAGCTGATTGCGCAGCTCGTCGTACTCGATCGGAATCTGGGTGCGTTCCTTCGGAATCACGGCTCCGTCGGCCATCGTCGGACCACCGGTGTACGGCGGCGACAGCTGAACCACGCGGGACGCGACCAGACTCGGGTTCAGCACCGACGCCGACGCGTTCTGCGGCACCTTGAAGTGATTCGAGTAGTGGAAGACGACCTTCATCTGATCGCCGTGTGGCTCGGTGGTGTCGATGGCACCGACCTCGACGCCCATGATCAGGACCTTGTCGCCCGGGTACAGCGCGAGCACCTCGGGGAAGTAGGCCGTCACCGTGGTGGTGGTCATCTTGCGGTACAGCTGCAGGCCGAAGAAACCGGCGAGCACGATCACCACGAGCGCGATGGCACCACCGATAACCGTCCCCTTGGACAGGTTCGGCTTCTTGATGTTTCGGATGCTGAAAACAGTCGACATCGTGGCGGCCCTATCCTTGCGACCCTGGCGGGAGGAACGGCGGGTTACCCGGCAGCGGCGCGGTGCCTGCCGGACCGGCGCTGGGACCAGGTCCCGGCGGCGCCGGCGGCGCGATCAGCGGCCCGGGAATCGGAGCGAATCCGGGAGCGATGTCGCTGTCGCCGGGCTGCGGCGTCAGCGGAACCGTCCGGGCACCGACGGGTGCGGGCGGCAACGGCACCGGCGTACCGGGCACGTTCTCGGCCGGTTGTCCCGGGAAGGCGGCCGACGGCACACCCGGGCCGGTGGGAACGCCGGCCGGGTTCGGCGCCGACGGGACGACATTCGGCGGGGCATAGTCGGGCCCACCGAACGGACCGACGCTGAGGTGCGAGCACGGCAGCGGATCGGCCGGCGACGGATCGGCACCGGCTCCCGGCGTGTACGAGCACGGCGAACCGGGAGGCACCGCGGGTCCGGGATGCTCCGGCGTGCCTTCGAGCTTCGGCGGAGCCGGCGGCGGCGCACCGTTGGCGAAGCGCGTGCCATTGGGATCCGGCCACTGCGCCTCCGGCAGACCGGCGCTGCGCCAGAAGTCTTCGGGGTTCAGTCCGCGCTTCTTGAACGCGGCGTCCACGAACGGCTGCATCAGCTGCGGCGGCAGGATGTTCTCGATCATGACCTTGAAGTAGGGACCGGAAGCGATGGCCTCCGACAGCGAGGCCACGAACTTACCGGCCGAGACCAGCGTGTCCGACAGATCCTGCTTGCGGGCGACGAGGATGTCGCTGATGGTCCGCAGCTGCTCCAGGACGTGGTTGATGTTCGGGTTCTCGTCGATGGTCGCCTTCAGCTGGTGCGACACCCGGGACACGCGCTCGAGCAGCAGGCTGATGGCTTCGCCGCGCTGGTTCAGGGCGTGCAGCAGCGTCTGGGCGTTGACCAGCAGCGCATTCACCTGGCCACTGCGGTCGCCGAGGATCGTGGCGATCTTGTTGGCGTTACCGAGCAGCGAGCGGACCTGGTCGTCGCGCTTGCCGATGGTCTCGGACAGCTTCTGCACGCCCTCGAGTGCGGCGGTCAGGTGCGGCGACGTCTGATCCACCGTCTCGGACAGGACGTTCAGCGATTCCTTGATCACCTTGGTGTCCCAGCCTTGCGAGGCCCGGGTGACGTCGAAGATCGCGTCGTAGATCTGGTACGGCGTCGAGGTCTGGCTCAGTGGCAAGGTGCCGCGCGGCGGCAGCTTGTGGGTGCCCTTGGCCTCGATCTCGATGGCCTTGCGGCCCAGGATGGTCTCGGTCTTGATCAGCGCCCGGCTGTCCGTGCCGATGGTGTTGGTGCCGATGTCGAAACCGATGATCACCTTGTCGCGGTCGATGTCCATGTCCTTGACCGTGCCGACGTTGACACCGTCGATGCGGACGTAGTCGCCGACCATCAGACCGCCGGTGTCGCTGAACTGGCCGTAGTACGTGGGCGACGCAAACAGCATCGGCACCTTGGTGACTGACGCACCCACTGCCGTGACCAGCACGACGGCCGCCAGACCCATCGCGCCTCTGCGGACCCGGTCGGACCCTTCTATGGACCTCACTTCGGCGTGCACCTTCCGGACGGCTGGTTGGTGAGCTTGACTGTGCGCACGGGTCCACCCGGCTGCAGACCGTTCATCTTCAACTCGATGTCGCAGACGTAGAAGTTGAAGAAGTCGCCGTATACGCCACCGGAACGACCCAGGATCTTCAGCGCCTGGGGCACCTTCTGCAACGTGTCGTTGAGCTGTTCCTTCTGGTCGACAAGCGACTGCTGCGTGGTCTCGAGGTAGCCGAGCGTGCTGTGCAGCAGCTCGCGGTTGTCGCCCAACAGATCGGCGAGCGAGCCGGCGCCATTGCTGATGCTGGCGACCGAGTCGGCGATCGGGTCGGCGCGGTTCTTCAACCCCGTCACGAGCGACTCGAAGTTCTTCAACGTGTCGTCGAACTGCTTCTGGTGCTTGACCGTGGTGTCGAGGACCGTATTGAGGTTCTTGACGACCTCACCGATGGCCTGGTCCTGCTCTCCGATGGTCGACGAGAACGAGGCCGTCTGATCGAGGATGTTGTTGATGGTGCCGCCCTCGCCCTGGAAGATCGTGACCAGCGACGAGGCGATGGTGTTGACCTTCTGCGGATCCAGCGACCGGAACAGGGGCCGGAAGCCACCGACAAGTGCATCGAGGTCCAGGGCCGGCTCGGTGCGGTCGACCGGGATGGTCCCCCCGGGGGCCAGTACCTGGTTGCTGTCACCGCGGCGCAGGTCCAGGTACCGGTTGCCGATCAGATCCAGGTAGCGGATGTGCGCCGTGGTCCCCTGGTACAGCGATAGGGACTTGTCGACGCTGAACTTCACCCGCGATTTGCTGCCACCGTCGATGAGCTCGACATCGGTGACCTTGCCGACCTCGACGCCGTTGGCGCGCACGAACTGATCGGCCTTCAGACCGCTGCTGTTGGTGAAGATCGCCGAGAACTCGTTGGTCCGGCTGAACCGGAACTGACCGAAGACGATGAAGATGCCTGCTGTGAAGGCCAGCAGGACCGCGGAGAAGATGGCGAGTTTGATCGCCGTGCCCTTGATGCTCATGGGTTGATCGTGTTCTCCCCGTCTTGACGACCCCAGACGTACTCCGATGCGAACGGCGATCCGAGACCGAAGTGGTTGTACGGCGCGATCGACGCGCCGGTGTCCATCACCATGTAGGGCATCGGGAGGATGTCCTTGGTGACCGTCCAGCAGCCCGGGCGCCCCATCGGACCGCCGGAGGCGTTGATCCGCGGGAGGTTGTCCGGATACACGTACTGGTTGGCCGCACCGGCGAGCTCGGTGTGGGTCACCAGCGAGTAGCCGTTACCGCCCAGGCCCTTGGCCGCGGCCGGCGCACCGGCGGCGAAGCCGCGGAACAGGCAGTCGAGCTCGGGGGCGTACTTGTCGAGCACCCGGGAGGTCGGCAGCAGGTCCTCGGCACCGCGGACCAGGTAGGGGCCACCGCGCTCGAGGATGTCGCCGCCAGTGTTGCCGAGACCGACTGCCGACATCAGCGCCTGGTCGATGGTGCCGCGCTGATCATTCAAGGTGCGCTCGGTGGTCACCGCGTTCTTCAGGCCGTCCCACAGATCCGGCGAAGCCTTCGAGTAGACCTCTGTCAGATCGGCGAGGGCCTTGGTGTCGTGCCGGATGTTCGGCATCCGCTGGTTCAGGTCGGCCAGGATGGTGTTGCCGTTGACCAGCGATTGCCCGAACTTGTCACCGAGGCCGTCGAGCGCCTGCGCGGCAGCGGTCAGGGTGGCGTTCAGCTTGATCGGGTCGACCTGCTCGGAGATCGCGGTGATCGTCTCGAACAGGGTGTTGAGCTCCGTGGTGACGCAGGCCGTGGCCGGCGTCGGCGGCGAGCACTTGGAGACGTCGATGGTGTCGCCGTTCTTGATCCGCGCGCTCTCGGGATCCGACGGCGAGGTGAACGAGACGTACTTGCTACCGAAGACCGTGGTGGCCAGCAGCTTGGTGTTGACGTTCTTGGGCAGCAGAGGGAGGTACTTCGGGTCGACGTCGAGCTGCAGTCGAGCTTTCGTGTCGTCTTCCTTGCCGACGACGTCGATCTCCTTCACGCGGCCGATGGGCACGCCGTTGTAGGTGACCTTCGAACCGGGGTCCATGGACAGTCCGGACCGGGGCGACACCACGTACAGCTTGGCCTTGGTGTCGAAGTAACCGCGGAACTGGAACCAGACCATCACGAGAACGAGGGCGGAGATCACCGCGAAGATGACGCCGACGATCAGGTACGGCGGGGTGCGGTCCTTGTTGAGCGGTGCGTGGACCTGACCCTCGGCGACAGGTGGCGTTGCTTGTGGATTCGTCATCGCGTCACACCGTCAGGTTGAAGTTCGGGTCGGTGCCGTACAGCGCCAACGAGAAGAGCAAGACCACAACGACATTGGAGATCAGCGACGTACGCATTGACCGGCCCACGGCTTCACCCACGCCGACGGCGCCGCCACTGGCGTAGTAGCCGAAGTACGCGTGGTTGAGCAGCACCACCATCGACATGATGATGACCTCGAGGAACGACCACATGACGTCGTCGACGCGCAGGAAGGTGTGGAAGTAGTGCTCGTAAGTACCCACCGACTGCCCGTAGAAGAGCGTGGTGACCAGCTGCGCCGACAGGAACGACAGCAGCAGGGCCAAGGCGTATAGCGGGATGATGACGACCATGCCGGCGACCAGGCGGGTCGAGACCAGGAAGGACAGGGACTTGACCCCCATGACCTCCAAGGCGTCGACCTCTTCGCTGATGCGCATGGCGCCGAGCTCGGCGGTGGCGCCTGCGCCGACTGTGGCTGCCAGCGCGGTGCCGCTGACCACCGGTGCGACGACGCGGATGTTGGCCAGGGCGGCGAAGAAGCCGGTGAAGGCGGCGACACCGATGTTGCCCAGCGAGGCGAAGCCCTGGATGGCGATCAGGGAGCCCGCCGCCAGGGTGACGAAGCCGATGATGGCGACGGTGCCACCGATGACCGCCATGGCGCCGGTGCCCATGCCGACCTCGGCGATCAGCCGCAGCACCTCTTTGCGGTAGTACCGCAGGCAATGCGGGATATGCCCGACGGCCGTCGCCACGAAGACACCGACGTGGCCCATGCTGGCGAGCATCCGGCTCGGCGCAGCGCCGAAGTCCTTGACGCGGGAGAAGACGCGGGGGAACCGACCCTGCAAAACTGTCGCTGTACTCATGCGCTACCCGGCCTGCGTTCCGAATTTGATACCGATCGTGGTGAGAACCACGTTGACCGCGAACAGAGCGATGACGCAGAGCACCAGCGTTTCGTTCACCGCCGTGCCCACACCCTTCGAACCACCCGCCACGGTCAGCCCGCGGTAGCAGCCGACCAGGCCGGCGATCAGGCCGAAGATGGTGGCCTTGAGGACGGAGATGACCACTTCGGGGAAGCCCGTCAGCAGAGTGAGAGTCGAGACGTAGGCGCCGGCGTTGACGTTCTGGATGTACACGCCGAAGAAGTAGCCACCGACCAGACCGATGATGATCACCGCGCCGTTGAGCAGGAAGGCCACGAACGTCGAGGCGACCACACGAGGCACGACCAGGCGCTCGATCGGGTCGATGCCCAGCACCTCCATGGCATCGATCTCTTCGCGCACGGTCCGGGCGCCGAGGTCGGCGCAGATGGCCGTCGACCCGGCGCCGGCCACCACGAGCACCGTCACCAGCGGCCCCAGCTGGGTGACAGCACCGAGGGCTGCACCGGCGCCGGAGATGTCGGCCGCGCCGAACTCACCGAGCAGGATGTTCAGCGTAAAGATGATCAGCACCGTCAGAGGAATGGAGACGGCCAAGGTGGGCAGGAACGCCACCCGGATCAGGAACCAGCACTGAAGGATGAACTCCTTCCACTGGAATGGCCGCGAGACCAGCGCCTTGAAGGTGAGGATGCACATCTTGACGAAGCCACCCACCTTGGTGAATGGCTTGTCGAGCTGGTCCTTGAGATACCCGACCAGGGAGTTGTCAGAGGCTGTCACCGATCAGCCTTCCCTTCCGGAAAGCGGCCGTTCCGCGGCGTCACGCGTGGCACGTCCCCTCCTTAGCCACTAGCACAAACTGAGTGATTTCTGTCTCGCTACTCCCGAGTAGTAAGACGGTCCACAGGACTGTACCCGATACACCGCGTACCCGGTGACCCAACTGAGGGATAATTGCGTTCAGTTTCAGCAAACGCGACATGGGCCCATCCGCCCTCCACTCAGGTGGTCGAATTTCTCAGCGCGCCGTCACTTGCCGCGCTCACGACACACTTGTATCACCGAACCGCGCGCGGAGTTCCGTTTTAAGAACCTTGCCAGAAGGATTTCGCGGTAATGCGTCGACAATTTCCAGCGCTTTCGGGTGCTTGTAGCGCGCCAGTCGTTCGGTCAGGAAATCGTCGAGATCCGCCAGGGTCAGGGCACTTTCGCTGTCGGCGTCCACATTGGCCGTCACAGCAACGACGGCGACCGGGACCTCGCCCCACTTTTCATGCGGACGTCCGATCACCGCAACTTCGGTAATCGACGGGTGCGCGGCCAGAATGTTCTCTACTTCTGCGCAGTAAATATTTTCGCCGCCGGAAATAATCATGTCCTTTTTACGATCGACGACCCAGATGTAACCCTCTTCGTCTTGGCGAACCAAGTCACCGGAATGGAACCATCCGCCGGCGAAAGCCTCGGCTGTCGCCTTCGGGTTGTTCCAGTACCCCGCCATGAGGGTGGGCGCACGGTAGACGATCTCCCCGACCTCGCCCACCGGGACGTCATTCATGTTGTCGTCGACGACCCGGGCGGCCACGGTCGGGATGACCCGGCCGACCGATCCGAGCTTCCGCAGCGCGTCCTGGCTCAGCAGCATGCACGTCACCGGCGACATCTCGGTCTGACCGAACGCAGCAAAGATCTGCGTTCCCGGGAACGTCGACGCCATCTCCCTCAAAAGAGTGTCCGATGCGGGCGCCGCGCCCCAGGAAAGGACGCGCAGTTTGACGTCGCGCGGCTTGGCCTGCTGCGCCGCGCACACCGCCTGCCACTGCGCCGGGACCAGGAAGATCGACGAGACGCCCTCGGCCTCCAGCACGTCGAGCAGCGCGCCGGGATCGAACGCGCCGAGTGGGTAGATGACCGTGGGCAGACCCAGGAGCAGACCGCCGATCATGTTGCCGATGCCGGCGATGTGGAAGAACGGGACGCCGATGAAACCGACGTCGTTGTTGATGTCCGGCGCGATCGTGAACAGGTTGGTCATGGCCTGGCCCATGATGTTGACGTGCGTGAGCACGGCGCCCTTCGGATAGCCCGTGGTGCCCGAGGTGTACATGATCAGCGCCGGTGAGTCCTCGGGGATATCAACAGGCGCGGGTGACGCTCCGCCCTCGGCGAGGACGTCGTCGTAGCCCAGCACGGTTCCCTCGGTGGTGCCGCCGGCGACGATGACAGTCTCCAGCGACGGTTCCAGCTCCCGCACCGCGATGGCGACCGGGGCCAGCACCTGCTCGGTGATCACGGCTCTCGGGTCGCAGTCCCGCACCAGGTAGGCGATCTCGGGCGGGGTCATACGGAAGTTGACCGGGACCGCGATGGCGCCGAGGAGGTTGGCGGCCAGGAACGACTCGACGTATTCGGTGCGGTTCAGCATCAGGATCAGCACACGATCGCCGAAGCCGACCCCTCGACGGCTCAGCGCTCCCGCGAGCATGGTGACGCGTCGCTGCAGTTCTCCCCAGGTGACCGTGTGGCCGACGAAACGCAGCGCGGTCCCGTCGGGTTGCATGAGGGCGTGCCGGGCGAGGTGGGTGGTCCAGTTCTGCCGGCGGGCCAGATACGGCTGCTCGAGTGCTGCGGGTGACACGGTCTGCTCCTGTGTCTCGATCGGCATCGCGGCGGAGTCGAAGTGATCGCGACAAGCGATGCTGATATTTGATCAAATATAGTGTTGCCGCCGTCACAATAGGACGCCCGCACCATCCGGACAACCGCCGGGTGGCCCCAACCCGTCGACAAGAGGACTGCCGTGAACGTCTCGGCGAAACCGCTGCCCGGCCTGCGCCGGCGCGAACAGCTGTCCGACGAGGTGGCGGCCCATCTCCGGGCGGCGATCATGTCGGGCACCCTGCGGCCGGGCACCTTCGTCCGGCTCGACGAGACCGCGGCCGCGCTCGGCGTGAGCATCACGCCGGTCCGCGAGGCACTGCGCACCCTGCGGGGTGAGGGCATGGTCGAACTCGAACCCAACCGCGGCCACGTGGTGTCCGCGTTCACCCGCGACGACATCGCCGACATCTTCTGGCTGCAGGCGACCATCGCCACGGAGATCGCCGCAAATGCGGCCCGGCGGATCACCGAACCCGCCATCGCCGAACTCGACCGTCTCACCGACGAACTCGCCGATGCCGTCGCGGCGGGCGACGTCGATGCGATCGCGCTGGCCGAGTTCCTGTTTCACAAGGAGTTCAACCGCGCCGCGGGCCGGACCAAGCTGGCCTGGTTCCTGCTGCACGCGGCCCGGTACCTACCGGTCCGGATCTATGCCACCGACCCGCAGTGGGGTGCGGCGACAGTGGCGAATCACCGCGAACTGGTTGCCGCGCTGCGGGACAGAGACATCGACGAGGTCGTGCGGCAGACGCGCCGCCAGTTCGACGACGCCGCCGAACGGTTGACCGGCCGCCTCGACGAACTCGGGTTGTGGCCGGCCTAGTTGGCGGCGAGCTGCTCGGCGCGCGTCTTGAGGTTGCCGGCCAGGTGATCCAGCGCGTCGTTGACGACCTTCTTCACCATCATCGACGGAATGCCGGGCATGTCGACCTCGACGTCCATGTCGACGGTCAGCAGCGCGCTGGCGCCGAGGTCGACCACGGAGAACAGCTGCTCCTGCTTGGAGAACAGGTTGCCCTGCTGCATGACGGTCTGAATCTGGCCGTCACCCGGGTAGTAGACGGCCTGGATGTAGGAGCCGTCCATGCCCTGAATCTTGGTGTCCAGGCGGAGCTGGCTGGGCCGGCCGTCGTCGTAGCGGTGCAGGATCCAGCAGCCGGTGACCTCTTCGTTCCACTGCGGGTAGGCCTCGAAGTCGGCGACGATCCCCAGGATCTGCGCTGCGGGTGCGGCGACCTCGACGGTCTTGCTCACGATCGGCATGGCCCAGAGCATATCGAGGTCGCTGTCCCGCACGTCTTGCGCGTATGTCCGTTCATCCCGAGCTGACGGCGGATGTCTCTCGATACATCCCGCCCTGGATACCGGCTCAACGCATCCGGTGCCCGTCCGGCCGTTGACCCTGAGCCGGCGCACTCCGCTACTCGAGATTCTTCGCCATCAGTGCAGAGTCAGCTGACGACGGCGGTCTCCAGCAGTTCCCGGATCGGCGCCGGGATCGGCACGGGACGACGGGTGTCGCGGTCGACGTAGACGTGCACCCAGCTGCCGACTGCCGCGGGTGTGCTGTCACCGTCGGCCCACAGCCCGGTGCGGTAGGTGACGCTGCTGTTGCCCAGCCGGGTCACCGCGAGCCCGACGACCAGCTGCGACGGGAACTTCAGTTCCGCGAAGTACCGGCAGCCCGATTCGGCGACGACCCCGAGCCACGGCGCGGCCACCGGGTCGACGTCGCGCGTGGTGTTGATCCACGCGTTGATCGCGGTGTCGAAGAGCTCGTAATAGACCGCGTTGTTGAGGTGCCCGAACATGTCATTGTCGGTCCACCGGGTCTGCACGGGCCAGTGCACCGGGAATTCCGCGGTGGTCAGTGCCTGCTCCATGTCGGCCAGTCTGTCAGGCTGGTGCCATGTTGATTCGCGGTGCCGTACTCGAAGAGATCGGGCGCGCCCGCCCCTACGCCGAATCGAAGCCGCTCACCATCAGCGAGCTGGACCTCGACGGCCCGGGCGACGGCGAGCTGCTGGTGCGTATCGAAGCGGCCGGGCTGTGTCATTCCGATCTTTCTGTCGTCGACGGCAACCGGGTCCGCCCGGTGCCGATGCTGCTCGGTCACGAAGCGGCCGGAATCGTCGAACAGGTCGGCGGCACTTCGGATTTGGCGGTGGGGCAGCGCGTCGTCATGACGTTCCTGCCACGCTGCGGCCAGTGCCGGTCCTGCGCGACGGACGGCCTGGCGCCCTGCATTCCCGGCAGCGCCGCCAATGGCGCGGGGACGCTGCTGGGCGGCGACACGCGGCTATCCCGAAGTGGCACAACGGTTCTGCATCACCTCGGGGTGTCCGCCTTCGCGACGCACGCGGTGGTGGACCGCCGTTCGGTGGTGCCCGTCGACCCCGCTGTGCCACCCGTCGTCGCCTCGCTGCTCGGCTGCGCGGTGCTGACCGGCGGCGGCGCGGTACTCAACGCCGGACAACCGAAACCCGGCCAGACGGTGGCGATCGTCGGCATGGGCGGCGTCGGGATGGCCGCGATGCTCACGGCGCTGGCGCACGACGACGTCCGCGTCGTCGCCGTCGACCGGTTGCCGGACAAACTCGACCAGGCCCGCGCGCTCGGCGCGCACGACGCCGTCACCGACCCCGGCGACATCAAGGCCGATGTGGTGATCGAGGCCGCGGGCCACCCCGCCGCCCTGGAGACCGCGATCGGCATGACGGCCCCGGGCGGCAAGACCATCACGGTCGGGCTGCCGCACCCTGATGCGCGAATCTCGGTGTCGCCCTTGGCTTTGGTCGCCGACGGCCGGTCGCTGATCGGCAGCTATCTCGGATCGGCCGTACCGGCGCGGGACATCCCGCGTTTCGTCGAGCTGTGGCGGTCGGGGCGACTCCCGGTCGAGAAGCTGGTGTCCGACACCATCACACTCGACGACATCAACACCGGCATGGACGCCCTGGCCGACGGCCGCGCGGTGCGGCAGATCGTGCAGTTCTAGGGCGTGACCATCGGCATCAGGTAGCGGCGCACATAGGCCCGCGTGTCATCGAGGCTCGCGAGCTTGATGCCGGTGTGCGGCGTGACGATGAACGACAGGGTGAGCCTGGTCTGCAGCTCGGCCGCGGTCCGCAGGTGCCGTTCCTGGGCCGCGGAGATGGTCCTGTTTCCGTACAACTCGCGGCGGAACAGTGCGACCGTGTAGTCGGTGGCGAAGTCGATGATGGCTCCGGCGTCGACGGTCAGGCTCGGCAGGATGGCTTCCGGTTCGGTGCGGAGCAGCTTCTTCAGCAGTGCATGTTCGCGGATGAAGGTCACGGTGAAGACGGTGTCGTAGACCATGCGGTCCTCGAATGTCTTTCCCTGCGCTCGGGCCCGGGTACTGCCCTCGAGGAATCGGCGCACTTCCGACAACACGATGGCGTCGTTGAGGGCCGTCTTGGTGGGAAATCGCCGATAGAGCGTGGCCCGCCCGACACCGCTGCGCTTGGCGACATCCTCCATGGTCGAGCGGCGCATCCCGACCAACTCGGCCTGTTCCAGGCCCGCCCGCAAGATGCGGGTGGTGATCTCGTCGGGGTCTTCAACCAGGGCGGCCACCGCGGGATCCGGATCGGACAGCCGACGCACGAAATCTTCTGTTCGGCTTGAGGTCACGCACTTCTCCTTGCCAGTCCGGCTCCCCGGTCGTACGGTAGATCATATCCGAGCGAGACAAACAACGTCTCAATGTCTCGCACGCCGCATCTGACGTCCGCGCTCCGACGGAAGGAACTGCGATGCAGATTGGCCTCTGGTCCCGTTGGCTGGCGCTGCATGGTGTGCCGCGGGCGTTTCTCGGGATACAGGCGCGTCGCGGCGATCCCATGGCCGCACTCCTGGCAAACCACGGTCGCCCAGCCGATCCGTACCCGCTGATGGAGGCGATCCGGCAGCAGGGCCCGCTGGTGCGCAAACGCTACACCTGGGCCACCGTCGATCACGGCGTGTGCCGGGAGATACTGCGGGACAACAGGTTCGGCATCACCGACCCGACTGCCATGGAACTTCCCAAACCGTTGCAAGCCTTGATTGCGCGGACCGACCCCGGCGTGTCCAACCCCGTCGAACCGCCCGCCATGGTTGTCGTGGACCCGCCTGATCACACGCGTTACCGGCAACTGGTCGCGCAGAGCTTCACCCCGCGGGCCATCGGACGACTGGACTCGCGGGTCGCGGAGGTCACGGGTGAACTCATCGAGCGGCTGGCCCAATCACCGCATCCCGATCTGGTCAGCGACTTCGCGGCGCAGCTGCCGATCACAATCATCGCCGAGTTGCTCGACCTACCGGCAGACACACGCCCCCACCTGCTGGAGTGGGGCCACAGCGGCGCACCGCTACTTGACGTTGGAATCCCCTGGCGCACATACAGATCAGCGATCAACGGCCTCCGCGACATCGACCGGGTCAACCAGGAGAACTTCCGGCGGGCCCGGGCCGGCGTAGGCGGAGACACCCCTTTCAGTCGCCTCGCGACCGACGGCAGTCTGAGCGACCGGGAATTCGCCGCGAATGCCGCACTGCTGATCGGTGCCGGTTTCGAGACGACGGTCAACTTGATCGGCAACGGCATCGTGTTGCTGCTGCAGAACCCAGACCAGCTGGCCAGGCTGCGGTCCGAACCAGAACTGTGGCCCACCGCCATCGAGGAGATTCTGCGCATCGACAGCCCGGTGCAGATGACCGCGCGGACTGCGACTGTCGATGTCGAGATCGCCGGTGAACAAATCAGCGCGGGCGACATGGTGGGGTTGTTTCTGGGCGGCGCAAACCGCGACCCGAGAGTGTTCGCCGACCCGGCACGTTTCGACATCGGCCGCGAAAACGCCCGCGAACACCTGGCATTCGCCTCAGGTGTGCACGCCTGCCTGGGCGCGGCGCTGGCCCGGATCGAAGGTGTCACGGCCCTGCGCGCCCTGTTCGAAGCGTTCCCGGAATTACACCTCGCCGAGACACCCGGTCGGCGCGGGCTGGTGAACCTGCGCGGATTCTCTTCACTCCCAGCCCAATTGGGCACTCGGCGGGTGGTAGAGGTCTAGAGCGCTTCCCCATCTTCCGCCTGCAACCTCAGCGAGCATTGGTTCACCTCGAAGCGCTCCCAGCAGCGGCCCCGGCCGCGTCGAGAACTCGTTGCCGCAAGGCATCGGACTGTTCGTCGGCGGACACCGCACTGCCGGGCCCAGTTTCATTCTCGGGCTGAATGAACCAGCCTCGGGAGACCCGCGCGAGTTGATGGCTGAGGGCGACCATCTCGGCCTTCCGCTCCTGATACCGACCGAAGGCGCGTAGGTGGTCATCGGGCGCGGCGTTCAGCTCGTCGGCGAGCGCCGCGGCTCCGATGATCGCCAGGGTCGCACCCATGCCCGACAACAGCGACGGACTGCAGGCGGCATCGCCGACGAGCGCGACACGGCCGCGATACGGCTGCTCGACAACGACCTGGGCGACGGAATCGAAATAGAAATCGTCGGCGTGATCCATGCGGTCGAGTAGTTCCGCCGTCCGCCATCCCATGCCGGCGAAGGCTTGCTTGACCCAAAACTGTTGAGCCACAAAGTCAGAGCGATCGTAGCCCAACGGCGGCGAGTCGAAGAACAAGCCGACGACGATCTCACGGTCGCGATGGACGCTGTAACAGCCGAGGGTGCGCCCGGGCCGATTGAGCAATAGCCCGGCGCGCTCGAGGTTCAGAATGTTGTCGGTGGTGAAGTGCGCTTGGTAGCACCCCAGATGGTGAACGTATTCCGATTCGGGGCCGAAGGCCAATGCGCGAGTCTGCGAGTGCAGTCCGTCGGCGCCCACGACGAGGCCGAAATCCTGACGTCGGCCGCTCTGAAATGTGACCGCCACCTGGCCACCGGCGTCATCGAGCGCAGCCACGGAATCACCGAATTGGTAGGTGATTCCGTCCTGCGCCGCGGCGAACAGCACCTCGCTGAGTTCGGTCCGCAGAAGCTCGACGTCCCCGGCGATCACCTCGGGCGCCATGGCGACGATGCGGTTACCCGCCGGGTCGATGCGGTAGAACTCGGCGAGCCCGGTCGCCCGGTCGCACAGCTCGTCGTACACGCCCATATCGGTGACGACGTCGACCGCCGGCCCGCGTAGGTCCACGGCGTTGCCGCCGCGGCGCAATGCCGGGGCCCGTTCGACGACCGTTGGCCGGAACCCACCTCGGGCGAGCCGATACGCCAACACGATGCCGGCGATTCCGGCGCCACAGATCAGCACTTCGCGCCTGGCGTCACCAGCCGAATGTTTATCAGCCAAAGGCATTTCAGGGTCCTTTCGGCCGAGGCCGAGCCCACCGCCCGGTCCGGCCCGCCCAAGGCTAGGCCGCTACTTGACCATTGGTCAAGTAGCGGCCTGTTATCGTGCTCGCGACCGGAAAGGGAGGCGATGGCGCGTCTAGACCGAGCAGCCGTCCTCGCAGGCGCCTGGGCGTTCATCGAAGAGCACGGCATCGACGCACTGACAATGCGCAAACTCGCCACGTCGCTGGGGGTCAACCACGGAACCCTGTACTGGCACGTGGACAACAAGCAGGCACTGACCGACGCACTCGCCGACGACCTGCTCAGCGGGGTGGCCGACGAAACCGGTTCCGGCGCGCAGGGCAGTGCCCGACTGACCGAACTCGCGCACCGGCTGCGATCTGCACTGTTGTCACATCGGGACGGCGCACGCGTTTTGGCCGGCACATTCGTCCGCCAGCCCAACACGCTGGCTTTCGGCGAAGCCGCAATCGGCGCCGCGCTGGCCGCCGGCGTGCCGGCGACCGAAGCCGTCCTGGCCGCGTTCTCGGTGCAGTACTACGTCATGGGCTTCGTCATCGAAGAGCAGGCCGCCTACGAACTCGCTCGAAACGAGGCCCGTGACGACAGCCGGGAATCGATCGACGCCACGGCGTATCCGAACGTATACGCGGGCTTGGCCACGTTACGAAAAACGCCACGCGACAGTCAGTTTGCCTACGGACTGACCCGACTTGTCGCGAACAACGGCCTGACCGCCTAGGAGTCTGCTGAATTAGTGGGGTTTGGGGCGGGGCGTCTGGAGCGCTCATTGGCGCGTGGGTGAAGTCAGGCCCGGAGGTCGACAGATACGAGATCGCCCCGCCACCATCGACTGTGGCATCGGTTGCCTGGGGTGGCAAGAGGTTGGTCACCTGCCGTTAGGCGATGGCCCAGGTGGTGCCCGTGTGCGTCAGGCCCAAGGTGATTAGCCGGCGCAGGTTGAGGGCGGCGGCTCGGTGGTGCAGCCAGTGGTCGTTTTTGGTGGTGCCGCGGTAGCGGACTTTGCGGTTGCTGCGGGTCAGCCAGGCGATGGAGCGTTCCACCATGGGCCGGTGTTGGCGGTACTCGTCCTGCCACTGGGGGGTGCGCGCTGCTGCGCGGGCGGCACGCATCAGCGGTTCGTGCTCGCTGATGGTGAGCTTGCGTCCCCGTACTGCGGTAGTGCATCGGGCCGCCAACGGGCATGAGCGACAATATTTTTCGAATTTTGCGCCACCGCTGGGCGTGATGGTGACGGTGTGTGCGGCCGGGCAGCACGCGGTGCGGGCATCGAAATCGATGGCGAAGTCATCGCTGGTGAACCCGCCAGGCACTGGGGTCCGCAGCGGCAGCGGTTTGATCACCGCGACATGCTTGAGTTCGGCGAGGGTGGCGCGGGCTGCGCCGGTGCCGTAGGCCGAATCGCCGAGCACCCGCACCGGGGCATTTTCATCCTCAAGCAATCCCAGCCCGACGACCGCTTCGTGGTTATCGGGACCACTGGCCTTGGTCAGAGCACAGTCGGTGATGATCCCGGTATCGGGTTCGATCGCGATGTGGGCTTTGAAGCCGTCCTGGCGCCGACGCACCGTCTTATGAGCGTGCCGGGCCTCAGGATCCACGGTGGAGATGATGCGATCCTCGGCGACTTTCTGGGCGATGCGCCACTGCCCGTCGGTGCCATCGGAGCCTTCGACAGGTTCGACATCCTGCCCGGCGATCAGCGCTAGCAGGGCCACCGCCTCGGCGGCCCTCGGTCCCAGCTCCTGCTCGGGCAGATGCCCCAGCAGCCGATGCGCGTCGCCGACCAGGGCGTCGATGAGCTGATCACGGGCGGCCTTGTCGTTCCAGGCGATCGTGGGTTTACCCGGGTCGTGGTAATTGTGGGCCGTGCAATGAGTCTCGATCACCTCGGCGGCGCCGGGGACGTCGCGGCCCACGCGGCGGATCGCGGCGATCAGCTGGGTCACGGTGTCCTGGGTGGCCACCGCGTCATCGAGGACAGTGGAATCCAATGCTCGCCGGGTCTTGCCCGCCAGCACCGCGGTCTGCGCGACCACGGTTCGCACGGCCTCGAAGATCCGGTTGGGGCGATCCGAGGCCGCCAGCCGGCGCCGCCAGTAGGTCAGCGTCGTGGAGTGAAACGCCGGCGCGGTGACCGGCAGCCCGCACGCGGCTTTCCACCGCAGATCGAAGGTGACCGCGTCCACGGTCTCGTTGTCTGAGAGTCCGTGCAGGGCTTGCAGTGTGATCACCGAGGCCATCACCTCGGCCGGCACACTGGGTCGGCCCCGCCGCGACGGGAACAGGTCGGCGAACATCTCCTCGGGAAACAGCACATGGCGGTGGGCCGCCAGGAACGCAAACACACTGTCGGGCTTCAGAAGATGCCCGGCCACCGATTCGGCATCCAACAACTCACGCTGATCATCAGAGCGACCTTGCACCGCTCAATCATCGGCGAAACCCCAGGACAACCCTTGGCGCCACACCCGATTAATTCAGCAGACTCCTAGAACCAGGCGTCCCGCATCTCCAGTGTCGTGCGGTCCAGCGACTCGAGCAGGTCCAATTGCGGTGCGGTCTTGGGCAATTCGAACCGGAAGAAGTAGCGGGCAGCCTGCCGCTTGCCGTCATAGAAATCGCCGTCTTTACCGGCTGCGGCGACGAACTGCTCCAGCCACAGCCACGCCACCACGATGTGCCCGAACGCTTCCAGGTAGACGTGGCTGTTGGCCATCACCGCGGGGATGTCGCCGGAACCGAACATGCCGCCGGTCACGGCGACCAGCCGCTGCCACGACGCATCGAGCGCGCCTGCCAGCTCGGCGCCTTCACCACCCAGCTCGCCGGCCGCGCGGACCGTCTCGGCGATGACCTGGCCCAGCGCCGCGAGGCTGGCCCCGCCGCGCTGAGTCACCTTGCGGCCCAACAGGTCCAGACTCTGGATACCGTTGGTGCCCTCGTGGATCGGGTTCAGCCGGTTGTCCCGGTAATGCTGCTCGACGTCGTATTCGCGGGTGTAGCCGTACCCGCCGTGCACCTGGATCGCCAGATTGTTGGCCTCCAGGCACCACTGCGACGGCCAGCTCTTCGCGATGGGGGTCAGGATGTCGATCAGCAGGCCGGCCGCATCAGCTTCGGCGTCCGACTCCGCGCTGTGCTGCACGTCCACCAGCCGCGCACAGTACAGACCCAGCGCCAGTCCGCCTTCGACATAAGCCTTCTGCGCCAACAGCATTCGCCTTACATCGGGGTGTTCGACGATGGGCACCTGCGGCGTCGTCGGGTCCTTGACGTCCAATGGGCGGCCCTGCGGCCGCTCCCGGGCGTACTGCACCGACTTGAGGTAGCCGGTGTAGCCCAGCGCGACCGCACCCAAGCCGACGGCCATTCTGGCCTCGTTCATCATCTGGAACATGTAGACGATGCCACGGTGCGGTTCACCCACCAGATAGCCGACCGCGCCGTTCTCGCCGCCCGGATTGAATTGCGTATCACCAAAATTCAGCACGGTGTTGGTGACACCGCGCTGCCCCATCTTGTGGTTGAGGCCGGCGATGGCAACGTCGTTGCGCTCGCCTATCGAGCCGTCGGAGTTCACCAGGTACTTGGGCACGATGAACAGCGAGATGCCCTTGGTCCCCGGCGGTCCGCCCGGAATCTTGGCCAGCACGAGGTTGACGATGTTGTCGGTGATCTCGTGCTCGGCGCCCGAGATCCACATCTTCGACCCGAACAGCCGGTAGGTGCCGTCGTCGCGCGGTTCGGCGCGCGTCGCGACGTCGGCCAGCGACGAGCCGGCCTGCGTCTCCGAGAGCGCCATGGTGCCCGAAAAGTGCCCCGCCAGCATGGGTTTGACGTAGGTCTCGATCTGCTCGGGCGTGCCGAATTTCGTCAGCAGGTTGGCGTTGGCGATGGTCAGCATCAGGTAGCCCGATGTCGATACGTTGGCCGCGGCGATCCAGGCGAATGCCGCCTGCGCGACGACGGCCGGCAGTTGCGCTCCGCCGACCGACTCGTCCATGGACATGCCGATCAGGTCGGCTTCGACGAATGCGTCCCAGGCCTCTTTGACCTCGGGGACCATCGTCACGGTCTGCCCGTCGAAGGTCGGCTCGTTGGCGTCGCTCTTCTTGTTGTGCGGCGCGAAGTAGCGTTCGGCCAGTTGCTCGCTGAGGTCCAGGACCCCGTCGAAGGTCTCGCGCGAGTGATCGGCGAACCGCTTGCGGCTGGTCAGTTCGTCGACCTTCAGCCATTCGTACAGCAGGAAGTCGAGGTCGCGGCGGGACAGCAGCAAGGATTTCATCGGACCTCGGTCACCTCTCGATCGCGGGTTCTATGCGCCGCCGCCGAGGGGGTCCTCGGTGCGGATCGTTTCGTCGCGGATCAGGCCGCGCAGCAGTGCCGTGCTGAACTCGACGGCGATCTCGGAGGCCGTGCGCCGGCCGTGCGGCCGCAGCCACCGGTAGGCGCCCAGCGTCATCCCGATGTAGCCCAGCGCCAGCACATGCGAGTCGCAGTCATTGAACTCGCCACTGGCGATGCCGCGGTCGATCACGTCGCGGACGTGCTCGTAGACCGTCGTCTCCGCCTTGCGGATGTATGCGACCTGCTCCTCGGTGAACCACTCGGTGATGTACGGCCCCTCCTGGAAGTACACCGCCGCGGATTCCAGGTCGGTGGCGATGCCGGTCAGCAAGCGCCGGGTGAAGTTGAAGATGGTCTCGCGCGCCGAGGCGGTCGGGTCGTCATGCAGGGCATCGACGGTGAAGTCGGCGGTCGACTTGTAGATGTCCCAGAGGATCAGCGACTTACTGGCGTAGTAGTGGTAGACGGTCGCCTTGTTCAGCCCGACGGCGTCGGCGACGTCGTCCATGCGGGTCCCGTGGTAGCCGCGGGCCGCGAACAACTTGGCGGCGACCGCCAGCAACTCCTCGCGCCGCGACGTGCCGTTCGACCCGTTCGACGCAGCCGACGCCCCCGCGGGCGATCCCGTGGCAGAACCTTTTGTCGACGACTCTGTGGACATGTCAGCTCACTCTATGCAGCCGGGCGCGCGGCCCGGGACCCAATCAACTGGTTGGCCAGTCTATGCCGTGGCATCTCGTCGGCCGATCTGCCACTCGCAACGGGGAGCCAGCAGCTAAACTCGCGAGTAACAAGCTTGTCGGTTGGAGGTACTGATGGATCCGAGCCCGGACTACGACGCGAGCGACGAGGTCGAGTACTTCTTCAACTGGGTCCCGTGGGGCCTGCGCGGCGTATACCCGCCCCCGGCGTACCCCCCGGTGTAACCACCCCAGAATTCCACCATTCCGACCGGTGTGTTGGCGCGCTGCGTCCCACCGGTCGGAATTGCTGTACCCAAATCCGTGCCGATGACGTAGACATATCCAGGCAATGCTGGCCAGTGGATTTTTGGTCGCATTATGAGCGACTGCTAATTTATAAGCGATTGCTAACTGGTATAGGGGGGCAAGAGCACCGTCCCGAGGTGGATGGGGGAGACTCTTGCAAGCAAACCAACACAGATCGGATCGGATTCGATGATCATCGGGATTCCCCGCGAGTCTCTGGCTGGTGAGACGCGGGTTGCCGCCACTCCTGCAACTGTCGGGCAGCTGATCAAGCTCGGCTATTCGGTAGTGGTTGAGTCCGGCGCCGGCGACTTGTCCAGCTTCGCCGACGCCGCCTATGTAGAGGCCGGCGCCGACATCGGCTCCCCCTGGGCCGCCGACATCGTGCTCAAGGTCAACGCCCCCGACGACGGCGAGATCGCCGCGCTCAAGGACGGCGCCACCCTGGTCTCGCTCATCTCCCCCGGGCTCAAGCCCGAACTGGTCGAGAAGCTCGCCACCCGCCCGATCACGGTGCTGGCCATGGACGCGGTGCCGCGTATCTCGCGTGCCCAGTCCCTGGACGTGTTGTCATCGATGGCCAACATCGCCGGCTACCGCGCCGTCGTCGAGGCCGCGCACGCCTTCGGCCGGTTCTTCACCGGCCAGGTCACCGCCGCCGGCAAGGTCCCGCCGGCCAAGGTCCTCGTCGTCGGCGCCGGTGTCGCCGGCCTGGCCGCGATCGGCGCCGCCGGCTCGCTCGGCGCCGTCGTGCGGGCCACCGACCCGCGCCCCGAGGTCGCCGACCAGGTCGCCTCCCTCGGCGGCGAGTACGTGTCCGTCGATCCAAACGCCGGCGAGGTGTCGGCCACCGGCTACGCCAAGGAAATGGGCGACGACTACAAGGCCCGCGAGGCCGAGCTGTACGCCGAGCTGGCCAAAGACGTCGACATCATCATCACCACCGCGCTGATCCCGGGCCGCCCGGCGCCGCGGATCATCACCGCCGACATGGTCGCCTCGATGAAGCCCGGCTCGGTGATCGTCGACATGGCCGCGGCCAACGGCGGCAACGTCGAAGGCACCGTCAAGGATCAGGCCATCGTCACCGACAACGGTGTGACGATCATCGGCTACACCGACCTGGCCGGCCGCCTGCCCGCACAGGCCTCCCAGCTGTACGGCACCAACCTGGTCAACCTGCTCAAGCTGCTCACCCCGGAGAAGGACGGCCAGGTCGTCCTGGACTTCGACGACGTGGTGCAGCGCGGTGTGACCGTCGTGCGCGACGGCGAGATCACCTGGCCCCCGCCGCCGGTGCAGGTCTCCGCCGCCCCCGCCGCCCAGCCTGCCGCCGCCCCGGCGGTGTCTCAGGCCAAGGAGCCGATGACCACGGCGCGTCGTCTGGGCATCACCTTCGCCGCTGCCGCGGTGCTGTTCCTGCTGATCGCCGCCTCCCCGGCCGCCCTGCAGGTCCACCTGACGGTGTTCGCCCTGGCGATCGTGATCGGCTACTACGTGATCGGGCACGTGCACCACGCGCTGCACACCCCGCTGATGTCGGTGACCAACGCGATCTCCGGAATCATCGTGGTCGGCGCGCTGCTGCAGATCGGGCACCACAACACCCCGATCACCGCCCTGGCGGGCGTCGCGATTCTGCTCGCCAGCATCAACGTCTTCGGTGGCTTCGCGGTGACCCGCCGCATGCTGGCCATGTTCTCCCGCAGCTAGAGCCTGCTGACCTAAAGAACCTTTGGAACGGATTCATGTTCAACGCAGAAACCATCACCAACGTGGCGAACGCGGCGTACGTCGTCGCCGCCCTGTTGTTCATCCTCGCTCTGGCCGGCCTGTCCAAGCACGAGACCTCCAAGGCCGGTAATGCCTTCGGCATGGCCGGCATGGGCGTCGCCCTGGTCGCCACCATCGTCCTGGCCATCAACAAGCAGATCGAGCCCCTGGGCCTGGCGCTGCTGATCGGCGCCATGGCCGTCGGTGCCGCCATCGGCCTGTGGCGCGCCAAGGTCGTCGAGATGACCGGCATGCCCGAACTGATCGCGCTGCTGCACAGCTTCGTGGGTCTGGCCGCCGTGCTGGTCGGCTGGAGCGGCTACCTGCACGCCGAGTTCGACCCGAACAGCCAGGGCGCCCTCGAGCTCGCCAAGGAAGGCATGCTCGGCATCCACTCCGCCGAGGTCTTCATCGGCGTGTTCATCGGCGCGGTGACCTTCACCGGTTCGATCGTGGCCAACCTGAAGCTGTCGGCCAAGATCAAGTCCGCGCCCCTGATGCTGCCCGGCAAGAACTTCCTCAACGTCGGCTCGCTGGTGGTGTTCATCGCGCTGACCGTGTGGTTCTGCATCGCCCCGAACCTGTGGCTGCTGGTCGGCGTCACCGTCCTGGCGCTGCTGCTGGGCTGGCACCTGGTCGCCTCCATCGGCGGTGGCGACATGCCCGTCGTCGTCTCGATGCTCAACAGCTACTCCGGTTGGGCCGCGGCCGCCTCGGGCTTCCTGCTGTCCAACGACCTGCTGATCATCACCGGCGCGCTCGTCGGCTCCTCCGGTGCCTACCTGTCCTACATCATGTGCAAGGCCATGAACCGGTCGTTCATCTCCGTCATCGCCGGCGGCTTCGGTATCGAGGCCGGCCCCGCCGAGGACAAGGACTACGGCGAGCACCGCGAGATCACCGCCGAAGGTGCCGCCGAGATGCTCGCCTCCGCCAGCTCGGTCATCATCACGCCCGGCTACGGCATGGCCGTCGCCCAGGCCCAGTACGGCGTCGCCGACCTGACCCGCAAGCTGCGCGACAAGGGCGTCAACGTCCGCTTCGGCATCCACCCCGTCGCCGGCCGCCTGCCCGGCCACATGAACGTGCTGCTCGCCGAAGCCAAGGTGCCCTACGACATCGTCCTCGAGATGGACGAGATCAACGACGACTTCGACGACACCGACGTCGTGCTCGTCATCGGCGCCAACGACACCGTCAACCCCGCCGCCTCCGAAGACCCGGGCAGCCCGATCGCCGGCATGCCGGTGCTCACGGTGTGGAACGCAAACAACGTCATCGTGTTCAAGCGCTCCATGGCCTCCGGCTACGCCGGCGTGCAGAACCCGCTGTTCTTCCGCGACAACAGCCAGATGCTGTTCGGCGACGCCCGCGACCGCGTCAACGACATCCTGGCCGCGCTGTAGAAATACATCGAAGAAGCCTCCAATCCATTGGGATTGGAGGCTTTTTCGTGCCCATGCCGAACACAACGTCTGCCTGGGAGCGTCGTTGACACGTATATACGGTTATCGACACTCTCAGCCCGACATTGTGATTGCGCCCGCGGTCGATCCCGGTCCACCAACTCCGTCAGCGGACGAAATCACCTACCGCCGCGAGGAATTCGTCCGGCTTCTCGACCATCGGGCTGTGGCCTGAGCCGGCGATGAGGTGCGGCGGCAGCCCGGCCGCGGTGTAGCGCGCGACGTTGGGCGCTGTCGGGGTCAGGACGTCCTTGTCACCCCACAGCACCAGCACGGGCTTGCCCAGCCCTTTCAGCGTCTCGGCGACGGGGCGGCCGGCGTCTTTCGAATCGCACACGCCCGCGTAGGTCAGCTGCTTCAGGGAGCGGTAAGCCAGCGGCGGGACGGGATAGTCGGCCGCGAACCCCGTCTGCAGCGAGCCCGCACTGATCGCATCGACGCCGCGGAAATGATCGAGCGCAGGCCCGATGAGCGGCCAGCACAGCATCTTGCCGAGCAACGGCATGGACACCAGGTCCTCCGCCGCGGGGGTGTCCGAAACCGCCACGCGCTCAACCATTTCCGGGTAGCGGGTGGCAAACTCGGCAGCCACCTTGCCGCCCATCGAATGCCCCACCAGTTCGGCATGCCGGACACCCAGCGCCTCCAGCGCGCGGTGCACCGCCTCGGCCTGACCATCGGAGTGATACGGCGCCGCATCAGTGGGGGCCTCGGAACCGCCGTGGCCGACGAGGTCGACGGCGATCACGCGCTGATGCGCGGCCAGCGCCGGGGCGACCTTCTCCCACCACTCGATGGAGGCCGAATACCCGTGCAGCAGAACGATTGCGCGGTCGCCGGGCGGCCCGTACTCGCGGATGTTCAGGTCGGGTCCATCGAGTTCCAGCACGCGGCCGCCGGCGAACGGTTCGGCCGCGCGGCCGGTGTGCTCCACCACCACGGCGTTCACCACCAACGCCACCACCGCCGCGACCAGCAGGCCGCCCAGAATGCGCAGTTTCATGGCGCGACGCTACCGCCGCCCACGGGTCGCAGGCGCTCTATTTTCTGGCGAGTAGGGATTGCCCCCGCTTGCAGGGGACTACTCGCGCTCGGGCGGTGACGTCACGGTCACCCGGGTGCCGCCGCCGACCGCGGAGTCGACGAGCATCGAGCCACCCATCGCATCGAACCTGGCCAGCAGCGAGCCCAGCCCGATGTGCCCGTCGGCCACATATTGAGCCACCACCGCCGGGTCGAAGCCGATGCCGTCGTCGGCGACGGTCAGGACGACCCGATTGCCGATGCGGCCCAACCGCACCGACACCGTCGTGGCCTGCGCATGCTTGCCGATGTTGGTCAGCAGCTCACGTGCCGCCCGGTACAGCAGCTGCTGCGCATCCGGCTTGCCGACTTCCTCGAGGTCGGCGCGCACCGCGAGCCGGGTGCGAGACTCGAACTGCCGCAACAGTTCCCGCACCGCCGGCGTCAGCCCCAGCTGGGCGAGCACCTGCGGGTGCAGCTCGGTGACCGTCGAGCGCAGCGCCGTCGCCGTGTCTTCCAAAGCGGCGTAGACCGCGTCGAGTTCGGGCCCGGGGGTCCGCTCCCGGACCTCGTCGAGCTGCAGCCTGGCCGCCAGCAGCGTCTGCAACGGACCGTCGTGCAACCCTTCGGCGACTTCCTGGCTGTGCCGCTCGTCGGACTGCATGGCCTCGGACACCAACTGGCGGCGCACCTCCTGCAGCGCCTGCACCCGCTCCTGGCGGCGCACCAACACGAAGCACAACACGGTGGTGGCCACCGCCAGCCACACGAGGAACCCGAAGTGCGTGTAGACCATGTTCGGCAGGCCCATGCGGTCGTCGTGCTTGGAGTAGAAGATCCATACCGCCAGATAGCCCGCGGCCGTCAACGTGCCGATGGCCGCGGTCATCAACGGACGGTCCTGGAATGCCACCGAGATCGGCAGCAGGAAGAAGACGGGCAGCAGCGCCGCGGTCGCGCCGCCGGACACCAGACACAGCGCCAGGATCACCACCAGGTCGATGCCGGTCGACGCCCAGTCCGCCCAGCGCGGCACGGGTCCGCGCAGCACCGCCACCAGCCAGATCACCGCGGCGACGGCATACAGGCCCAGGATCACGGCATACAACTCGGGCAGCCAGTGGTCGACTTCCCAGATCCACACCAGGACACCGATCAGCGCGATCAGCGGGAGCCGTAGCCCGGCGGAAATCCGCACCGGTTCGGCGGCCAGGTACTCCCCGATCCGGCTGAGCATCGGCCTCACGTCAGTCCAGCAGCTTCCGACGCATCGCCTCGGCCACGGCCGCCGCGCGGTCTCCGACCCCGAGCTTCTCGTAGAGCCGCTGCACATGGGTCTTGACCGTCGACGGCGCCAGGAACAGTTCCTTGGCCATTGCCGGGATGGTCGCGCCCTTGGCGATCAGCTGCAGCACCTCGCGTTCGCGGGGGCTGAGCACCGGGGCGTCCGGCTCGGCCCGACGACGGATCTCGCCGGCAAGTCCGGCAGCCAGGCTGGGTGCGACGACGTCGCGGCCCTTCGCGCATTCGAGGATCGCGTGTACGAGCTCGCTGCGCGTCGACTCTTTCGGCAGGAAGCCGGCTGCGCCGTCCTGCAGGGCCCGGTACACGATCTCTGCCTCGTCGTGGGCAGAGAGCAGCAGCACCCGGGTGGGCAGACCGTCACGCACCACCGCCGCCGCCACCTGGGCACCGTCCATGCCGGGCATGCGGTAGTCCAGCAGCGCGACCTGAGGTTTGTGGACGCGGATCGCCTCCAGCGCCGACGTCCCGTCGTCGGCCTCGGCCAGTACCTCGATGGCGCCACTTGCCGTCAGCGCGCGGACGACGCCGTCGCGAAACATCGGGTGGTCGTCCCCCACCACCACGCGAACCCGTTCGTCGGTCATGCCGTCAGCGTCGCACGGCGACCAGCGAAAAGTAACTCCGATCGCAAATTGACGGCCGCGTGTCCCCCGATCGGTGGACGCCCGAATCCACCGGCTTACCGGCCGATCGCCCGATACCCGCCGAGCCCGCGTCCAGGCACTCTTGAGTCATCACCGGAACACACCGGAGCAAGACACCAAAAACCCACTGACACAGGAGAATTCACATGAGCATCACCGCCCGCACCTTCGGCCTCTCGATCGTCGCCGCCGGCATCCTGGGTGGCTCGGCACTCGGCCTGGCCGGCGTCGCCGGCGCCACCACCCTCGGACCCGATGTCCGCCCGCCGGCCATCGTCGCCACCCCGTCGATCACCGCACCGCCCGCCGGGATGCCGCTACCCGGCGTGCTCTGGCACCACGGCATCTACCGCGTCGCGGCCCTGCAGGGCCGCTGACCGCCCCGAACCCGGATTCCCTCCCCGAAGTCGTCGCGGGGAGGGAATTCGTCGTCGTGGGGCCGGACGTCGACCGCCCGTCACATCGTTAGACAAGTGGCATATCGTGGCGGGCATGGACTTCGCGTTGTCGGCAAAGGCGCAGGATTACCAGCACAGGCTCACCGAGTTCATGACCGAGCTCGTGCTGCCGGCCGAGGCGTCCTACCACGCCTATCGCGAGGAGAAGGGGCCGAAGGACCACACGGTGCCGCCGGTGGTCGAGGAACTCAAGATCGAGGCCCGCAAGCGCGGCCTGTGGAATCTGTTCCTGCCGTCGGAGTCGGGGCTGACCAACCTGGAGTACGCGCCGCTGGCCGAGATTTCCGGCTGGAGCATGGAGATCGCGCCCGAGGCCATCAACTGCGCCGCCCCCGACACCGGCAACATGGAGACCCTGCACCTGTTCGCCAACGAGCAGCAGCGCAAGCAGTGGCTCGATCCGCTGCTGGGTGGTGAAATCCGCAGTGCCTTCGCCATGACCGAGCCCGCGGTGGCGTCGTCCGATGCCCGCAACATCGAGACGACGATGCTGCGCGACGGTGGCGACTACGTCATCAACGGCCGCAAGTGGTGGATCACCGGGGCCGCGGACCCGCGCTGCAAGATCCTGATCGTCATGGGCCGCACCAACCCTGACGCGGCCTCGCACCAACAGCAGTCGATGATCCTGGTCCCGGCCGACACCCCCGGCGTGGACATCCAGCGCTCGCTGCCGGTGTTCGGGTGGCAGGACCAACACGGGCATTGCGAGATCGTCTTCGACAACGTCCGCGTGCCGGCCGAGAACCTGCTGCACGAAGAGGGTTCCGGTTTCGCCATCGCGCAGGCGCGGCTGGGGCCGGGTCGCATCCATCACTGCATGCGTGCACTCGGTGCCGCCGAGCGCGCGCTGGCCCTGATGATCGAGCGGGTGTCCACGCGCGTGGCGTTCGGCAAGCCGCTGGCCGAGCAGGGCGTGGTGCGCGAGTCGATTGCCAAGTCCCGCAACGAGATCGACCAGGCCCGGCTGCTGTGCGAGAAGGCCGCCTGGACCATCGACCAGCAGGGCAACAAGGCCGCCCATGTGCTGGTGTCGCAGATCAAGTCGGTGGCCCCGCAGGTCGCGTGCGACGTGATCGACCGCGCCATCCAGGTGCACGGCGCCGCCGGTATCTGCGACGACGTACCGCTGGCCCGGCTCTATGCCTGGCACCGCGCCATGCGCCTGTTCGACGGGCCCGACGAGGTGCACATGCGCACCATCGCGCGGGCCGAACTCGGTCGCGAGAAATCGGCACTGGCGGCCGCGGCGTTGGGGCAGTGATGCGGTCCACCGGTCTTGAGCTGGCAGGCGCCTGGAACTTCCGCGACGTCGCCGAGGAGACGGGCATCGCCCCCGGCCGGCTGTTCCGCTCCAGCGAGCTCAGCGGGCTCGTCGAAGACGGCCGTAAAGCGTTGCAGCACTATGGCATCACCGACGTCGCGGACCTCCGGTCGTTGCGCGAGGTCGAGCGCCGCGGTCCCGGCCAGGTGCCCGACGGCGTCGCGATCCACCTGCTGCCGTTCCACGAGCTGGCCGCGGCTGGGACCGACACCGCCGAGGCGCCGCACGAGAACGCCTTCGAGAAGATGATGACCGCGAAGCCCGACGACGAGGACGTCGCAGTCGCCGCCGGCCGCTTCATGGTCGAGGAGTACCGCCGCTTCCCCACGCTGCCCGGTGCGCATCTTGCGATACGCCAGGTGATTTCGATGCTCGCCGACGCGCGGCCGGTGATCGCACACTGCTTCGCAGGCAAGGACCGCACCGGCTTCACGGTGGCGACGGTGTTGGGTGCCGTCGGCATCGATCGCGACGCGATCCTCACCGATTTCCTGCGGAGCAACGACGCCGTGCCGCAGTTGCGCGAGGGCATCCTCGAGACCATCCGGACCCGGGCCGGCGAGACGGCCGAGGTCGTGACGTTCGCCGAGGCCCGGCTCACCGAGGAGGTGCTCGGCGTCCGCGAGGAGTACCTGGACGCGGCCTTGGAGGTCGTCGGCGCCGAGTACGGCTCGCTGCCGAATTACCTTGCCGCCATTGGTGTCACCGACGAGCAGGTGACGCGACTGCGGACCGCGCTTCGGGACTAGGGCCCGTCCGCGCGCTGCGCGTTGGCCGTGAGCGTCACCCGAACTTCATCGGCCACCTTCATCGCGCCCATCAGCATCGAGAACTGCTTGATCCGATGGTCGCTATGGCGTACCAGCGCCTCACCGGTGATCCGCAGGTCGGCGTCGTCCCCCACCACGTGGACGACGACGGTCTGCTCACGGCTCTGACCGCTGAGGTCCAGCGTCCCGGCAAGCCGCCACGAGTCTTCGCCCCATTCGATCGACGAGGAACGGAATATCGCCTGCGGAAACCGCTTGGCCTGCAATGACTTCAGCGCATTGTTTCGGACCAGTGTCTTTTCTGCGCCGGACAACGGTGTCATGCCGCCCTCACCCGCCAGCACGTCCAGCGAGTCCAGGTCGACGGTCACCTCGACGGCGATGGGTTCGTCTCCGTCGAGGTCGACGGTCGCCCGCCACGATCGCATCACGATGGTCAACCGGTGTCCCATCCGGGCTGCGCTACCGGTGACGCCGGTGTGCAGAAGCAGTTCACCGGACGATGCGTCGAGAGTCCGTTTCGCCGCGGTCAACTCCCGACCACCAGCCCCGCCACCCATGCGACGGTCGCCAGCAGGGCGGCCGTCAACTCCACCCCCATTGCCAGGGCGACGCCCTTGATGGCGTGTTTGGTCGATGTCCAGGCCCGGCTCGTGTCCCGCAACGCCGAGTACTCGGACAGGTAGACGCCCAGCACAAAGCCCAGGGCCAGGCCCAGCACCGGGATCACGAAAAACCCGATGACGCCAAGGATTCCACCGACGACGAGGCTGCGGGTCGACACGTCGGCCCGGCGCATCCGGCGCATCCGGCGCATCGGCCAGAGATATTTGATGACCTCGCCCGCCAGGAACAGTGCCGCCGCGACGCCGAGCACGACCCACGACGTCGCGGTGTGGACGGCCACTGCCCACACCGCGATCGCCAGGAAAACGAGCAAGCCACCGGGCAGTACCGGTACCACGATGCCGACGAGGCCGATCGCGATGACGAGCGCCACCAGCACTGTTCCCACGGTGTTCAATTACGGCTCCAGCACAGCCTTGCCGTGAATCTTCCCGTCCGCCAACGCCTGTAGCGCGGCGGCACCGTCGGACAACGCGAAGCGCATTGGCTCCGGTGGTCGCAAGCCGGCTTGCACCAGCTTCGCCAGGCCGGCCCCGACCTCGGCGGCCGCACCGGGTACCTGGCGGATGAACTCGCCGTACCCGACACCCACCACGCTGACGTTGCGCAGCAGCAGACGGTTCACCTTCACCGACGGGATGCCTTGGCCCGCAGCGAAACCCAGCACCAGCAGCCGGCCCTCGGGGGCCAGCACCCGGATCGCGTCGTCGAACGCGTCGCCGCCGACCGGGTCGACCACCAGGTCCACTCCCCGACCGTCGGTCGCCGCCAGCGCGGCATCGCGCCAGCCGTCGGTCAGCGGCAGCACCACGTCGGCGCCGACGGAGGCGACGAAGTCCAACGCCTCGACACGGTGCACCATGGCAACCACCTTGGCGCCCATGGCCTTTGCGACCTGGATGGCCGCGACCCCGACACCGCCCCCCGAGCCCAGCACCAGCACCGTCTCCCCCGCCAGCAGCCGGCCGCGGCGGGCCAGCGCGAAGTACATGGTGTAGTAGTTGCCCAGCAGGCAGACCGCTGCGGCGTCGTCCAGGCCATCGGGTGTCGGGATCACCGAATCCGGCAGCGCCAGCGCACGTTCGGCGTAGCCGCCCATCATGGTGAACGCCGAGACCCGCTGACCGGCAACGAAACCGGAGCTCTCGGGCGCCGACCGGACGGTACCCGCCACCTCCATACCCGGGGTGAACCCGGGCGGCAGCTTGAGCTGGTACTCGCCGCGGATCAGCAGCAGGTCGGGAAAGCAGACGCCGGCCGCACCGACATCGATGACGACCGCATTGCCCGAGGGATCCGCGGCGTCATCGATATCGGTGTAGGCCAAGCCCGATGGACCCGTCAGCGACTGTGCGACAAGCGCTTTCACCTATCAGCCGAGCGCGAACGAAGCGGCCTTGGCGGCCGACAGGTCGGTGATCTCGCCCCACTTGGCGGCCACCTCGTCAACGCTGGGCACGTGGTCGAAAGTGACACCGTCGTTCTGGAACAGCGCGGTGCGCTGCACCTTGCCGCCGCCGACGATGAAGATCGAGCCGGTCTCGGGCAGCTCTTCGCTGCACAGCTGCGCCACGACCGGCGCCACGTACTCCGGCGACAGCTTCGCGAAGACCTCCGGCGGCACGATGTCCTCGGTCATGCGGGTCGCGGCGATCGGCGCGACGGCGTTGAGCTTGATGTTGTACTTGGCGCCTTCCTGGGCCAGCGTGTTGATCAGGCCGACCAGACCCAGCTTCGCGGCGCTGTAGTTGGCCTGGCCGAAGTTGCCAAACAGACCACTGGTCGAGGTGGCGACCACGACGCGGCCGTAGGCGTTCTCGCGGAAGTGCGGCCAGGCGGCACGGATGACGTTGTAGCCGCCGTACAGGTGCACCTTGAGCACGATGTCCCACTGCTCGGCGGTCATCTTGTGGAAGGTGCCGTCACGCAGGATGCCCGCGTTGGACACCACACCGTCGATCTTGCCGAACGCCTCGATCGCGGTCTTGACGATGTTCTCGGCGCCCTCGGCCTCGGCCACCGAGTCGTAGTTGGCAACGGCGCGGCCGCCGGCGGCCTTGATCTCCTCGACGACCTGGTCGGCCATGTTGTGGCCGGCGCCGGTGCCGTCGCGGGCGCCGCCGAGGTCGTTGACCACGACACAAGCACCTTCGCGGGCCAGCGTCAGCGCGTATTCACGACCCAGGCCGCCTCCGGCTCCGGTGACGGCAATGACGCGATCCTGCACTCCGGGCATGGGTTTCCTCTCATGGAACAGAAATTGGACAGCCCGCCCCATCTATTTTCGGGTGGGGCCACCCCTTGTGTATACGGCGACCGGCTGACCGCCGTGCCGCCGGGTCTGCAATCTCTAGAAGAACTTGCGCGCGATCTTCCACGCCTTGTCGGTGTACGGCGGGTAGATGAGCTTGCCCAGGTCGGGCCGCGTCGGCTTGGTCATCACCGACTTCGCGTGGCTGAACTCCAGGAAGCCGTAGCGACCGTGGTAGGCGCCCATGCCGGACGGTCCGACGCCGCCGAACGGCAGGCGCGCCGTCGAAACCTGGAAGATCAGATGGTTGACCAGCATGCCGCCGGCCGGGACCTCACGGATGAACCGCTCGCGGACGGCCTTGGCCTTGGTGAACAGGTACGCCGCCAGGGGCTTGGGCCGGGCGTTGACGAACGCGATGGCGTCATCGAGCGAGTCGACGGTGATCACCGGCAGGATGGGCCCGAAGATCTCCTCGGTCATGACCGGTGCGTCGAGCGGCGGGTCGACCACGACGGTCGGCTGCATGGTGAGCCGGGCCGGGTTCGTACCGCCACCGGTGACGACCTCGCCCCCGGTGCCGAGGTAGTTGCTGAGCCGGTTGAACTGCCGCTCGGTGACGATCGGCAGACCGTCGGCGTCGTCGGCGGTGAATGCCACGACGGCGTCCCGGATCTTGGCGACCAACTCGTCACGGATGGGCTTCTCCGCCACCACGTAATCCGGCGCGACGCAGATCTGGCCCGAGTTGATCACCTTGGCGAAGGCGATGCGCTTGGCGGCGACGTCGATGTCGGCGTCGGCCGCGACGATCACGGGGCTCTTGCCACCGAGCTCCAGCGTCACCGGCGTCAGGTGCTCGGCTGCGGCGGCCATGATCTTCTTGCCGATCTCGGTGCCACCGGTGAACATGATGCGGTCCAGGCCCTGCGCGATCAGCTCCTGGCTGACCATGCCGTCGCCCTCGACCACGGCGATCGCCGAGGTGTCCAGGTACTTCTCGACCAGTTCCACCATCAGCCGCGACGAGGCCGGGGCGAACTCAGATGGCTTGAGCACCACCGTGTTTCCCGCGGCGATGGCACCGACCAGCGGGCCCAGCGTGAGGTAGAACGGGAAGTTCCAGGCGCCGATGATCAGCACGGTGCCGTAGGGCTCGTACTCGACCCAGCCGCGGCCGGGCAGCTGCGAGCGCTCCAGCAGGCGGTAGCGACGTTTCGCCCACTTGTGCAAGTTCTTGGCGGCGTCCTTGGCCTCGGCGATGGTGCCGACGCTGTCCGCGAGCCAGGCCTCGAAGGGCTTGCGGCCGAGATCGGCCTCCAGCGCCTTGGCGATGGCCGTTTCGTTCTCTTCCATCGCCCGGGCCAGCGCAAGTAGCTGGCGCTTGCGCCACTGCAGGTCGCGGGTGCGCCCGGTCGCGTAAGTCTTTCGAAGACCGGCCACGACAGCCGGGATGTCGGTGGTCGCGACGGGTGCGACAGATTCGGTGGTCATGACGAACGTCCTTACGTGAGCCAGGCAACACCGGAATCCTAACCAACCAGCCGGTTGGTTTGAAGAGTCAACCGGCCGCGATCAGCCCTTGCGCGCCGTCACGAAGGTGGAAAACGCCTTGTCATCGGCGGTATCGACCTGCACCCAACGATTCAGCCGGCGCATCTCCTCCTGCGAGGTGACCGACGTCGACGACCAGCCGTGCGCGTCCAGCCACTCGGCCACGTCGGCGCGATCGGGATCCTCGTACATCAAATCCTGCACGTTCATGACCTGCCCCATGCCGAACTGGCCGGCGAGCTTGTCGAACCGGTCCCGCATCCGTTGGCGTCGTTCGGCGGCGTGCTCGCCGACCGTCTCGACCGAGATGCGGCTACCCGGCGCGCTCAGCGCGGTGATGTTCTCGAAGAGGCGGTCCTGCGCGTCGGCCGGCAGGTACATCAGCAGTCCTTCCGCCAGCCAGGCAGTCGGCGCCGAATCGTCGAACCCGGCTTCCCGCAATGCTTCCGGCCAGTCATTACGCAAGTCGATCGGCAGCTGATGCAGCGTCGCCGCCGGCGTCGCGCCATGCGCCTTCAGGGTCTCGTCCTTGTACTCGAGCACCTTCGGCTGATCGATCTCGAACACCGTCGTGCCGGCCGGCCAGTCCAATCGGTAGGCCCGCGAATCCAGCCCGGACGCCAGGATCACCACCTGACGGATACCGGCCGCGGCGGCGTCGGCGAAGTAGGCATCGAAGAAGTGCGTGCGCACCGCCTGGTAGTTGCCCATGTGCTCGAGGACCGCGGCCACCTCGGGATCGGCACCGGCCATTCGGTTGTTGAAATCGGCGTCGAGGATCGTCTCCCACACGCCGGTACCCGCGCCGGCCACCAGGATCTTCGCGAACGGATCGCGGATCAGCGCGTCATCGCGCTCGGTTTCCCCGGCCCGCGCGGCGGCCACCATCACCGCCGTCGCACCCACACTGCTCGCGATATCCCAGGTGTCGTCGTCGGAGCGCTCGCTGCCCATGTACCAGGTGTACCAGCTGGTGCCGGTCTATTCGGTGACCTGCCACAGCTTGTTGGCCAGCAATAGTTCGAGCCGCTCGATGACGGCGGTCAGCTCCTGGTGGCTGCCGACATAGCCGGCGTAGAACCCCATGCCCCACATCACCGCGATGAGCATCTCCACCACCGTGGACACCTCGGTGTCGACGGCCAGTTCGCCGCGTTCGATGGCGTCGGTGACGGCCCAGGTCACGAAGTCGCGGGAGGCCACGAGCGCGTCGTGCTCCTCCTGGCGCAATTCGGGATGTCGCTGCGCCTCGAGGATCGAGGTCACCAGGAACGCCGCAGCGGATCGGTCCTCGGAGTCTGCCTGGATGGCGGCGACGAAAAACGACGACAGGCGCCGGATGAAGGTGGTCTCTTCCTCGGCCCGGCGACGGCCCGCAGCGACGACCATGGCGTTGGTCTGATCGAGGACCTCGCCGTAGAGCACACGCTTGTTCGCGAAGTAGTGGTTGATCGCTGGGCGCGTCAGATCTGCACGGATCGCAATGGCTTGGAATGTTGCTGCGTCATAACCAAGTTCACTGAAAACCTCGCGTGCGGCGCGCAGGATGCGCTCACGAGTTTCGGCCGCCTTCGCCGCGGGAGGGCGACCCGGGCCACGGGTGGCGATGTACGGCATCGTCAAATTGTGCCATAGATCTCGGCCCGACCCTGCTCGTATGCGCGGGACAGCCGTCGAAATTGCTTCTCCCAGCAAACTTGCAGATCTGTCAACAACCGAAAGCTGCACGGCGTGCGGTTCCCGGCTGCGGGCCGGCGCCGATCGGTAGCCCGGCCAGGAACGACCGCCGGTGTGCCGGCGCCTGCGAAACACCGCGGCCACAGGCGTGTTGTTGCCGGCGCATGTCGACGTCAGCCAAATTAATGTTGGGCGCCATGGCGGGCGTGGTGTCGCGAGAGTCGCCGGCGTTGCGCCGGCAGCAGCTCGTCAGCCGGTTGCGCGACAAGGACCCCGAGTACGACGCCCTCCGGCGCGCGACCCGCGCAGGTGTGGTGCTCCCGGTCGTCGCGATCGTCGGACTGGCCGTCGGTACCGCCGTCGGCAGCCGGTCGCAGACGACCATGTTCGCGATCTTCGGCGCCGTCGCGCTGCTGGTGGTGGTGGATTTCCCCGGCAACCGGCCGGCGCGGGCGCTGGCCTACGCCGGGCTCGGCTTCAACGGCGCGGTCCTGATCACGCTGGGCACGCTGCTGTCCCCCCATCCGTGGCTGGCGGTGCCGGCGATGTTCGCCATTGGGCTGCTCGTGACGTTCTCGGGTGTCCTCAGCGAGATCATCGCCGCCGGGCAGCGCTCCACCTTGATGACGTTCGTGCTGCCGGTGTGCACGCCGGCGGGACCCGTCCCCGATCGACTGCTCGGCTGGGCCGTGGCCTGGGCCATTGCCGTCCCGGCCGCGCTGTTCCTGTTGCCGCCCACGCATCACGACGACCTGCGCAAGCACGCCGCGCAGGTGTGCCGCCTGCTGGCCGCCCGGCTCGAGGGGTCCGCGACGGCGCAGGAGCTCTTCGATGCGATGGAGGTGCTGGGCGACAACTTCCTCGGCGCCGACTTCCGCCCGGTCGGTCTGACCGCCGGCAGCCGCGCCCTGGTGCGGGTCGTCGACGACCTGCGCTGGCTGTGCGACCGGGCCACCGACGCCACCGGCTCCCTGCTCGCCGAGACGCGTGAGCCGGCCATCCGGGTACTGAACGACTGCGCCCGGGTGCTGAGCACGCCGCGCGCCGCAGGCCGCGATCGCTACCGCGCCGACCTGGCCGACGCCCTGACCGCGCATCGGGCCGCCACGCGCGGGCGCTACCGCGAGGACATCGAGCTGATCCGCGCCGAACCGGACGACCTGCTGGCCGTCGCGACGGGCCGAAAGCTGTTGCGGCTGCGTACGTTCTCGGCCTGTATCGGGGCGACCGGACGCGTCATCGGACTGGCGGCCGACGCCGACGCCCGGCCGGTGTGGGCCCGCGTCCTGGGTCGGCGACTGCCGGCGGCCGGGAACCTCGACCGCGTGCTGTCCGAATCCCAGGCCGTGTCAGCCATCCCGTCGGGGTTCGTCGCGACGCGAGCGGTGGTGGTTCAGAACAGCCTTCGTACCGGCATCGGTCTGGCCGTTGCGGTGGCCGTCGTCCATCTGTTTCCCCTGCAGCACGGTTTCTGGATCGCCATGGCATCGCTGTCGGTACTGCGCAGCAGCGCGCTGACCACCGGGACCCGCGTGTTGCGCGCCGTTGGCGGCACTGCGATCGGATTCCTCCTGGGCACCGTGGTGATCCACCTGATCGGCGCGAACCCCGTCCTGCTGTGGTTCGTCCTGCCCATCGTGGCGTTC
The DNA here is from genome assembly GCF_045311035.1 of Mycobacterium sp. SMC-13. Lineage (NCBI taxonomy): Bacteria > Bacillati > Actinomycetota > Actinomycetes > Mycobacteriales > Mycobacteriaceae > Mycobacterium > Mycobacterium sp. SMC-13. The sequence continues at coordinate 114,741 of NZ_JBJIAI010000004.1, forward strand.
GGTTCGGCCTATGTGCCCGATGTGTTCTCGTTCGTGGCGGGCCAGGCGATGTTCACCATGCTGGTGCTCACCATCTACAACCTGATCAGCCCGGCCGGCTGGCGCGTCGGGCTGATCCGGCTCGAGAACGTGTTGGTGGGTGCCGCGGTGGGCATCGTGGTGTCGCTGCTGCTGTGGCCGCGCGGGTCGGCGGCGGTCGTCCAGCGCACGCTGGAAGCGGCGCGCGTCGCCGGTACCCGGTATCTGACCGCGGCCGTGCGGCGAGTGACCCGCGGCGCCTCCGAGGCCGCCACGGACCGGGTGCACGCCCTGAGCTTCGACGCGCTGACGGCCTCCCGGACCGTGGATGATGCGGTGCGCCACTTCCTTTCGGAGAGCAGCGGGGCGACCGAGCTGCGGGCGCCGGTGGTCCGGGCGGCCAATCAGACGGTCCGGTTGCGGGCGGCGGCCGACCTCATCGCTGACGTCGTGCCACCGCCCCTGGCCCCGTATCGCGCCGCCCGCGAGGTCCTCGAAGCGCACACCGCGTCGATCTGCGCCCGGATCATGGGCACCGAAGACGCCGACGCCGCAGCGCGCACACCCATCAGCGACGATTTCGTGCTCGCCCTGCGCGCCGAGACCGGCGGCGGAAACTTGTCGGTCGAGGCCGCGCTGCCTCTGGTGACCGTCGCCGCCAGCCTCGGCGAGCTCGAACTCCTCTATCCGGAGTCCGCGCCCGCCTGATCAGTGCCCGGGGCGGTGCGGCTTCAACGCGTTCGGCGGAATGGTGCCGAACTTGCCGGACTGGAAGTCCTCGAACGCCTCGATGAGCTCCGACTTGGAGTTCATCACGAACGGGCCGTAGTGGAAGACCGGTTCCCGGATCGGCTGACCGCCGAGCAACAGCACCTCGAGCGCGGGCCGGTTGGAGTCCTGGCCCTCGTCGGCGGCGACGGTGATCCGGTCGCCCGGCCCCAGCACCGCCAGCTGACCCTGGTGGATGGGATGGCCGACGGGTCCCACGCTGCCACGTCCGGACAGGATGTAGACGAGCGCGTTGAAGTTGCGGTTCCACGGCAGGTCGAGGCGCGCTCCGGGCGCAATTGTCGCGTGCGCCATGGTGATCGGCGTGTGCGTGCCGCCGGGGCCCCGGAGCCGCTCCGGCGGCGACATCGCATCTCCGCGTATGTCCATCTCGCCGGCGATGACGCGCACGAGCGCGCCACCGTCGTCCGACGACAACAGGGTGACGTCGGTGCCCTCGATGGCCTGGTACCTGGGGGCGGCGAACTTGTCCTTCTTGGGCAGGTTCACCCACAGCTGCAGGCCGTGGAACAGTCCGCCGCTCTCGACCAGTTCGGCCGGCGGCGTCTCGATGTGCAGGATGCCCGACCCGGCGGTCATCCACTGCGTGGCACCGTCGGTGATCAGACCGCCGCCACCATGGGAATCCTGGTGCGCGAAGCGGCCGTCGATCATGTAGGTCACCGTCTCGAACCCGCGGTGCGGGTGCCAGTCGGTGCCCCTCGGTTCACCGGGTTCGTACTCGACCTCACCCATCTGGTCCAGGTGAACGAACGGGTCGAGGTCCGCCGGGCTGACCCCGGCGAAGGCTCGGACCACCGGGAAGCCCTCGCCCTCATAGCCACGAGGGCCGGTGGTGATGGACCGCACCGGGCGTTCTGTGTCACTCGGCGCAGCGGAAGCAATACGCGGCAAGCTGATCGTGTCAGCGGTGATAGCAGGCATGTCACCTATAACCGGACTGCAGTCCGATTAATTCCGGGTGCTGTGCGCATCCGATAACCGCTGCTCAGCGTGTTGCCAACGCAGCGAGCGCCGCGCTGCGGGCGTCCGCCGACGACTCGGCCGCCAGCGCCGCTTCCGCGGCCGCCCGGCACTGCTCGAGCGTCACCCCGGCGAGCGCGGCGCCGACCGCACGCACCGCGGCAGCCGCCGTCGACAGGGACGTCACGCCCAATCCGACAAGCACACACGCCAGCGCCGGATCGGCCGCGGCCTCCCCGCACACCCCGACCGGCTTGCCCTGCTCGGCACCCGCCTTGGCGGCCGTACCCACCAACGCCAGCACCGCCGGCTGCCACGGGTCGCTGAGCGTGGCCAGGTCGGCCGACATCCGGTCCGCCGCCATCGTGTACTGCGTCAGATCGTTGGTGCCGATCGACAGAAAGTCGACGTGCCGCAGAATCCGATCCGCCAACAGCGCCGCGGCGGGCACCTCGATCATCACTCCGGGCGTCAGGCCGAACGACCGCACCTGTGCCGCAAAGGCTTTCGCTTCGGCGGGCGTCGCGATCATCGGGGCCATCACCCACGGACGCTGGCCGGTGGCGTCGGCCGCGGCCGCGATGGCCTGCAGTTGGCGGGTCAGCAACTCCGGATTGCCCTGGGCGATGCGGATGCCGCGGACCCCGAGCGCCGGATTGGCCTCATCGGCGTGCCCGGCGAAGCGCAGCGGCTTGTCCGAACCCGCGTCGAGGGTGCGCACCACCACTTTCCGGTCCGGGAATGCGGCCAGCACGTCGCCGTAGATCTGCGCCTGCTCGTCGACGGTCGGTTCGAGATCGCGGTTCAGGAAGCACAATTCGGTGCGGAACAGACCGATGCCCTCCGCAGGCGTCTCCGCCGCGGCGTGCGCCGCGGCACCGTCCTGCACGTTGGCGAGCACCGCGACCCGATGGCCGTCAGCAGTGACGCCCGGGCCACGCCAGCTGTCGGCGAGGTCGGCCTCGCGGCGCGCCTGGGCCACGGCCGCGGCGGCCAGGGTCGCGTCGGGCTCGATCTCCACGGTGCCGTTGGTGCCGTCCACCAGCACCATCGTTCCCGGCTGCACCTTCTCCAGCCCGGAAACGGCCACGACGCACGGGATGCCGAGCTGACGGGCGATGATCGCGGTGTGACTGGTCGGCCCACCCAGGCTGGTCACCAACGCGACCACCAGGTTGGGGTCCAGGCCGGCGGTATCCGCAGGCGCCAGATCCTCGGCACACAGCACCGACGGCACATCCGGCACCGGCACCCCCGGCTCGGGAAGGCCACGCAGATCCGCGATCACCCGATCCCGGATATCCCTCAGGTCGGCGACCCGTTCGGCCATCAATCCACCCATGCGGGTGAACATCTCGACGAACTGATCCGCCGTCGCGACGACGGCGCGGACGGCGGACATGCCGTCGGCGATGCGCTTCTCCGTCGCCGCCGCCCAAGCCCGGTCCTGCGCGAGCGTCGCCGTCGTGGCCAAGACTTCGGCCGCCGCGCCGGTGGCGCGCGCTGCGCGGTTGCGGAGCCGGTCTGCGACCGCCGACGATGCCGCGGCGAAGCGCTCCCGCTCCCCCGCCCGTTCCGGCTCTTCCAGCTCTGCGGCATTGTCATCGGCCTCCGGCGCAGGCCGGGGACCCGGCCACAACACCGGCGCGTACCGCACTCCGCCGACGGCGGGCACGCCGCGCAGGACTACAGGTGCACTGCTGGTTTCCACGTCGACGACCCTTGGCGACGGGCTCACAAATGTCTGGCTCATGTGATGTAGATTACTCCGAACCGTTGACAAGTCAACACATCCAAGCGTAAAACAAACAATACAAAGATCGAACCGGATGGATTCCCACACAATTGGAGGGTCATGTACGCGGAAGAACGGCAGCAAGCCATCGCCGCGCGAGTCCTCGCCGACGGTCGCGCCTCGGTCAACGACCTGGCCGAGGCCTACGACGTCACCACCGAAACCGTCCGCCGCGATCTCGACGTCCTCGACAAGGCCGGCGTCATCCGGCGCGTGCACGGGGGAGCGGTGCCCGCCCGCACCCTGCACCTGGTCGAGCAGGGCGTCGTCCAGCGCGATTCCACCCAGACCCAGCAGAAGGCCGCCATCGCGGCCGCAGCCGTCGCCTTCCTGCCCGCCACCGGCGGGACGGTGCTGATCGACGCCGGCACCACCACCGCGCGCATCGCCGAGCTCATCCCCACCGACCGCGACCTCGTCGTCATCACCAACTCCATTCCCGCCGCCGCAAAGCTGACATCCAACCCGACGGTGTCCCTGCAATTACTGGGCGGCCGCGTCCGCAGCCTCACCCAGGCCGTGGTGGGGGAGCAAGCCCTGCGGACACTCGACTCGCTGCGCGTCGACGTCGCCTTCCTCGGCACCAACGGCATCAGCGTCCGACACGGCTTCTCCACCCCGGACAGCGACGAGGCCGCCATCAAGCGCGCTATGGTCCACTGCGCCAACCACGTTGTCGTGACAGCGGATTCGAGCAAGTTCGGCAGGGAAGACCTCGTCAGTTTCGCGCCGCTGTCGGCGGTTCGCACCGTCGTCACCGACACCGATATCCGCCCCCACGAGCGCCAAGAGCTCATCGACGCCGGCGTCGACGTCATCTGCGCGGAGAGTGAATCATGATCGTCACCGTCACCCTGAACCCGAGCCTCGACCGCACCGTCACGCTCGACGAGCCGCTGACCAGGGGAGCGGTACACCGCCTCACCCCCGTCTCCACCGAGCCAGGAGGTAAGGGGGTCAACGTATCTCGCGCACTGACCCAGAACGGCGTCGACACCCTCGCGCTGCTGCCGGCAGCCGACCACGATCCGATCCTGACGGGGCTGACGACGCGCGGCGTGCCGTTTCACAACATCGCCATCCCGGGCCCCGTGCGCAGCAACCTCACAATCACCGAAAAAGACGGCACCACAACCAAACTCAACGAGCCGGGGGCCCACCTGGATGCCGCTGCCCTGGCGACCCTGACCGCCGCCGTCTGCGACCACGCAGTGGGTGCCACCTGGGTCGTGCTGTCCGGATCGCTGCCCCCCGGGGTGCCCGACGACTGGTACGCCGGCATCGCGGCCCGGCTGGCGGCACTGCCGTGCGGCGTGGCGGTGGACACCTCCGAACGTCCGCTCACCGCCCTGGCAGAAGCCTTCGAATCCGCGGCGCCCGACCTCATCAAACCGAACTCCGAAGAACTGGCCTGGCTGACCGGGTGCTCCGCATCGGAGCTGGAAGACGCTGCCGCGCAGGGTGATCCGATGCCGGTCGTGTCCGCCGCGCGGCAGCTCGTCGACCGCGGGGCCGGCACCGTGCTCGTCACGCTCGGCGGCGCGGGCGCCGTCCTGGTCGACCGCGACGGCACCTGGGCCGCCACGGCACCGTCGATCGTGCCGCGCAGCACCGTCGGAGCGGGCGACGCGTCGCTCGCGGGCTATCTCGCCGCCACCATCGCCGGTGCCGCACCCGCGCAGCGGCTGCAGACCGCCGTCGCATACGGCAGCGCCGCTGCCGCCCTGCCGGGTTCCGCACTGCCCGGCCCGGACCAGATCGACGTGAAAGCCGTTCAGGTCCACGCTGTCACGTCCGCCTCCGCCCACCTCTGATCCGTTCTATTCAAAAGGAACACCCATGCCGATCATCACCTCGGACCTCGTCGCACTCGATGTCGACGCCGGCCCCGACAAGCAGAATGTGATCGAACTGCTGGCCGCCCGGATGGCCGAAACAGGCCGCGCCACCAACGGAGACGGACTCGTCGAAGCCGCCCTGGCGCGCGAAGCCCAGTCCGCCACCGGGCTTCCCGGCGGCATCGCCATCCCGCACTGCCGATCGCCCCATGTCGACGAACCGACGATCGGTTTCGCCCGGCTGGCGCCCGCGGTCCCGTTCGGCGCGCCTGACGGCCCCGCCGACCTCGCCTTCCTCATCGCCGCCCCGGACTCCGGTGGCGCCGAGCACATGAAGCTGCTGTCCAGCCTGGCCCGGGCCCTGGTCCGCAAGGACTTCGTCGAACAGCTGCGGGGCGCGGGCACCGCCGATGAGGTGGTCGAACTCGTCGAAGGCGTGGTCGCCCCAGCACCGGCAGCCGCGGTCACACCCCCGGCGCCGACCCCCGCCGCACCTGCTGCCGAACCGGCGCCCACGGCCTCGATCATCGCGATCACGGCCTGTCCCACCGGAATCGCCCACACCTACATGGCCGCCGATGCCCTGAAACTGGCCGCCGACCGCGCCGGGGTGCACTTCAGCGTCGAAACCCAGGGCTCGTCCGGGTCCACCCCACTGTCCCCCGAAACCATCGCCGCGGCCGACGCCGTCATCTTCGCCACCGATGTCGGGGTCAAGGACAAGCAGCGCTTCGCCGGCAAGCCCGTCGTCGCCTCCGGTGTGAAGCGGGCCATCAACGAACCCGACACCATGATTGCCGAAGCCGTTGCCGCGGCGAAGGATCCGCAGGCCCCCCGAGTCCAGGGCGAGACCGCCGGGGCCGCCACCACCGATACTCGCGGCGGGCTGGGCTGGGGCACCCGGCTGCGCCAGATCCTGCTGACGGGCGTCAGCTACATGATCCCGTTCGTGGCGGCCGGCGGTCTGCTGATCGCGCTCGGCTTCCTGTTCGCGGGATATGAGATCGCCAACAAGCCTGCCGGGCAATCGGATTCGCTCGCACACATCATCGCGACCACCAACTCGCTGACCAACCTGCCGGCGGGCGGGCTGATGCAGTACCTCGGCGCCGTGCTCTTCACCTTGGGTGGACTGGCCTTCGGCTTCCTGGTTCCCGCGCTCGCCGGGTACATCTCCTTCGCCATCGCCGACCGTCCCGGCATCGCACCGGGTTTCACCGCGGGCGCGGTGGCCGTCACGGTGGGCGGCGGATTCATCGGCGGTATCGTCGGCGGTCTCATCGCCGGGTTCGCCGCCCTGTGGATCAGCTCGTTCAAGGTGCCCCAGTGGTTCCGCGGCCTGATGCCGGTGGTGGTGATCCCGCTCGGCGCCTCACTGATCGTCGGCCTTTCGATGTTCCTCCTGCTGGGCCGTCCGCTGGCCGCCGTCACCTCCGGGCTGACCCACTGGCTCGGCAGCATGTCCGGCAGTTCACTGATCCTGCTGGGCGTCATCCTCGGCCTGATGATGTGCTTCGACCTGGGCGGACCGGTCAACAAGGCCGCCTACTCCTTCGCCGCCGCCGGGCTGAACATCACCGACGTCGCATCGCTGCGGATCATGGCCGCCGTCATGGCCGCCGGAATGGTGCCGCCGCTGGCCATGGCGTTGGCCTCGGCCGTCCGGCCCCGGTTGTTCACCGAGCCCGAACGCGAAAACGGCCGGGCCGCATGGCTTCTCGGCGCGTGCTTCATCAGCGAAGGCGCCATCCCATTCGCCGCCGCCGATCCGCTGCGGGTCATCCCGTCGATGATGTTCGGCGGCGCGGTGACCGGCGCCCTGGTCATGACCTTCGACGTGACCTCCAAGGCGCCCCACGGCGGCATCTTCGTCTTCTTCGCCATCGGCAACCTCATCTGGTTCGTGGTGGCCGTCGTCGTCGGCGCTGTCTGCAGTGCGCTCGCGGTGATCGCCGCCAAGAGCGCGGGCCGGTCGCTTCCGCCGGTCGACACCACCGCGGCTCTGCAGCCGGCCAACAGCTAGAACGTCCCGATCAAGCAACAAACCCAACAATCACAAGGAGAAGCAATGCCCAGCAAGACCGTCACCGTCGGATCCGCCATCGGCCTGCACGCCCGTCCGGCGGCCGTCATCTCCGAGGCCGTCATCAATTCCGGTGCCCAGGTCACCCTCGCGGTCGACGGCGGGGAACCCGTGGACGCCGGCTCGGCGCTGATGATCATGACGCTCGGGGCAGGCAACGGAGCGCAGGTGACGGTGGCCTCCGACGACGAAACCGCCCTGGCCACCGTCGCTGACCTGGTGGCACAGGACCTCGACGCCTGACGGACGCGGCCCGGGGTCACTCCCAGCAGCCACAGAAAGCGCACAGAGCCCCCACTACGCACCACTAGTATGAATTCGTGCTACATGCGTATGGGGAGGGCATCGCGGTTCGCGGCGGTGTCGTAGCGGGAAAAATGTCACGGGGGACTCGGAACATCACGAGCGGTCGTCCCCATGGTGGGGGCGGTTGCTCGTGCGTCGTCTAGCCGCCGTAGCTGCTGCGTTGCTGCTGGCTGTCGCCAGCGCCCCGCCCGCACTCGCCATCGAACCGCCGGCCATCGACCCCGGCGCCGTCCCGCCCGACGACACCGGCCCCGATCAGCCGATGGAGCAGCGCAAGATCTGCTCCGCACCGACCGTGCTGCCGAACACCAACTTCGCCGACAAGCCGTGGGCGGCCGACTATCTGCACCTCGCCGAGGCACAGAAGTTTGCGACGGGAGCAGGCGTCACCGTCGCCGTCATCGACACCGGCGTGAACGCCTCGCCGCGGGTCCCCGCCGAGCCCGGCGGCGACTTCGTCGACAAGGGCGGCAACGGCCTGTCGGACTGCGATGCCCACGGCACCCTGACCGCGTCGATCATCGCCGGCCGTCCGGCACCGACGGACGCGTTCATCGGCGTCGCGCCCGAAGCCCGCATCCTATCGCTGCGCCAGACCTCGGAGGCATTTCAGCCGAAAGACTCCCGCAGCGATCCCAACGATCCGAACACCACCCAGACCGCCGGGTCGCTGCGCAGCCTCGCTCGCGCCATCGTGCACGCGGCGAACCTGGGTGCACAGGTCATCAACATTTCCGAGGCCGCCTGCTACAAGGTGACCCGGGCCATCAACGAGACCGGCGTCGGTTCCGCCATCGCCTACGCGGTGAACGTCAAGAACGCCGTGGTCATCGTGGCCGCCGGCAACACCGGCCAGGACTGCAACCAGAACCCGCCGCCGGACGTCAGTGTGCCGTCGGACCCGCGGGGCTGGAAGCAGGTGCAGACCATCGTCTCGCCGGCCTGGTACTCGCCGCTGGTGCTGACCGTCGGCGGCATCGGGCCGCAGGGCCAGCCCAGCAACTTCTCGATGTCCGGCCCCTGGGTCGGTGCCGCCGCCCCCGCCGAAGGCGACACCGCACTGGGCTACGACGGCAATCCCGTCAACGCGCTGAACGGACAGGACGGCCCCATCCCCATCAACGGCACATCGTTCGCCGCGGCGTACGTCTCGGGCCTGGCGGCCCTGCTGCGGCAGCGTTTCCCCGACCTGACCGCCGCACAGATCGTCACCCGCATCACCGCGACGGCACGCCATCCCGGTGGGGGAGTGGACAACTACGTCGGCGCCGGTGTCATCGACCCGGTGGCGGCGCTGACGTGGGACGTTCCCGCCGGCCCCAAGCAGGCGCCCTACCAGGTCAAGAGCATTCCGCCGCCGGTGTACATCCCGCCGCCGGACCGCGGGCCGATCACGATGGTCGTCGTGGCCGGTGCCGCGCTGATCGTGCTGCTCGGCCTGGGTGCGGTGACCCGCCGTGCGCTGAGGCGCCGATGAGGCACTTCGGGCTCCGCTTCACCACGGGGCACCTGCTGTGGGCGGCAACGCTGGTGCCGGCGGTCGTGCTGCTGTGCATGCATTTCAATCTGCTGTGGCTGGGCATCACCCTCGGTGTCCTGATCGCGCTGTTCTCGGTCCTCGCCATCCGCGGGCGGCGGCTGACAGGCTGGATCGCCGCGATGTTCGCCTGGCAGCGCCGACGCAAGGTCGCCCCGCCGGCACCGTCGGAACCGGCCGTCGGCGCGACGGTCATGCCCGGCGACCACGTCGCGGTGCGCTGGCTGGGTGACCACCTGGTCTCGCTTGTCGAACTGGTGCCGCGCTCGTTCACCCCGACCGTCATCGTCAACGGCGAGGCCTTCACCGACGACAACCTCGACACCCGACTGGTGGAGCAGCTGCTCGCGGCGCACGCACCGGATCTCGAGGCGGACATCGTCTCGGCCGGCTACCGCGTCGGCAAGACCGCGCCCTCGAGTGTCGTCGCGCTGTACGAGCAGGTGGTCGGCCCCTACGCCGCCCCCGCCAACCGGCGGACCTGGATCGTGTTGCGCGCCGACCCCGACGAGACCCGCCGGTCGGCCCTGCGCCGCGGCACCGGGGTCTCCGGCCTGGCCAGCTACCTGGTGGCGACCACCACCCGCATCGCCGATCAATTGGCCAGCCACGGCATCGACGCCCGCCCCGCCCGCAGCTTCGAGGAGTACGACCGCGCGACCGCGATCAGCTTCGAGCGCGAGACGTGGTCAACCATCAAGGGCCGCAGCACATTTACCGCGGCCTACTCGGCACCCGGCGGTCCCAACATGTGGTGGTCGGCGCGCGCCGACCACACGATCACCCGCGTCCGGGTCAAGCCGGGTCAAGCGCCGACGGCGACCGTGCTGCTGACCACGCTGGCCACGCCGACGACGCCGCGCGGTTTCTCGTGTCTGTTCGGTGGCCAACGCGCCGCGCTGGAGGGGCTGAGCCCGATCACCGACCGGCACTACGAGCTGCCGATCGGCTCGGCCGGCGTCCTCGTGGGGGAGACCGCCGACCGCTACCCGGTGTACATGCCGTTCGACAACGTGGACTCGACGATCAACCTCGGCGACGCACACGTGTTCACCCAGTTCGTGGTCCGCTCGGCGGCGGCAGGGGCCGTCGTCACCTTGGCGCCGCAGTTCAAGGAATTCGCGGGGTTCATCAACGCCCGGATCGGGAACGTTCCGAAGGTGGTGTGGCCCAACGCCACCACCTACCTCGGTCCACACCCGGGTATTTCACGAATTCTGTTGCGCCACAACTTCATCGATACCCCGCGCCACCGTCAGCTGCCCATCCAGCTGATCAACCCGCGCGAGGAGAGCCGGTTCCAGATGGCGCTGGAGAAGTGAGGGGGAGCAAGTAGATGGCTGGAAAACTGAAAGTCTCCTCGGAGACGCTGAACGCCAAGGCCGCTGAAGTCGACGTAGACCTGCCGACCTTGCCGCCGGCGCCCAATGCGCCATGCGAGTTGACCATCGCGCAAGAGGCCACCGGTTTCCTCAAGAACAACCTGCAGCAGCTCGACGCCGCACTCAAGGCTGGGCGGGCTCAGAATCGGCGACTGGCGGCCTGCCTACGGGCGGCCGCCGCGGCTTACGACGCTGCCGACGCAGCCGGGAAATCCGGCATCAATGCCACCGAGCTGGGCGCTGGCGGTGGTGCACCGATCACGCCCAACCTGCCCCCGGCACCAGCCCCTTCAGACCCGGTCGGCAGCTTGCCCTGGATGCTCGAATCGCTTGGCGGAGCCGAATCGCACCCCAGCAATCCCGGCATGGACTGGGAGGTGGCCGCCAAGCAGATCAACGGCGGCGACCAGGGCGCCTCGATGATCGAGTTCGGCGCGAAAATGACTGCAGTGGCAGCGAAACTGGCTGAACTGAACGGCAAGTTCAACATGGCGGGCGTCGAGTGGGAAGGCGACGCTGCCGAAGCCGCGGAGACGGCGCTGAAGGACTACTCGACGTGGCTGACGGCGATGACCGCGGCAGCGAACAACCTGGCCGTCCAGGCCATCGAACTATCCACGATCCATGGCGGCAGGCGACCCGAGCATCCCAGCATGCAGGACGTGGCGGACTACGAGAACGCCAGCGTGCTCGCGACAGTCGGTCAGGCGGCATACGACTTCTTCACCGGCCACGCCACCAAGCAGCAAGAATCCGACACCGTACGAGCCAAGTACGCGCAGCAGGCGACGATCCGATCCCTCGTCACCCCGCCACCACCCAACTTCGGGTCGAGCCCGTGGCCGGCCGTCAAGCCGGGAGACGTGGCGAAGAAAGACGGCAACGGCACAGGCGCGCCCCAAGGACCTGGTGGAGGTGGACCATCGGCCGGTGGCGGCGGTGGCACCCCGAGTGGTGCGACGCCATCGATTCCGGAGTCGCCGAGCGTCAGCCCGGCTTCTGCCGGTGAGCAGAAGCCCGCAGGCGGCGGATCACCCTCTGGCGGTTCACCTTCCGGTGGCGGCTCGCCGTCAGGCGGCTCCGGACAGGGTTCACCGAGCGGTGGCATGCCCGGCGGCTTGGGCGGCGACAAGCCGGAGATGCCGAGTCTGCCCGACGGCCCCGGCGTGAGCCCGGCGTCCGCGGGCGGCGGCGCGGGCGGCGGGTCCGGAGGCGGTGGCGGTGGGCTGGGCGGCCAGCCCATGCAGCCGGCAGCCGTCGCGCCCGCGGTGGGTGCCGGTGGTGCGGCAGCCGGTGGCGCCAGCCAGGCCGCGGGCCGCCCTCCGGTCGGCGGCGGCGGTATGGGTGGCGGCATGGGTGGCGGCATGGGCGGCCACGGCGCTGGCCGCGAAGGCGGCAAGGAGAAGAAGCGCAACGCGAACCTGTCGCCCGACGAGGTCCTGTACAAGGAGGACCGGGCCTTCACCGACGGCGTCATCGGACACCGGCGTCGCACCAAGATCGATGACAAGAAGGACACCAAATGATCGAGATGCACCCCGAGGTCGCTGCGGTTCTCCAGCAGGCCCAGCGTCTGCAGTCGGTCATGGACGAGCAGCTCGCCAAGATGAACACCGAGTCGTTCACCGCGACCGACGAGGCCAAGACCGTCGAGGTCACGCTCAACGGCCACCACTGGCTGACGGACCTGTTCATCGAGGACGGCCTGCTGCGCCTCGGCGCGGAAACCGTCGAAGCCCGCATCAACGAGGCCTTGGGCAACGCGACGGCGAAGGCCACCGAGTCCATCAACGCCGACCGGGCCCGCCTCAACGAGCTCGTCGCCGAGATCACGGCCGGTAATCCGCCCGCCCAGCCGTAGCGGTCACTGAATGAAGATCGCCAAGCTGGCCGCGGCGACCGCGGCCGTGGCACTGTTGGCCGGCTGCACCACGGTGACGACCGGCGATGCCACGAAAGACCCGTCATTCAAGCCGGGTGACGCCATAGTCAGCCTGCTGAACCCGGGCAACTACCCGACGGTGCCGAAGCCCGGACCAGCCATGAAACCCGGGCCCGAGAGCGGCCGGATTATCGACGGCGAACGCATGGGTGACTACGTGGTCGGGCCATGGGAGATTGACCCGCAGCTACTGCACGTCGGCTTCACTTCGACCGGTCTGTTGTTCAGTGTCGTATCGCTCCTGTCGCCCGAGCTCGACCAACTGGCGCAACAGCACCACTTGATCTACGGATTCGGCTCCGGCCGCCACACGGACGTCGACGCCGACCACCTCCGCAAACTGCAGAACACCGTTTTGCGCTTTCCAAGCCCCGACGAAGCGGCTGCCGCAGCATCTGGTTTCTACACACGGCACCCGGGCATCCACGATCCCTCGACGAAACTCAATCTCCCGATACCCGGACATCCGGAATCGCAGGCGCTCCAAGTCACCATGCCTGATGGAACGTTCGCCACCTCGATCATCTCCCCGCATGGCCCATATGTGTTGATTCAAAGCGGCACAGCACAGGAAAGCCCCGGCGTTTCATTGCAACTGGCGACCAAGTCGTTAGACCTTCAGGCAAGTCGAATCGACAACTTCAAGCCCACCGATCCCAGTCAGTTCGCCACCATGCAGACCGATCCAGAAGGACTGTTGAGCAGGACGGTGCCCACCAAGGAACACAAGGCAAACCAGGGCTTGTGGGGGCCACGCGGCCTCCTTCATTTCGAAGACGACCCAGTCCAAACCGCCGCGGCATTGACGGCAGCCGGCGTCGACGTCATCTCGGTACGCGGTACCTACCTCTACCGGGCCAAAGACGCCACGACCGCGGCGCAGCTCGCGCAGAAGCTCGCCGAGCCTGGCGGTAGCAGCCCCAGCGAACCTGGCCCGACCGTACCCGGACTCCCCGCGGCCAAGTGCCGGGCGATCAATTATGCGGAAGTGAAAGCGCTTGTCTACGACTGCACCGCGTCATTCGATAGGTGGGTGTACGTGGCTTCCTCGTTGCAGCCGTTCGACGCCACACAACGAATGGCATCCCAATACCTGCTGCTGACCGCGAAATAGCGGCACCTGGTTCAACTCGCGTTCGGCCGCCTTCAGGCCGTCCGGCCGTTGCCGCGGCGGGCTGAGGCACTCAGGCGCTCGAGTGCGTACAGTTCGCGGAGAGTCACTGCGCAACGCAACGGGGAGCCGGCGCAGTCGGGAGACGATGGGGAACGTCATGAAGACCGCCAAGTTGGCCGTAGCGACGGTCGCAGTGGCACTGCTGGCCGCCTGCACAACGATAACGAACGGCGACGCGACGAAAGACCCCTCGTTCAGGCCTGGTGACGCCATCGTCAGCCTGTTGAACCCCGGGAACTATCCGACGGCACCCAAGCCCGGGCCCGCGCTGAAACCAGGCGCCGAATCTGGACGCCTCATCGATGCCGAACGGCTTGGCGAATTTGTCGTCGGACCGTGGGAAGTCGATCCCACCCTGATCAGCATCGGGGTGAACGTGACGGGCGTATTTCTCGACGCCGACCGCCTAAACAGCGTCGAGCCCGGCCCGATGAAGCAGATCGCCAAAGATCATCAGCTGATCAACGGGTTCGGCTCAGGTCGTGGCACCATTCGCGGCGCGGATCACGACAACCAGTTAGTGATTCTGGTACTGCGATTCCCAACAGCCGACCTGGCCAACGACGCTGCCCGCCAATTCGCGGCACAGGCCCCGACAATAGATCCAGCCTCACCCAATCAACCGATATCAATTCCAGGACATCCCGAGGCGCTCGCGCACGCAGCCACCACGTCAGAGCGAAGTTTCACAGTCAGCTCCTATACTCCGCACGGGCCATACGTGCTGTATCAATACGCTTCGAGTGACGTAAACCGCGACACCGCAACACAATTCGTTGCAAAGGTGCTGGATATGCAGACTTCACGCATCGACAAGTTCCAGCCAACCGATCCAGCGCAGTTCGCCACCATGCAAACCGATCCCGAAGGCCTACTCAGCCGGACAGTTCCCACGAAGGAACACAAGAGCAATCAGGGCCTATGGGGGCCACGCGGCATCCTTCATTTCAGTGACGACCCGTTACTCACGAGCACCGCCCTGACACCAGCCGGCGTTGACGTCGTTTCGGTACGCGGCACCCATCTGTACCGGGCCAAAGACGCCGCCGCAGCGACGCAGCTGGCGCAAAAGTTCGCCGAGCCTGACGCCAAGAACCCAAGTGAACCTGGTCCCGCCGTGCCCGGCCTGCCCTCAGCGAAGTGCCAGGCAACCGATGTCGCTGACGTCAAAGCCCGGGTCTACTCCTGCGCGGCAGCGCTGGACCGGTGGGTCTATACGGCAGCATCATTGCAACCATTCGACGCCACACAACGAATGGCGTCCCAGTATCTGCTGCTGACTGCGAAATAATCGGACCACAATGACCTCGACCTTCAACCCCGGCGACATCGTGGCCGGTTACACCATCGAATCCGTCCTGGGTGTCGGTGGCATGGGTGTGGTGTACAAGGCCAAGAATCCCCAGCTGCCCCGCAGCGACGCGCTGAAGGTTCTCACCACTTCCATCCAGGGCGACGGCCAGTTCAGGGAGCGCTTCCTCCGCGAAGCCAATGTCGCCGCCACGCTCGACCACCCCAATATCGTCGCGGTCTACTCCCGTGGCGAAACCGAGGCGGGTCAGCTGTGGATCGCCATGCAATACGTCGCGGGCACCGACGCCGACCAGGAAGTCCGGTCCGGGCGGATGTCACCCGCGCGGGCGGCCCGCATCATCACCGAGGTCGCCAAGGCTCTCGATTACGCGCATCGGCGGGGCATCATGCACCGCGACGTCAAGCCCGCCAACTTTCTGCTGGCCAACGCCGAAGATCCCGGTGATGACGAACGAGTCTTCCTGGCGGACTTCGGGATTGCTCGCGCCTTTGATGACGCTGCGCACCTGACCACCGACGGCTCGGTCATGGCGTCCATCGCCTATGCGCCACCTGAAGCGCTCAGTGGGCAGCACGTCGACTCTCGAGCCGATATCTATTCGCTTGCCTGCAGCCTGTTCGTGCTACTCACCGGCCGGACACCGTATGGAGGACTGCCGGGTGGCATCGCCGCGATCGCGGCAGCACACGTGACAGGAGAGATACCGCGCGTCACGGATCGGGTGCCTACTCTTCCGTGGGCGCTGAACGAAGTCATCGCCCGCGGCATGGCGAAGGACCCCAACGCGCGCTACCAGACTGCCCGCGAACTCGCGGCCGCGGCCACCGCGGCCGTCGCGAACCCGGGCCCTGCGCTACAGCCGCCCAGTCGGCTACCGCCTCCGGGTTCGCAGTCATGGCCGCCGCGTCAGCCAACACCGCCCGATGGCGTATTGACTTATCCGAGCGGACAGTTCAGCGGTCCTTACCCGCCCGGCCCGCTGCCTGGCCAGATGGCGGCACCCCAACCTCCGGCTGCTCGACAAAAGAGTCCACGCAAGCGTCGAATAGTCATCGGTGCCGCCGGCGCCGCCGTGATCACCGTCATCGCGGTCGTCGCCTCCATCATGCTGATCGGCAAGCCCGACGCCCCGGCGTACACGGCGCAATCATTCACGCACGCCCACGGCACCACCGAAATCACAAAGGCGCCAACAGCTGTCGCCGCCTTGGGCCCCGGCGACGCCGACGCCGTGCTGTCGCTCGGCCTACAACCGGTGGCCATTGCCGGCGCAGGCACTTCCCTGCCCTCATGGTTGCAGTCCAAGATCACCGGAACCCCGTCGGTCAAGGACACCGTCGGTTTCATCGACACCAGCGCCATTCAGGCCGCCAAACCCGACGTCATCATCGCGACCGGCGAGATCGATGACGCGACCTACCAGCGCCTCGCCGCGATCGCCCCGACCGTGACTCAGCCAAAAGACACCAGCCGAGCATGGAACTGGCAGACCCAGCTCAAATGGATCGGCAAGATTCTCGGCCGCTACAAGGACGCCGACAACCTCATTGATCAGGTGTCGTCCCAGCAGACCGACCTGAAGAATCAGAATCCGAGAGCCGCGGGGAAGAGCGTCCAGGTGATCCACGTGTCGGACGATGGCGTCAGCCAGACGCTGACGCCGTCCAACGCGGCCGACTATCTCAGTTCGCTCGGCCTGAACTACGACCCCGAATTGCGTCGCAAGCCAGGCGACAATAGTTCAACCCGTTCGATGCCCGACCTTGGAAAATTGTTCTTGATTCACAGCGAAGTACTGGTCGTGGTCCGCACCGACAAAGCCGCCGGTAACGGTGGGGCAGCGGGGCTTCCCTACCAATTGGCCGCCTACCGCGGATCGATGATCATCGTGGATGACCCTAATAGCGTTGCAGCACTTGCCGATCCCGGCGGCTACCTGGCTACCGAGTATCTCAACGCCAACTTCGTTCCGCTGATGAGTGTCATCCGCTGATTCACAGGCCGGCGGCGATCTTCGCGACTAGGTCGCGCCCCTTGTTTGCCACGTTCGGAGCACATACCCGCACGTCAATGATCACGTTCCTGCGCGAACCCAATGCGTGCTGACATGGAACCCGGGTCCCGTCGCTGGCTGTCCCCGACACCGGAACGCTCGCGACGGAATCGACCGATTCAACTCTTTCCAACGCATACGTCAGGGGCACCCGACCACCCGTGACAGTCGCCTGCTGGTCCTGGCACGACCTCCAATGTCCGGTAGTCGCCTCACGAAAGCCCGCCGCCTCCGCGTCCGTCGAGAATGCGGCCACCACCTGCACCACTTGCGCATGCTGATCCCCGTGAAGAAGCTGCCCTGCGAAACCTGTTCGGCCGTAGTACCCAATGGTGTCGAGAGCCGGCATGACCGCTTCGAGACAGCGGATCGGTTCCACCCGCAGCTTCGTATCCGGTTTTCTGAAGATCGCCTCCGGCGTCATCGCGACGCCCACCAGGTCGCTGATCTCCGAGGGCGAGCCCAACAGCCTCGGCAGGCCGGCATCATCGATCGGTTTGGCTACAGCTGATGTCGACGTCGCCGGGGAAGCGGCACCTGTGGCCGTCGTGGCCGTACCCGACACTTTCCGGTCAGTGACCGAACAACCCGCCGCCACAACGACGACCGCTCCGATGAGCATTCCAGTACGCCAGGGATTCATCTGATCCTTCCGTCAGCTGACTTTGTCAGCGATCTGCTTGGCCAGCTCCGCCGCCTGCGTGCCGCCGCCCGGGCTGCACGCCAGCACGTCGACCACCACATCGGCCTTGGTGGTCAGCACGTGCTGGCAGCTGCGCCCCGGTTCGGTGAACTCCGCGGTGAGGGTGCCGTCGTCGGATGTGACCCCACCGACGGCCAGCTGCCGCGCCGGTCGGCCGTCGGCCGTGAACGTCACACCTGTATTCGCACATCCCAACCATGTCGCGGCGGCCGGAATCCGTTCCGCTGCTTGCGGTCCTGGATAGCCCACGGCATAAGCAACCATCCAGGTATTCGGGTCCGCCGGGTTACGCAGTTCCATACCTGACATCCCGGTGAACCCCGGGCCGAAGGTTGTGGCGCCACCTGCGTCCGCGACACCGGCGCACGGCGGGGGAGTGGCTGTCCCTGCTCGCGGAGTTTCCGCGGTGACGATGGTCGCGGTCGCCATCGGCGGCGACTGCATGGCGGCGCTCACCGCCTTGCCGTCGGGGAGCAGGGTCGCCAGGTCGATGCGGTGCCCCGGCGGCGCAACAGCTTTGGGTGGTGCTGTGGGTGCCGTCGGTTGCGTCGGCCGGTTTCCGGAGTCGCGGGTCACGTAGGTCATGCCGGCCACAAATCCCGCGGCCAGGACCACGGCGCCCACGATCAGCGCCGCTTTCGGCGCACCTGATTCGGCGCCGCAGCTCGGCAGCCGCAGCCGTCGGTACACCACGAATCCGGCAACCGCGCCCAGCAGCACCAGCACCCCGATATCCAGCGCCCACCAACGTAATTCGTGGTGCCACAGCTGATCGTCGACCGACATGAGCGGAGCAATCTTCAGCAGGTCGACCACGCTCGCCGACGCTGCGAAGCCCCACCGCCCCGGCAGGAACCACGATGCCTGATCCAGACCGACACGTCCGGTGACAGGAATCATGCCGCCGGAGAACACGATCGACAGCATGATGACGACGACGAGCATCGGCAGAATCTGCTCACTGGACCGCGCCACCGAGGACAGCAGCAGACCCAGGATCGCCGAAACAATTGCTGCCACAGTCAGACTCACATAGAAGTCGAGAGTCGGGCTGCCCAACAGCAAGGCACCCTGGGTGGGTGCACCTTTGCCGATCACCACGATCGCCACCACGATTGCTGTCTGAATGGCAGTAAATGCGCTGTAGACAACGATTTTGGCGGAAAGGTAGGCGGCGGCCGACAAACCGACAGCCTGCTCCCTGCGGAAGATGGTGCGCTCGCCGACCAGATCACGGATCGTCAGTGCGGTCCCCATGAACACTGCCGCGATGTTGGCGACGATGAGCAGTTGATTCGGTTCGTTGGGGGAGTGGCCTACAGTCGCCACCCCAAATCCGGTGTCCCCCGGCACGATCAGCGACATCGCGCCCAGGATGAACGGCAGTAGCAACAGGAAGGTGGTGTAGATCCGATCGGCGAAGATCAGCCGCAACTGCCGGCGCGCAACGGTGAGCAGCTGACGGCGGGTGCTGGTACGGGCCGGTGCACCGAGCGGACCCGCGGGCTCCGGCGGCGCCGCCGGTCGGTCGGCGGCCGGATTGTTCTGCAGGAACACCGCATGCGCCGCGTCGGGATTGGCCGAAACCCAGGCGAAGATGTCGGCCCAGTCTTGTGTACCCATCGCTGATCCGACCGCTTGCGGGGGCCCCGCGTACACCGTCTTGCCGCCGGGCGCCAGCAGCAGCACCTGATCGCACATGTTCAGGTACGTCAGGGAGTGCGTCACCACCAGCACCGTGCGCCCGGCATCGGCCAGGCGGCGCAGCATCTGCATGACCTGTCGGTCCAGCGCCGGGTCCAAACCGGAAGTGGGCTCGTCGAGGATCAAAAGCGATGGGCCGGTAAGCAATTCAAGCGCCACCGAAGCGCGCTTACGCTGCCCGCCCGAAAGCTTGTCCACCCGCTTGTCGCGGTGCGCAGCGAGCTCGAGCTCAGCGAGCACCCGTTCCACCACAGCGTGGCGGTCATCCTTGCTCGTGTCGGGCGGCAACCGGAGTTCGGCGGCATAGTTCAGCGCCTGACTGACGGTCAATTGCCGATGGACCACGTCGTCCTGGGGCACCATGCCGATCCGCGACCGCAACGACGCATAGTGGGCGTGCACGTCGTGTCCGTCGAAGGTGACCTGCCCGGACGTGGGTTTGGTGACGCCGCCGAGCAGCCTGATCAGCGTCGACTTGCCTGCGCCCGAGGGGCCGATCACCGCCGTGAGAGTGCCGGGCCGGGCGTCGAACGACACGTTGGTCAGCAGCTGGTGGCCCTCGATGGCGAGGCCGACCTGGCGTACCTCGATGCCACCGGTCGCGACCGCCTGCCGCGACTGGACCGCGGTACCTCCGGTGAACACCAGGTCGGTGTTGCCGACGGTGATGACGTCCCCGGGGCGCAGCGTGACCGCCTCGACGCGGTGACCGTTGACGAAAGTACCGTTGCCCGAGCCGTTGTCGTACAGCTGGGTTCCGGTCGGGGCGGGTATCAGGTAGGCGTGGATTCGGGAGGCCAGCGAATCGTCGACTCTGATGGTCGCTGTCGAATGCCGCCCGATGGTGACGGCGCCCGCGGGCGGTCCCGACGAGCGTTGTGGGGCGGCTGCAGGCGGGCGCGGCGGCGGAGGCGGCGGCTGCGGCGGAACCGGCCGTGGCGCTTGAGGGATCCGCTGCGTCGGACGCGGGGATGCCATCTGCGCCGGTGGCTGCCGGTACTTGGCGACCGGAATGACCTGGGTCGCCGTACGGAAGTGGAGCTGCGGCCCGTCCGGAGCTCCGACGGCCAGCACGAGGTCGTCACTGATGACGGCCGACGGCACGCGCATCCGATTGGCGAAGATTCCGTTGCGGGACTTGTCGATTGCCACCCACTGACCGACACCGGGGTCTACCCGGATGATCAGGTGCAACCGAGATACCACATGCTTGGCACCGGGGCCGGCGTCCGGGATCCTGACGTCCGAGGCCTCGCCGCGGCCGACGGTGACCTCCTTGCCGGGCGGGAAGGTGAACATGGCGCCACCGAGCGTCACGATCAGCGGCGGGACGGAGCTCACGAATGCACTCTCCTCACTGGTAGCGCTTGTAGCAGCCCTCGTCGTCGGTGGCCAGCCCCGCCCGGAACGCCGCGATCCGGGTGAATGCCGCCGGAACACCCTGCCCGTCGACCGCCGTGGCCACGTAACCGTTGGTGAGCAGCCCGGCGACGGCCTTGTCCAGGTCACCTGCGGTCAACTGCAGGCTGGCACCACTGGGCAGGTCATGCGGCTTGGCCATCTGGCGCTGGGCCTGCGCAGTCAGGCAGGCCGTGCGTAGCGCGGCTGTCGGATTGTCCAGCTTGACGCCACGCTGGTTCTCGAGCGCCATCATGTACCTCGACACGATGATCGAGAACGCCGTGTTGTCACCCTGGATGAGCGTCTTTTCGGCCATGTCGGCCGGTGTGCCGATCTGTTGCAGGGTAGGCAGGTTCACCGAGATCGTGTTCGTCGACGGACAGTACGAGGCAGGCGAATCACCCTGTGAGATATCACATTTCGCCGGCTCGTAGGTCAACTTCGGCGGCTGCTTCGGGGAGTAGATCACCCCGAGCAACTCGACCAGAGTGCCGATCGTGTCCTTGTCGATCGCCAGGTCTGCGGACCGGTGATCGTCGTCCATCGGCTCATCTTCGAGCTCCATCGGCAGACCCTTGCGGCGCTGCTTGATGTCGTTCAGATCGATGGCCGCGCAGGCCTGCGGCCCGACGGTGAAGCCCTGCTGGAACGCGCTGACCCGGTCCAGCGCGGTGCCGTGGCCGTCGGTGAGCATGTCGTCGTCGTGCGGCCCCAGCGTGGGATCCCGGACGGTGATCAATCCGGCGAGCACATGGTTGAGGCCGTCACCGGTGCTCATCATGAACCGCTTGGAATCACCGGCCGCGACATAGTGCAGATACGCGCCGGCGAAGCAGTCGGCCTGCTGTTCACGGACGATGACCGGCGTACTGCGGGTCACCAGTTTCGCCATGTACTGGATCGCGTGGCCGTATTCATGCCCGATCAGACCCGCGACTGAGACGTCGCCGAAGTACTTTCGCCCGGTCGGCACCATGATGCCGCGGTCCCACGCCATCAGCTTCTCGCTGGGGCAGTAGAAGGCATTCACCAGGCCGGCGGTGTCCTCGCCGCACGCCTCCGGACTGCTCCGATCGCGGGCGTCATACGACAGGAATTTCTCGATCGGTTTGAATGAGCCCTTCAAACCCGATGCGCTGTAGTCGTGTTGCCAGTACTCGGCGATGTCATTGATCGCCTGCAACGCCAGCCGGTCGACGTCGCTGTTGTTGGTGTTCTGCACCTTGCCGACCGCTGCGGGCGCGTTGTCGCGCAACCCACTCGGGCCATCCTTGGCCGGGAGGTCGGCGACGTGGAAGGGGTCGTTGACAGGCGAGACCGCGGTGCCGGCGACGGTCGGCGCACAGCCGGCGAGCAGCGTCACCACGCATACCGCCACCGAACGTCGCAGCGCCGTTCCGCGTATCACCCGCAATCCGAAACCGCCTGTCATCGTGCCCCCTGACGTTCGATTCAGACTATGGCCTGCCGGCAGCTTCAGAACAGCGAACGGTGCACCCCGATGTCAGGGTGCACCGTTCATCGGTCGGGCTGTCAGAACTGACCGGCAGCGATCTTCTGAATACCCTTGTGGACCTGAATTCCGATGTAGCCCAGCACAACTGCGATGACACCGTTGATCACCACAGCCAGTATCAACATTGCCGTGAGGCTACCGCTGATGTAGGGGCTGCTGCTCACTCCCGCCAGGCCGATGATGCCGATCAACAGACCCAGCAGGCTGGCGGCCGCACCCACACCACAAATCCCGTAGGCCACGAACTGGGCTGCCAGCTTCGTGCCGAGGGCCAGGAAGCAGTAGGCCAACCCGAGCCAGACCACACTGGCGATGAGCGAACCGATGCCACCGAACAGGCTGAGGAACAGCCCGATCAGCACCGCTCCGCCATAGCCGAGATAGACGAACTGGTTGGAACCCTGCGGGTTGTTCCGCATGTTCTGGAACCACGGCTGCTGAATCAGTTCGCCGCGGACACCGCGCGTCATCAACCGGAAGATGAACGAATCACCCTTGGTGAGCAGCGACTTGGCCATGTCGACCGGCGTCTGCTGCGGACCGGCCGGCCCGCCGAACTGCGGTGCACCCGGGCCGGGGTAGCCACCGGGTTGGGGCGCGCCGAAACCAGGCTGGGCGCCGCCCGGACCAAATCCCGGCGGGATCGGAGCGCCGAAACCCGGAGCGCCGAACCCGGGGGCACCGTAGGTCGGAGCGCCGAACCCGGGCGGGGGCGGCGGCGGCACGGGCGCACCCGCGGGGTTCCACGGCTGCTCAGGCTGCGGTGGCACCGGTGCTCCGGGCTGGCCGAACTGCGACTGCGGCGGCTGATAGCCCGGCTGCGGCGGCTGCCACTGCGGGGCCGCGGGCGGCACCTGCTGGCCGTAAGGGTTCGGCGCGGCGGGAGGCTGCGGCGGCTGCCACTGCGGGGCCGCGACGGTCGGCGGAACGACCTGAGTCTGGTCACCCGTCTCGGGGGCGGCTGCGGTCGAGGGAACGACCTGGGTCTGGTCGCCCGTCCCCGGCAAGGCTGCGCTCGGCGACTGGAACGCCGACCGATCGACGAACTGGGTCTTCTCCTCGAGATCACCGGCCGTCGGCGGCTGCTCACTCGCCGGGCCGGCCTCGTGATTTTCGGACATATCGTGGTCTCCCTAAAAATTGACTACTCAAGACACGGTACGGGCGCCAACATGTCGGTCCTGCAGCGGTATCGCGCTCCGGGCGCGGCCGAAAGACCCGTCAGAACCGGATGTTCCGGATGTTGTCGTAGACCCCGGCGATCCACAGCAGCAACGGAATCACCGCGGCAATCGCCGCTCCATCGGTCAGCTCCAAGATCCTCTTCGTCACCGGCGAGACGCGGCCGACGCCGTCCGTCGCACCGACGGTGATCAGCGCCACCAGCGCAAGGGCGACGTACAGCACTATCACCAGCCAGGCGCTGTCGGCATCCCACGAGACCAACTTGATCATCACCCCGGTCGGGATGGCCACCGTCGCCGCCAACAGTGCCCAGCCGCACCACCGTTCTGCGTAGAGCCGCGACCGGAAGCCGCAGACGACCGTCACCAGTCCCGCGACGATCAGCGAGTGCACGAAGAAGTGTCCCTGCACCACGATCGCGATGGCACCGTAGGTCAGCACCGTGACACCGGCGCTCAGGAAGCCGATCAACAGCTGTCGTGCCAGCGTGCTGCGTTCTGTCAGGCGGGCCGCGGAATCAGGCACCGAATCGATGATCGCGCGCCATGTCGCCGACTCTTCGTCGATGACATTGCTGTGCGCGGCAACCGGATCCAGCAGTTCCTCGTTCGCGATCACCTCACCCGGGGCCGGGATCGGCGGCAGCGCGATCCGCGCCACCGCGACCGTGAGCTTCGCCGCGTTGGTCACGACGATCAGTCCGAGGGCGATGGCACCGGCGGGAACCCACGAAGCTCCGCCATATCCGTAAGCGATGGCGGCGCCGGTCACCGCGGCCGCGATGACCGCCAGGAAAGCTGCCACCGCAGCACGTTTGCGCGGCCCGCCGCGGGTCGCCAGCACGACGATCAGAATCACCGCCGCCGCCCCGGCGAGCTGCGGCGCACCCATGTCGTTGATGCCCCGAGGGAGCGGAACCGCCAATGCGGCCGCGCCACCCAACAGCGGCAACGAGGCCACGAGAAGACTCTCGGACAGATCGACGTTGTCGTAGCGGCTCTTGGCAACGAAGCTGCCGCCCAACACCAGCGCGCCCAGCAGGCCGAGCGCGACCGGCCACCACCAACCGTGGCCGGACTGCGACCACGACCACAACGACGCACCAGCAACTGCGAGCGTCGCGACTGGGATGGCCAGTCCGACAAGCCGTTTCAGCGCGGCGCCGTCGAACTCTGGGGACTCTTCGAGCACCGCCATGGCGTCGATGACGTCCTCGACCAGCGGCCGGTAGCGTTCGGTCCGACTCACCGACACCAAGGTCAGCAGGGCACCGTCGACGACCCCGGCGTCGTCGAGCGACTCGGTGGACTTCAACGGCGGCGACCCCGGGCGCGCGAACGCCCAGACGCCCTGGGCCTTGAAGTCGAACCCGGCCAACACATCGGCCGGGGTGTCGTCGAGCAGATCGGCGAGGACGTTGACCGTCTCGTCGATGTAGGTCTCGATCGGCGTCGACGCCGGCAGGACCAGATCGGTCATGCGTCGACCCGTCAGGATGGTGACCCGGGTGGTCGACTGCCTTGTCGGATTGTCAGCTGCCGCGGTGGGCGCGGCGGTTGCGGGGCCGGCCGATGCGGTCACCGGCGCTCGAGCCTGTCGAAGTCGTCGGACAGCGCCGCGGCGAGTTCGGTGATGCGCCGCTGGTAGGTCTTGCCCAACAGGTCGAACTGGATGTCGGAACCGGCGGCGATGTGCTTGTCCCACGGCAGTACGACGACACGGCCGGCCGGCACGTGGCGTTCGAACTGCTGCACCAGGTCGTCGACGTCGATGTTGGTCTTACCCGGTGTCACGTGGTTGATGACCACACACGCCCGGCCCAGCAGATCCTGATATCCGTTCTGCCGCAACCAGTCCATGGTCACCGCGGCCTGGCGGGCACCGTCGATCGAGGCGCTGGCGACGATCACCAGACCGGACACCGTCGACAGCACGGCGCGCGACGCCTGGTGGAACAATCCGGCGCCACAGTCGGCGAGCACCAGGTTGTAGTACTGCGAGACGATCTTGACCGCGGCCGACCAGTCCTCTTCGTTGAAGTCACGGCGCGCGACGCTGTACTCGGCCGACGACAGGACCTCGAGGTTGGAGGCATTCATGCTGGTGTACGCGCGGATGTCGTTGTAGCGCGCAAGTTCCTTGTCGGACAACAGATCCGAGATGGTCGCGGCAGACTGCCGGCCCGCGCGGTCGGCCAGGTTGCCACCGTCGGGATCGGCGTCGACCGCCAGGATTCGGTCGCCACGGACCTTTGCCATGACAGAACCCAGAGTGACCGTGACAGCTGTCTTGCCGACGCCGCCCTTCAGTCCCAGCACACCGATCTGGTACGAGTCGCGGGCATTACGTCGGATCCGGGTATAGAGGTCCAACTCGTACAGCTCGTCGGGCGACAGGCCCAGGTTGATGCGCGTGAGCAGGTAGAGCACGTGGCGCCAGCCGCGTTGCGACGGCATCTTCACCCCGGCCCGCACACCCACGTGAGACAGCGCGTCGATGGCGCGGTGGTCGCCGATGGTGGCGGCCGACGTCTGGTCCGGCATGTGCTGCTCGGTCCACTGCATGTCGGCCTGGGGATCCATGGCGTAGTGCTGTGGCGGCGGCTGCATGTGCCGCGGTGGGGGCGGCATCATCATCGGGGCGTGCTGCGGCTGCTCGTACTGCGCGCCGGCCATCGGCGCGCCCTGCGGCGAGCGCATCAGGCCGTTCTGCATGAATTGCGGTGGCGTAGGCGGCATTTGAGTCGTCACTTCAGACGGCCGCGGCGGCGGGACCATGCCCGGCGGCTGCTGTGGCTGGCCGGCAACGGGCGGGCCCGACGGCGATTCGGCCCCTGCAGCCGAGGCAGCGGCCGCGGAGGCAGACATCTGCGCGGCGGCAGCAAGGGTCGCATGGTCGACGGTTCGCGTGGCTTCCTCGTTGTCGGCCTGGCCCGGCGAGTTGTTGAAAAGCCGGTCATAGTCGGCGGACATGAGTACCTCTCGATTGTGTGTGGATTACACCGGGAACGCACATGAGGTGGGCAGAGTCGACCCTACGCCGACCTGCCCACCTCCTGTGTTGCGTCGCGTGGATCGCCTAGCCGAACATTCCGGTGACGCCGTGCTCGGTCGACTGCATCTGGCCACCGGCCTCGCTGACGGCATGCCCGAGGCTCTGCAGCGCGTTGTTGAGCTCCATCGCGGTGTTGTCCCACCGCTGCTGGACGGCCTGGTAGGCCTCCGAACCCGAGCCGCCCCACACGGAAGCCAGCTTCGCCAACGAGGCCTTGCCCTCGTCCAGCAAGCCCTGTGTCGTGCTCACGGCGCCGGCCAAGTCGCCAGCGCTGCCCTCGATGCCGGCGAAATTCCAGTCCTGTGCCATTTGTCTTCTCCGCTTCTGAGTCGTTGTACGTAGTGGTTGGTCTGGCTAGATCTGCATCTGGCTCGACAGCGACGACCCGGCGTCGGCATCGGCCGCGGTGTACTGCACGCCGGCGGTCTGGATGTTGGTAGAGATGTCAGCCAGTTCCTTCAGCTGCTGCGTCATGGCCTCGTCGAAGCGAGTCAATGCAGCCTGGGCCGCCATGCCCGCCTCGGGTGTCTTCATGTGCGTCGCGAGCTGGCCTGCCACCGCGTCGACGTGGGTCTTGACGCCGGTCAGCTCACCCGCGATGCGATCGAAGTTCGCTGCCTCTGAGGCGAGGACTTCGGCATCTGTATTCATGCTCGTCATGCTGGATCACCTTTTCTGTTTCCTGTGTCCTCACCACGGGAATGGCGAGTCCTTGCCGACCCCCCTGGGCCGGAAAGCCTGTGTGTTAACCGACGACTCACCAGTCGTCGTCATCGTCGTCGAGGTCCTGTACCAGAACCCCGGGTGCCTTGAGGGCTTCCCTCGTCCCCCCGCCCTTCTCTGCTTTGCCGCCGGGACCCATTCCGGCCCCGGCACCGCCGGCACTGCTCACCGGCGCCTTTCCGGCGCCGGAAGAACCCGCTGCCGCGCCGGCCTCCAACGAAGCGGTCGAGGCGCTGTCGACGCCACCGACCAGCGAGGCCATCAGCGGCGTCCGCGGGGCCGAACCGCCCATGCCCGGCAGTGACGCGGCGCGAACCAAGCCCGCACCCGATGTCGCGCCCGAACCACCCGCCAGCGGGTGATTGGAGAAGGGGCTGGCGCCCATGAGGCCGATCTGCGGCCCGTTGTTCTGTCCGAAGCTACTTCCCAGCTGACTGAAAATCTGCGTCATCTGTTGCATCGGCTGGCTCAACTGCTGAACTGGCTGCGTGATGAGCTGGCCGAGCTGCTGCGGCAGCTGCGCGGCCTGCGAACCGACCTGCGAGACCACCTGCATCATCATTTGCGCGCCCTGCTGGCCTTTGCCCTGTTGCTCGCTGGCACGCTGCGCGGCCGATTCGGCCTTGGACGCCTGGCCCTGGGCCCGCTGTCCCGCGAAATTCGCCTGCGCCGCAGCATTTCCGACCATCAGCGCCGCGTCTTCAATTGCCGCCTGGCTGGCCACCTGCGAAATGACCAAATTGCGCGCCACTGCCTCGGAAACCCCCATCGCAGTTCGCGCGACAATCGCCGCTTCCGTCGCCTCGCCGACTCCAGGTATCACGATGGGCTTTGGCGGCAGAATGGGTTCGAACAACGTGTTCATGGTGGTCTCGGCCTGATACGTCTCCATCACCGAGCCCGCCAACGCCCACATGCGCGCGTAGTCCGCCTCGTTGAAGCCGATGGGCACCGTGTTGATACCCAGGAAATTCGTGGCCTCGAGTACGCCGTGCGTGACGTGGTTCATCTCGATTTCCGGCAGCTGCGGAGTGGTGGCCAAGGCCAAGCTGTATGACTCCGCCTGCGCCAACGCCTGCATCGCGCGCTTCTGTGCCTGCATAGCAGTGGTGTGTAGCCACGTCACCATCGGCGTGGTTGCCGTGACGGCTCGTTCACTGCCCATGCCGGACCAGTTCGCGCTCAGCTCCGCCAAGCTGGCGGCAAGCTCCACCGCCTGCGTCTCCAGCGCAACGGCCAACGCTTCCCACCCTGCAGCTGCTTGCAGCATCGGCGCAGGGCCTGCACCGGCCATGAGTCGGCCGGTGTTCATCTCCGGCGGGAATGCTCCGTAGAACATCGCCGGCATGGCGGGAAGCCCCATGATGTGCTGTCCTCAGGCTCTGTGTGGGCTCGTCGTACGCGGTGGCTAGATCAGGGTCGCTGACGTAGCCACGTCGGTGGCCTCATACATGGCGCCCGCCTCGACGTACGCCGCGCCGGCACGCGCCAGCTCTTCCTGGGCGAAGGCGTTGATGCCCATGACCTCGACGCCTTCGACGGCGAATGCCATGGCGGCCTGCAGCGACACTTCGTCTGCACCGGCCGGGACCAGGGTGCTGGCCTCCGTCATGGTGGCGGTGCCGGTCGCAACGCCACGCGCTCCGTTGGCGACAACCTGCGTGCCGACGCCGATCGCGCCCTCTTCATGTTGCAAAGGCTGCATTTCTTTTCTCCTTACCAATTCAAGATCGCGGTATGGAATTGTGCGAACGGCACAGATAAGAATTGAAGATCCCCCACGGAACCCCCGTTCCCCCTAGGCCGATCAGCGGGCGTTTAGCGTTGCTGAACGTCTGAAACTGATACTACCGAGGGTTTTGGGGGGTCACCTACACTTATTCCGCCGGAGGATCAACATAGGCCGCCTGGATGACCTCCTTACCGTCCGGTGACACCAGAAGCGCCTGGCCAGGGGGCCTACGACGGAGTTTGAACTCGCTCGACGGGAACTCCGCTTTCTCGCCCGACAGGAACATCGTCGGCGTTCCGGCGCCATAAGCGGTACCGACGAACTTGTCCATCGTGGAACGGTGCGCCTGACTCATCTGACACGTCACGATGATGTGCAGACCGATATCGGCAGCGGCGGGCAATAGCGGCGCCAATGGCGCCATCGGCGACCCCATACCGCTGGCGGCGACGATCATGTGCCAGTCATCGACCAGCAGCACCACGTCCGGACCGCTCCACCACGACCGTGAGCGAAGCTGGGACGTTGTCAGGTCCGGTGGCGGCAGCCGCTTCTTCAGGTTCACCGCCAGCGCCTTGATGGACTCTTCCAGTGCAGCGATGTTGCGGTTGATGGCTCCCGCCGCGAGCAGATGTGTCTCAGGCACGGCGTCGAGGAGGCCAGACCGGAAGTCGGC
This sequence comes from Mycobacterium sp. SMC-13, assembly GCF_045311035.1. Classification (NCBI taxonomy): domain Bacteria; kingdom Bacillati; phylum Actinomycetota; class Actinomycetes; order Mycobacteriales; family Mycobacteriaceae; genus Mycobacterium; species Mycobacterium sp. SMC-13. The sequence continues at coordinate 144,630 of NZ_JBJIAI010000004.1, forward strand.
GAGCATGAACCGCACCTGATCGGGGCTGTTGCGCTTGCAGATCGCCTCCGCCACCGCATGCGCAATAGTGGTCTTGCCCGACTTCGGCGCACCGAAGATGAGCTGATGCGGCGTGTTGTACATGTGGTTGTACGCCACCGAGAGATCAGATTCGCGCACGCCCACCGGCACCGTCCAGCGGGTCCGGTAATCGTTCTCCGGGCCGGGCGGGTTGGGGTCGAGTTCGTGCAGGTAGATCCGCTCGGGCAGCACGCGCACCCGCGGTGCCATGTCGGTGTGCAGCGACGCGATGTGGTCGACGGCAGCGGTGATGGCCGGCACGAGGTCGGCTGCGCTGTGCACCCCGTCCATCCGGGGCACGCCGATCATCAGGTGGTGCTTCTCCATCGACACCGCCCGGCCGGGGCGGTTCGCCGGAATCTCGCGGGTGATGCGGTCGATCTGCGTCTCGTTGACGTCACCGAGGCGGAATTCGACCTTGGTGCCCAGGTAGTCACGGACACGGGATTTCAGTTCCGTCCAGCGCGGCGTCGAGATGATGACGTGCACTCCGAACGCCAGGCCCTGACCGGCAAGGTCCTGGACCACGGGCTCCAGGTCCGGGAACTCACCGATGAAGGCCGGCCAGCCGTCGATGATCAGGTAGACGTCACCGAACGGATCCTGCGACGCAGGGTGATTCGGATCTTCACGCAACTGCCGGTAACTGGCAATCGACCCGATACGGAGCTCTTTGAAAGTCAATTCACGTTGCCGCAGAACGGCTTTCATTTCCGCGACGACACGCTGTACTCGGTCCGGTTCGGAACGGGTGGCGACGCCACCGACGTGCGGCAGATCCTCGAGGTACATGAGGCCACCACCACCGAGGTCGACGCAGTAGAACTGCACCTGTCTGGGGGAGTGGGTCGCGGCCGCCGACAGCACCAGTGTCTGCAGGAACGTCGACTTCCCGGTCTGCGGCGCTCCGCCGACCGCGATATTGCCACCGGCCGCCGACGTGTCGATGCCCCACACTTCCTGCTTGTGGCGACGCGGTTCGTCCATGATGCCCAGACCGAAGCGCAGCGGGGCCCGCTGGTCGCGCTCCACCAGCTCGTTGACCGGCATCGGATCCAGCAGCGGCGGCAGCCACATCTTGTACGCCCGGCTCTCGCCGGTCGTCAGCTGGTTCAGCACCACTTCGCGCAACGCGCGCTGTTCGGTGTTCGTCATCGTCCGACTCCCGAATCTGCCATCGGCGCAGCGGTGAACGGCCGAATCCGGAAGTTGTTCTGCGCCACCACTCGTGGCGCGTCGTCACCTTCGTCGTTCTCCGCCGCCGTCGGCACATAGGTGCCGCCGGTGTAGATGCTCTTGAACTTGACCGGATCCTCCATACCGACACGGAGGAAGCCGACGCCGCTCTCCTTGTTGGTGATGTACTGCGCCTCGGGCGTACCGATCACCGCCTTGGATTCGGCGGAGCTCGTGGTACGCAACGCGATTCGGTACGTCAGGTTCGGCTCCAGTTTGTCGATGCGGGCGCCACCGGTGTTCAGTGACTGCGTCGCCAACAGCAGGTGCACACGCAGCGACCGGCCCACGCGACAGATACGGTCGAACAACGCGATGAAGTCCGGGTGGTTCTGCAGCAACTCCGCGAACTCGTCGACGACGACGAAAAGCGTTGGTAGCGGCGGCAGATCGGCCCCACGCTCGCGGTACTTCTCGTACTCGGCGACGCCCGACAGCGCACCGGCCGCGCCGACCTGCATACCGGCCTGACGCAGGATGTTCTGCCGGCGGTCCAGCTCACCGGTGAGCACCTCACCCATACGGCCGACGAGTTCGGCTTCCTCTTCCATGTTGGTGACGACAGCCGCGGTGTGCGGCAGCTTCTCCATACCCAGGAATGTCGAACCGCCCTTGAAGTCGGTCAGCAGCAGGTTGATCTGATCCGGATGATGCGTCGCCACCAGTGAAAGGATCAGGGTACGAAGGAATTCCGACTTACCGGAACCCGTCGTACCGATCAGCATGCCGTGCGGACCGGCACCGAATTCGGCGCCCTCCTTGATGTCGAGATACATGATCTCGCCATTCTTGAGCTGGTGGCCGAACGGGATGCGCAACCGGTCCTGATCCGTATCCGAGTACATCCGCCACCGCCGCGGCGTCACCTCCTCGACCGAGCGCGCGCCGACCAGGTGGTGCCACTCGCTCGACACCTTCTTCTGTACGCGGGTGCCCTTGTCGATGATCGTGCCGGTGATGGACCAGCCCGCGAGCTTGCGCGCCAACCGGCCGGCCGACGTCGGGGTCACCGAGTCGGTCACGGTGGTCACCTCACGCCATGGCTGGGACGCCGTGCGGTCCTCGCACGAGCCGTCGGGATTGACCTTGATGCGATAGCCCGACCGGTGGTTGCCCTTGGTGATGACGGTGACGCCGGCGCGACCGTCGACCGGGAAGCCGGCCTTGCCGCCCGTCAGATCGACCACCAGAACATATGGGCCCGACGGGGGCGCGTCGGCACTGTGCGGACCGCGCGCCGTCAGGTCCGCCAGCCCGTCCGGCTTGGTGAACACCAGGCGCCTGGGCCCGGCGTCGTCGAACTCGGTCTGGCTCTGCACGTGGGGCAGCCACTTGAGCCACGCCCAGTCGGGATCGTCGAGATCGTCCATCAGGACCCGGATCTGCAGCAGGTCCGGCGGATGGAAGACCGCCAGGTGGCAGATCATGGCGGCGAGCAGACCCCGCGACCCTTCCGGATCACCACCGATGGCGATGGTCGGGTAGCTCTTGAGGATCACCAGCTTCGGGCAGTCGTGCACTAGACCGTGGGTGCGCAGGAACTTGGTCACCCACATGTGGCTGACCGGCTCCAGATGAGCCTGCGGTGCGGCCATCGGGCCCGCGAGGTCCGACCCGATGTTCGGCTTGAGCAACCGGTCGACCGCCGCCTGGGCGCCGATGCCGATGCGGGCACCCATGAAGAAGTCGGCGTTGTTGCCGCTGACACTGCGCGACCACTGCCGCTGCGTGCCCACGATGGACAGCAGGTCCTCGGGATGCGGTGCGTGGTAGCTGAAGAACGTCACCTGCGCGTCGGCCGACGACGTGACGCGGGTCCGCAGGCCGGCCAGGTACCGCAGATACTCCTTGCGGTCCTCGTTGATCTCCGGCACCTTCTTGCCGCCGCCACCGCCGCTGGCCATGTAGCCGACAGTGCCCATGATCATCATCAGCGGCATCATCAGCATGTACGGCGACAGCTGACGGACGCCGGTGAAGATCATGATCGCGATCATTCCGAGCATGCCGCCGCCCATGACGTACGGCATCGCCTTCTGCATGCCCGACGCGGGGATCTCAATGCCCAGGTCGTCGGGCGGCGTCACGTTGATCTCACCCGGGGTCAGGCGCGGACCGCGCTTCATCGACGGGGTGAACTTCTTGGTCGTCATGACGCACCTCCCGGATGCGGCGGCGCCGCGGCCTCGTTGCTGCCGCCCACCTTCCGCGGTTTCGGATCAGCCGGCAGCGTGTCGTGTTCGAGCAACGCCGCCTCCTTCGACAGGACCGGGCCTTCCATCAGCAGACCGACCACCTGCCACGGTGCCGTGGTGGCGCCGCTGAGGCCGAGGGCCTTCGCAGTGTCGTCGTTGGCTATCCCGTATCGGACGCCCTGGGCGTCGACGTAGTACTGGGCCTCGCCGTACCGCGGGTCTGGCGACTGCAGCCGGATGAACTGACCGCCGTCGATGTAGACGGTGGCGTCACCGCTGATCTGCTTGATGCCGTTGCCCATCGAGCTCGGCGAGATCGGCAGGTGCCGACCGACGATCACCGTGGTCTTGGCACCCTGGTCACCGGCTTCGCGCTGCCACGCCCAGCACACCGTCGGATCGTCCTGCGGCAGCAGCATGGTCATGGGCTTCGCCGGCAGCGGTGACGTATAGGTCTGCTCGGGGATTTTGGCGACGACGCTGGATTCCACCGACGGCGGCGAGATCAGCCCGTACGAGTTCGTGGCGCGCAGCGCGGCCGCCGTGGTGTCGTTGACCTTCGCGACGCCGTCCGGCAGCACCACGTACTGCTGCTTGCTGTTGTCGGTGACGGTCTGGAACACCGTGCCGTTCACCAGGTTCGGCGGCAGGCCGACGGTGTTGGGCGCGCCCGCGGCCGGGATCGGGGCCAGGGCCCAGGGGCCGACGTTCGGCAGCGCGTTGAACAGGCCGGACGAGATGGGCGCCGACTTCGAACCGACCGGAATTCCCACGGCAGAGGTCAGCGCGCGGTCGGCCAGGTCGATCGAATGCCGTCCGTCCTTGGTGATGAGCCAGGTCTTGTCCTGGTACTTGACCAGCACGCCCTGATCTGGCCGGATGGGGCCGACGCCGCCGCCCAGAACGACGGGTTCGACGAGCACCGAGGTCTCGACGGTCGGGGTGACGCTCTCGGGCTTGGTGACGGTGTCGCACACCGACCAGGTGCCCGACGTGCCGTTCACCGGCGTCGCGTAGGGCGCACCGGGGATGCCGATGGGTTGGCCCTTCGGCATCTTGGACAGTTCCGCAGGCTTGACGACCTGCGGCTCACCGGTGTGGCCGAGAACCAGCCGCGCCGACGTCAGGTTGTAGACCGGACGGATCTGCCCCGAGCCCCCGGGCATCACCACATACAGCTGGTTCGTGCTGCGGTCGACGAGCAGCGAGTCCCCGCCGCGCTTACCTTGCGGTTTGAAGTACGCCAGCATCGCCGCACCGAGACAGACAATGACCGCGACGACGATGCCTGCGGACACCGACCGGCTGTAGAACTGCAGCGGGTCGTCGAACATCCGGGTGTCGCGCCGCACGATGGCGTGCTCGACGCGGCGGAGCAGGAAGCGCCAGCCGCTGACCTGAACCTTGGTGGTGAGCCGGAAATCAGCCATCGGTTATTCGCCGATACTCAGGCGCCGATGCACCCCGCTGATCGCGGAAGCCATGTCGTCGCCGGTGATCTCGCCGAGCGCTTCGACGCTCAGGCTCTCGATGTCCATCGAGCGGGCGAGGCGCATGTCGCGGGCCTGCTCACCGGCCTCGACCAGCTGGCGCGCATAGCGGCCGTTACCCGCGATGTCGATGGCCGGCTTGCCGTTCAGCTCGTGCTGGTACAGCGTGGTCGCCGCTTCCAGCACCTGCTTGGCCGCTTCGTCGTTGATCAGCGAATCATTGCTCTTGGCAATGACTTTCGCGATTTCGACGATCTCCTCGGGGGAGTAGGACTCGAACTCGATACGGGTGGCGAAGCGGGAGCGGAGACCGTCGTTGGCTTCCAGCAGCCGGTCGATGTCCGAGCTGTAGCCCGCGATGATGACGACCAGCCGGTCGCGGTCGTTCTCCATACGGGCCAGCAGGGTGTCGATGGCTTCCGAGCCGAAGGCGTCACCGCCCTGCAGTCCGTCCTGGATCAGCGTGTAGGCCTCGTCGATGAACAGCACGCCGCCAAGGGCCCGGTCGATGACCTTGGACGTCTTCACGGCGGTATGGCCGAGGTACTCGCCGACGAAGTCCTTGCGGGACGTCTCGATGAGCTTGGGCTCGGCGATGACCCCGAGACCGGCGAGGATGTTGGCGACCACGCGCGCGATGGTCGTCTTGCCGGTTCCCGGCGGTCCGGTGAAGATCATGTGCTTGGACTGCTGCGCGACCTTCATGCCACGCGCGGCCCGGATCTTCGCCATTTGCGTTGCGGCGCGGTAGGTCTCGATCTGCTCCTTGACCTTGGCCAGGCCGATCTGCCGGTCGAGTTCGGCCTGCGCGTCACTGAGCATCTTGTCGCGCGCCGAGGTGTCGGCCACGACGCTGTTCGGATCCCACTTGTCCGACCGAGCGGCGATCTTCTCTGTCGTGGTGGTCTGCAGCCGGTAGTTCGGATCGCGAAGCGCCTCAGCGACTTTCGGCTCGGGGAAGTTGGCCTGCAGCCATTCCAGCAGGCGACGGGCACCCTCTTCGTTGCCCTGCTCGCGGAACGTCATTGCCAGGTACCACGCGATGGGCCGGCCGCACGCCGTTCCGGCCGGCGATTCATTGGCTTCGGTCAGCTTGTCCTTGGCCTCGGTGAACAGGCCGAGGTTGGCTGCCGCGACGCCACGGGCCACGCCGGCGGCACCGGCCAGGAAGGCGTCCGGCCAGCTCTCCGAACCCCGGAGCACCTCCATGACATCGGTCCAGCGCTGACCGCCGGTGTAGATGACGGCCTTTACCCACGCCACCAAATGCTCCGAACCGCCGACCGCCGCGCCCTCCACGGCTTCCAGCGCGTCGGCGTAATTGCCCTCGGCCGCCTCGTTGACGGCGAACGCCAGCGTCAGCGCGAGGGGCGAGTTCACGGGATAGGTGATGTCGCCGAGCTCGCCGCCGATACGCACCCGGGCGTTGACCTGCGCCAGCGACACCTCGGCCTGGCCGGCGAGCATGCCGAGGTTGCCGCGTGAGTACCAAGCGCGGAACAACGTGGTCCGATCGGTGTCGCCGCAGCGAATGCGCCCGATCCAGGCGTCACACGCAGTCTCGTCGACAGACGTGATCTCACTGAACAGCTGCATCGAACGCGCCGGTGCGGTGTCCAGCATGCCGACGGCGTTGTTGAACATGGCGGCGAGTTGGTCACTCATTGGCGTCTACTTCCCCTGAATATCTGGTGGCAAAGATCTGGGCACGCGTCGCGGCGGCCTCTTCCGGCGACGGCAGGTCGAGACTGCGCGACAGGAAATCCTTCGCCTCTGCGCGGTCGTGACCCAGTTCCCGCAGTCCCGAGTACATGACGTCGTATTGCGCCGACCTGCCGTCCTGGCGAGCGAGTCCGGCGATGACGAGGATCTCGTCCGCCAGTTCGACTTCCGTCATGTTGGTGACGCCCGGAGCGAGTCGGATGCGGTGGATCCGGCCGTCCATGAGGGCCGTGACGGTCACCGTCTGCGGCGGGTTGGTGACCGTGTACCCGAACGGGACAGGCGCGTCATCGGCGGACGGCGCATCGTCCTCGATGACCCCGGCGTCGGGAGGGACGACGTCGTCGTCGGCGTAGAGGTAGTCGAGTGCGCCGCCGAGATCATCGTCCGAGCCGTCGTCCGGATCGTCGCCCGACGGCTCGTCATCGAACCCGTCATCATGGTGGGCCGCCAACGTCAGTCCTGGTAATCGTCGCCGGCGGCGCCCGCCGAGGCCGTGTCGAACCAGGACCGCGACGGCAGGAACTCCAACAGCCCTTGCAGGGCGCGTTCGAGGTTCTCGTCGGTGCCCGCCAGGAAGCTGCCGTACAGCTCCCCGCTGACCTTGCGCGGCAGGGACACGATGCGGCCCAGCCGGGAGTCGAGAACGCCGGCGGCCACGTCGGCCTCACTGTGCGTACCGCCCTCGTGCCGCTCGTTGGCGGTGAGCTCGACCCATGAGTCGGGATTGGCGATGAGTTCGGAATAGGTCCGCGCCGAGCTCAGGCTGATGCCGAACTGGGTGAGCTGGTCGGGGGTGCGGGCGTCACTGAGCCGGCTGGTCGACGCGGTCAGAGGCTCGACGTTGGCGGGGTTGGCGGAGCCGAGCACGGCATTCACCATGCCGGCCAGGCCCACCTGCGGGGCGACCCGCTGGATGACGATCATCTCGCCGTCGCGGGCCGCGACGACATGGCGTTCGCCCTTGCGACAGACCACGAACCGCAGCATCTTCCCGCCGACGTCGCGGCGCCACCAGCGGCCCTCGATGGTGCGGTCGGCGCGGCTGAGGGTGTCGACCATCGCGGCGACTTCCGGATGCGGGTTCCCGTAGATGTCGAGGACGCCCTGCGCCGTCAGATCCCGCCGCACCTGTTCCCAGACCCGGTCCCGAAGGTCCAGCTGGGGAATGTTCGGCCGGATGCCGAGGCTTATCGGGAAATCCATGAGCTCGAGCTTGTCGGCGATGACCAGCATGCCGTCGATGGTGACCTCGACCGCGATGACGTCGTCGATGCCGCCCGAGGCGGTGCTGGCCGCGGTGTACGGGCCGGTCACGACAACCGTCCCGGCGCCATAGCCGACCCAGACGTCCCGGCATCACGCCCGGCGCATGTGTCCACCCGCTGCATCTCGCTCCACCCCCTGTTCCCGGCGCCAGGCGCCGGGCATCGCTGTCCTCCGTGACCATCTTGGTACGCCACCTGACGGACGGCAGGCCGATGGCCAAACTCCTACGCGAGTCACGGCATCTGACCTGCGCGGGCGGCCCCACACCACCCCCACAGCGCTTCCCCACAACCCGCATCGAGCCTACCAGCGGGTCCGCCGCCGGATCCGCACCAATTCACCGACGGCGCGCACTCAGTCGACGCGGTCGACACGCAGCGAAAAACGTTGGTGGACAACCCAATCAGCAGCACCGCAGCCAAGGGGCCCAGACCGTCGGCCGAACGGGCGCCGACGAAATTGGGCCCAGCCATCCCGCCGGCGGCGCCGGCGTGGTCGATACTGGGATGGCATCTGCGTCTTGGCACCTGCGTCGAGCGAACCGAGGAGAGAAAGCGCGTATTCGGTGACTGACCACTTCGAACCGCAGCACAACCCCCCGGAAAGCGCTTTCGCCGGCCATCCCGTGAACACGCCGCCGGCCTGGCCACGGGTAAATCCGGCCGGCAACACCGGCATGCAGCACACCGAACCGCTGCAGCGCAGGACCGGCTACCCACCGCAGCCCGGTCCCGTACCGCCGGGTCCGATGCAGCCGGGACCGCACCCGCACCAACCCTGGCCGCACGGTCCTCAGGGTCAGTTCACGCCACCCGGGTCGTACGCCGACGCCATCCGCCGCGACGACCTGCTCCGGACCCGCAAGCCCGAGCCCGGTCGCGGCTGGCGCAAGACGCTGTTCAAGGCGACGTTCGGGCTGGTAAACCTCGGTCCGTCACCCGACGAGATCCAGGAAGCACAGCAGATCAACCGGATCCGGTCGGCGCTGTCGGGTCACTACAAGGTCGGCGTGATGGGCAAGGGCGGCGTCGGCAAGACGACGGTGTCGGCCTCGATCGGGTCGCTGTTCGCCGAGCTCCGGCAGGACGATCGGGTAGTGGCCGTCGATGCCGACACCGCGTTCGGCAAGCTCGGCAGTCGCGTCGACCCCAAGGCCCTGAGCTCGTACTGGGAGTTGGCGTCCGACCAGCACCTGGAGAGTTTCGCCGACATCCGCAACCGGGTCGGCAGCAATGCCGCCGGGCTGTTCGTGCTGGCCGGTGAGGCGAGCCCGGCCCGCCGCCGGGTGCTGGATCCCGCCGTCTACCGCGAGGCCGCCTCGCGGCTGGACCGCCATTTCACCATCTCGATCATCGACTGCAGCTCCACGATGGACAGCCCTGTCACGCAGGAGGTGCTGCGGGATCTGGATGCGCTCATCGTGGTGTCGTCGCCCTGGGTCGACGGTGCCGGCGCGGCCGGGCAGACGCTCGACTGGCTGGCGGCACACGGCCTCAATGGTCTCCTGCAGCGAACTGTGGTGGTACTCAACGATTCCGACGGCCACGCCGACAAACGCACCCGCTCGGTCCTGGCCCAGCAGTTCGCCGGGCAGGGGCAGGCCGTCGTCGAGGTACCGTTCGATGCGCACCTGCGGCCGGGCGGCGTCATCGCCGGCACCCGGGAAATGGCGCCGGCGACGCGGCGCAAATTCATCGAGATCGCAGCCGCGCTGGCGGCGAACTTCCCGACCGGTGACGATCGGCACCGCGACCGTTCCTGACGCTCGCGGCGGCTACACCAGCTGCACGAGCAGCTTTTCGACCAGCTCTTTGTCGTGGTCCGACACCGCCGCTTCGGCCTCGGCACCGACCACGACGGACTCGGGAACCCCGGCGGCCAGGGCCGTCTCCTGAATGGTCAGGTTGGCACTGCGGCGCGCTGCATACAGCCGCTGCCCGAGCGTCGCGGTGGGCGCTTTCGCGCCGAGCAACGTCAGTTCGTCGATGCGGGCGCGCACCAGTCCCAACGCCTTGATCAGCGGCGGCGACACCGGGCCGAGCCGGGCGGCGCTGGCGGCGACGGCCTCGAGTTGCCGCAGGTCGGACAGAATCTGCGTGACCCACGGCGTGAATTCAGAATCCTCGATCGCCGGCAGGGCGTCGGCCGTGGCTCCCAACGTGTTCACCGCGGCGACGACGGCCTGCGCGATCAGCGGAACCTCGCCCGCGTTGGTCAACGGCGGGGCTGGGGCAGCTTGTGCCTGAGGCGCCAACGGCACCTGCGTCGTCGGGACCGGCTCGCCGCTGCGGATCCGGGCGATGGTTCCCGGCGGCCACTGCAACACCTCTTCGAGACGCAGGCGCGTTCGTTCCCGCGGCCAGCTGCGGCCCTTTTCGAATGAGATCAGCGCTCCGGCGTTGATGATGCCGTCGGCCGCAAGGCTGCGCTGGCTGATGTCCAACTCGCGCCGCCGGGCGGCGGCGGCCGCACCGGCGCGCTCCATTCCGGGGTCGACTGCGGGCAGGGCGATGTATTCGGTGACGTCATCGGGATCGATGTTCGGCACCCGATGTCACCTCCCATCCCTTGCGGCCCGCGCTCAACACGAAATCCGGAGCACCGTCGGCAGTCCGATACAGCTTAACCCGTTCGGCCCCGCATAACTATTGCGTTAACGGTCACTGAACCGTATCGGTCTCGCGCCAAGCGCTTCAGTTAGACCGTACACCCTCCCCAAAGCACGACTTTCACCAATGTTATTCCGGACCATTCGGATGATTTTTGAGCCCTCGCAGCGCGCTGACCTGCGGATATATCTAACGCTACGGTTTAACTGTTGCATTACTGCAGTCTGGTGCTATAGATTCTTCCCAACCGCGACGGAACAGTCGCAGCGCAACAACAAAGGAGTACTCCGATGACCGCAATTGCCATGGACGGCCTGCCGCTCGGTGAGTGCACCCGGAGCCCGGAGCAGTGGACGACGATCGCCAGCGACGAGGCCAAGGCCCTCTGCCGCCAGTGCCCGCGCCGCTGGGCCTGCGCGCGTGACGCCGTCGAACTGCCCCGCGCCGAAGGCCTCTGGGCCGGCATCGTCATCCCGGCCGAGGAGGGTCGCGGCCGGACGTTCGCGATGAAGCAGCTGCGGTCCCTGGCCGAAGCCAACGGCTACCCGGTCCGCCGCCAGCGCCGCATCTTCCTCGAAGTCGCGTAGTACCCGCTTGCCCACGCTGCCGTTTGAGGGGGCGGCAGCGCGGGCGGCGGTTCTACGCAAGAGGGTTACCGTGGGTTCTATGGCCACTGCGAGCACGACCGACAAGACCGGAGCGCCGACCACAGTCACCGCCGAAGCCGGACGATTCACCATCGCCGTCGAAGGCAAGACGGTCGGGCTGATCGATTACATCGACCGGGGTGGCCGACGAATCTTCCCGCACACCGAAGTTCAGCCCGAGTACGGCGGCCGCGGGCTGGCGACGATCCTCGTCGCCGAGGCGTTGGACGCCACCCGTGCCGCAGGGTTACGCATCGTGCCGCAATGCTCGATGGTCAGCGGGTACATCGCCAAGCATCCCGAGTACGCGCCGCTGGTCGACCGGGCCTGAGTGGTTTGGGCGCGCTCCGTATCGGAGAGTGATACGGGGCGCGCCGAGATCACTGCTGGTTCAGGTACTGCGCGGTCGAGCCGCTGATCGGCATGTCGGGCATGCCGAGTTTGCGGTGGTCCCAGCTGCGCATGCGGCTCGGCACGACCCGGACCGCGACGCGGTTGTTCATCATCTGATCGACGAACGGGCGCATCTCGTCGGTGTAGGGGCCGGTGTACCGCTCCCACACACTGATGCCGACGCGCAGACAGGTGTCGGGATCCTCGACGATCTCGGCGGTCCCGTCGATCGACACACCTCGCAGGGTGCCGTAGGTGTCACCATCCTCGATCATCACGGTGATGGTCGGATCCCGACGCAGGTTGACCGCCTTCTGCGACTTGGCCTTGGTCTCGAACCAGATTTCGCCGTCGAGCACGGCGTACCACATGGCCACCAGGTGCGGCCGGCCGTCGGCCAGGACGGTGGCCATGGTCGCGGTCCGGCTGCGATCGATGAACTCGACGATTTCGTCGTCGGTCATGACGATCTTCTTGCGCTCGTTCTGTCCCACGCTCTTATGCCTATCAGGCCGCACCTGGGGGCGGTTACCCGGCCTGCAGCGCCGCGATCGCCGGGGCGAACATCGTCGCCTTGATGGCGGCCATGGTCTGGGAATCCTTGCCAGCCACCGGAATCACGAGATCCACGGCGGAGGAGACGACCGCGTCCTCGGCCGTGGCCAGCTCGACGATGCCGTACTTGGCGGCGTCGTCGCCACCGAAGCGCCGGCCGGTGGTCATCGACGCGATGGCCGCCTGCGGCGTCAGCTTGGCCTGGATCAGCGCGGCCATACCGGGCGTGAACGGAATCCGGATGTCGACCTCGGGGAAACAGAAGAACCCGCGGTCAGCGCGCATGGTCCGGTAGTCGTGGGCCATGGCGAGCATCGCACCGGCGCCGAAGGCGTGTCCGTTGACCGCGGCGGCCGTCGGGATCGGCAGCGTCAGCACCCGCGCGAACAGCGCGTGGACCCGCCCGACGTAGGACTGCATCTGGTCGCCGTGCGCCATCAGCCAGTCGAGATCCAGGCCGTTGGAGTAGAACTTGCCGGCGCCGGTGGTCACGAGTCCCTGGGCGCCGCCCGCGACGAGATCGTCGATGGCACCGTTGACGTCGTCGAGAAAGCCCAGCGAGAAGCGGTTCTCGTCATCGCCGAGGTTGAGAACGGCGATCTTGTCCTGGTAGCTGACGGTGATGCTCATGGTTGTTTCCTCCTGGTTGGGGTGGGTTCGTCGGCGAGGACGGCACGTACGGCTGCGGTCAGCCGTTCACGTGCCCAGCTGTTGCTGATTCTGTTGCGGGACAAGATGATTGCGGTCGGCAGGTCGACGATGCACACCGTGATGGCATCGACCGCCGCGCCGTCGCGCCGGTTCCAGAGGTGCGACGACAGCCGCACCATCAGGTCGATGAGCTGACGGTCGAGGTCTTTGAGTTCAGCCGCCAGGGACGCCGGCAGGTCGGGTCCGAGCAATTGATCGCGCTGCACCCGCCACACCAGTTGGGCCGACTGCCGTTGACGCTCGTAGAACACCGCGGGGGCCTGCGCGGCGGCGACGACGGCGTCCACGGGGTCGGCGGCCGCGTCGGCCAGGGCGGCGTCGACCAATTCCGTTTGTACGTCGAGGAATCGGCGTGCGGCGCGCAGCCAGGTGCGGGCGACGAGCTCGGTTCGCGAGCCGAAGTTGTGATAGATCGCGCCGTTGGAGACGCCGGCCGCGGCGGCCACCGAACGGGTGGTGACACCGGCCGGCCCGGCCTCGACGGCTAGCGATTCGGCAGCGTCGAGCACCGAGTCGAGGTCATACACACGAGGCCGGGGCACCGGCTCACCATAACAGAGCAATCGCTCCGTTATTGCGCAGCAGGGGTGTCGCCGGTTACGGCGGATAGATCTGCTTGATGGTCCCGTCGGCGTTGACCTGCATGTATCCGGTTCCGGGCGCCGTAGAGTGGATCGCGAGCCCCAGACCGCCACCCTCTTCGCCCTCGATGATGAGGTACAGCTGCGAGCCGGGTTCCGCACCCAGCTGCTGCGGTGCACCGGGCATGGTGGCGGCCACGGCCTGCGCGTTGATCGCGCCGAGGTCCGCCAGCACGTCGAACGAACTGGTGCTGGTGTCCGAGCCCCACTTGTTCCAGCTGCCGCCGCGATACATGAAGCTCTGGTCGACGTGCTTGTTCGTGGGGGAGACGCGATCCATGACCGCGTAATCGGGGTACACCACGAGCTTGAATCCCATGGCGTCGCCGAACTTCGCCTTGATGGTCCCGATCAGGTTGGTCAGACCGTCGGCGGTCTGCAGCTGACTCGGTCCCGCCGGCATCGACGCCGCGGTGGAGGCGGGAGTCGACATCGAACCGGTCGGGTACCCGGCGGTGCCCCCGGGACCCGTGGGCATCGACGGAAACAGTTGTGCGCTGGGCTGATTGGTGGCCTGAGGCTGGTCGCCCGAACCGCTGTCGGGCCACATCACGTACGCGATGCCGGCGCCCCCGAGGACGACGATCGTGACCAAGGCCGCGACGATCACCACCGCCGAGTTGCGCCACCATGATTGGGCCGGTTGGTTGTTCGCCAACTGCGGCGGCGACCACTGCGCGGATCCGGCACCCAGACCTTGCGCCGGCGTCGCGTACTGCGTGTGCGCGTGCGCCGGGTAGGACTCGGGGCCGGTCGTGGGGTAGGGGACCGAAGGGGCGGCCCACGCCGGCGGTGTCTGCTGAGCGGGCTGACCGAACTGAGCGGGCTGCGCCGGTCCGGTCAGCGCGGAACGCGCGGCGTTGGCAAGGTCTTTCGTTGTGGCGTAGCGCAATTCGGGGTCCTTCGCCATGCCGGTGGCGATGACCTGATCCATGTATGCCGAAATCCCCGGCCGCATGGTCGACGGCCGTGGCGGATCCGAATAGAGGTGGCTGGTGATCTGCCGCTCCATGCTGTCGCCCGGAAATGGCGGTGCTCCAGTCAGGCATTCGTGCAGGACGCACGTCAGCGCATAGATGTCGGACCGGGCGTCGCACCGGTCGCTGGTGAAGCGCTCGGGTGCCATGTAGGCGACGGTGCCGATGGTGGCACCGGTGTGGGTCAGTTTGGTTTCGCCTGCAGCGCGGGCGATGCCGAAGTCGATGAGGTACGCGAAATCGTCTGGCGTGACCAGGATGTTGGCGGGTTTCACGTCGCGGTGCACCAGCCCCACGCCATGCGCGGCGCCGAGCGCGGCAGCAATCTGCTCGACGATCGAGACCGCGCGGTCGGGTGCCAGTGGGCCGTCGGCCAACAGCTGCTGGACGGTCTTGCCGTCGATCAGCCGCATCGTCACGAACAGCCGGTCGTCGATCTCACCGAAGTCGTGGATCGGCACGATATGCGGCTCATCGAGCCCGGCCGCGGCGTGGGCCTCCCGGCGGAAGCGCACCTGGTACTGCTCGTCGTCGGCGAAGGTCGGCGGCAGCACCTTCATCGCGACGACGCGCTTCATGGTGGTGTCGTAGGCCTTCCAGACCTCACCCATGCCGCCACGACCGAGCAGCTCAATCAGCCGGTACCGGCCGAACGGTGTCCCTTCCACCGGCTAACCATAAGAGGCGGCGGCGTCCGCTGCCCAGCGAATGGTTACGCGCGCACCCTGCGGCGATAGGTGACCTTGTCGAATTCCCGGCCGTGTTCGTCGACCGCGGTGACGTCCATTTCGCTCAGCAGCTGCCCCGGCCTGACATCGACGCGGATGAAGGCGTAGTTGCGGAAACGCACGCGCGACCAGCCGACCGCCTCCGCCTTCTTCTTCCCTTCAGCAGTCCAGACATAGCTGTTCGGGACGAAGGTGTCGGGAGCTTCGTGGCCGCGGTAGCTCTCGGGCTCACCGGGCTGGAAACCGTATCGGGGCCGGCCGGCGCAGCCCACGGTGTAGTAGACGGTGCCGTCGGTTTCCGCGTCGACGGTCGAATTGTCCCCGGCGACCTTGGTGGGGCGGTCGCCGCGGATCGGGTCCGTGCGCTCGTAGACGTGGTTGTGTCCCTGCAGCACGAGATCGACCTGATACCGGTCGAACAACTCGCACCAGGCCGCCCGCACACCGCCGTCGCTGGCGTGCGAGTCGGTGGTCGAGTACGCGCAGTGGTGGAAGAAGCACACGATGAAGTCGATATTGGGGTCGGCGCGGTAGGCGGCCAGGGTGCGCTCGACCCAGGAGTTCTGGGTGCCATCGGAATAGCCGGTGTTGGAACGGATTTCGAAGCTGACGTCGTTGGCGTCCAGTGACAGCACCGCGACGTTGCCGTAGGTGAACGAATAGACCGACGGGCACGCCGCCGGCCCGTTGTCCGGAAAGTCCATGCGCGCCAGGTGACCGCCGTAACCGTGACTCGGATACGAGGCCTCCATGTCGTGGTTACCGGTCGCGAACATCCACGGCGTACTCGCCGCACTGGCCTCGATGGACCCCAGATAGACGTCCCAGACGAACGGGTTGTACTTGTCGAAGCCGTGCGCGGCCTTGCCCCCGGACGGGACGAACGACAACGGCTTGCCGCCACCGGACGGGTCGGCATACGCGATATCCCCGGCCAGCAGATGGAATTCGGGGTTGGACGCGACGATCTGATTGAACACGTTGGCGGTGTGCGGGACGTCGGGCTCGTTGTCCGGCTTGTAATAGCTGTCGTCGTAGTCGCCGCGTTTGAGCCCGGCAGGCTGGCGCGGTATGTCATCGGTGCCCTGGTCACCCATCATGGTGAACCGGAACGGCGCCAATGTCTTTCGCACGCTGGGCATCGCCGTCTTGGCCGACCGCACGTCGCTGACGAAGCCGTCCTCGGTGCGCCACCGGTAGAAATGCGCGCTGCCACCGGGCAATCCGTCGACGGGGACATGGGCGTAGAACTGCTCGGCCGCAAGGACACCGCGATCGCTGGTCGGGATCTGCGTGACGAGGTTGCGCACCTCGGCCTCGATGGTCGCGCCCAACTGATCGGTGGGCCCGTGGTCGACGAACACCTTGGTGCCACCGGGATTTCGCGACAACTGCGCCGCCAGCCGCAGCTGGCTGTCCGCGGCGCCGCCGAAACCGACCCGCCGGTTGGCCACGCTCAGCGGCGCGTCCTGCGCGTAGGCGCGGCGCCCGAACGGCGCCAGACCCAGGGCCGCCACCGCCGCGGCGGCCGCCGATCCGCGCAGGAAATTCCGCCGCGATACCCGGTGCCGACGCAGGTACTGCTGGTGCCAGTCGTACTGCTCGGCGATCGTCATGGTCGTCGACAAATCGTCGGGGATGCCCGTGTCCGGGATTTCACCGGCGGCGGTCAGTCGGGTCGGACGCACCAGTCGATGGTGGCCCAGCACGGTCCGTCCCGCGAGTCCGACACCCGAATCAGGGCCGATGTTCAGCCGTGGTTCACGGAACCGCGATCAACGGCGCCGGGGCGCCGTACCGCTGTGGCCAGTCCTGCCATGCGACGCCCGTCGGGTCTACGGCCTGCTCTGTCCCCGATCAGGATCGACAACCACACGGTCACCGGCGACCCGAAATGACACTTTTTGTGATCTGAAAAGTCTTGGGCTGTCCCGAACTCTTTCTCAGCAACGCCTCAGTTGGCGGCGGCACGGTGGAGACATCAAGCGCGAGCACGCCTGTCTTACCGACGTTTCGAGAAAGTAGTCAACGCCAATGAGACACCCGTCAGAACAGCCGACGCCCGACAACCAGCACCTCTGGTCGCGACAGTACGCCGCTGAACAGGAGAAACTGGTCCAGTGGAGCAATGACCGTTACCAGCGTCCCCACGCATCGGCCGCCTACACCCAACCACTGCGGACTCCGTACGGGGCGCCGCAGCAGTATCCCGCCGCGCCCGTTCCACCGGCGCCAGCTAAGCGCTCGCGCTCCGGGCTGCTGGCCTTCGGCGTCGCCGCCGTAGCCATCGCGGCAGGCGCGGCAGGCACCATGGCGGCGGTCGACCACTACGGCAGCGTGGCGCCGACGGCGCAGGTTCCGCTCGCCGCCGGCATCCAGAACCGCACGCTGCCGACGGCTTCCGCGCCGGCACCGGCGGCGCCGGCCGGCTCCGTCGAGGCGGTGTCGGCCAAGGTGCTGCCGAGCGTCGTGAAGCTGCAGGTGCAGACCGGCCAGCAGGGCGGCGAGGGCTCCGGCATCGTCCTCACCGCGGACGGCCTGATCCTGACCAACAACCACGTCGTCGCGGAAGCCAATCAAACTGCCGCTGAACAGGATTCACTGCCCAGCGGGCTGAGCCCGAGTGGCCGGCTGCCCCGCGGTCTGACGGGCGGCGGCCAGACCAAGGCGACGGTCACGCTGGCCGACGGCCGCACCGTGCCCTTCACGGTCGTGGGCGCCGATCCGGCCGACGACATCGCGGTGGTGAAAGCCCAGGGGGTGTCCGACCTGACCCCGATCAGCATCGGCTCCTCCAAGGACCTGCGCGTCGGACAGAACGTGGTGGCCATCGGCTCGCCGCTGGGCCTGCAGGGCACCGTGACCACCGGCATCATCAGCTCGTTGAACCGTCCGGTGAGCACCGGTGACGAGCAGACCGGCCAGCAGTCGGTGATGAGCGCCATCCAGACCGACGCCGCGATCAATCCCGGCAACTCCGGTGGCGCGCTGGTCGATATGAACGGCAATCTGATCGGGGTGAACTCAGCGATCGCCTCGCTGGGTGGTGGTCCGGAATCCGGTGGCTCCCAGCCGGGCTCGATCGGCCTCGGCTTCGCCATCCCGGTCGACCAGGCCAAGCGCATTGCCGACCAACTGATCTCGACCGGCACGGTGCAGCACGCCTCGCTGGGCGTCAAGCTGGCCGCCAACAACAGCGCGCAGGGCGCGGCCGTGGCCGGCGTCGTCGCCGACGGTCCCGCCGCCGCGGCCGGCCTGGACAAGGGCGCCGTGATCACCAAGGTCGACAACCAGCCGATCGACAGTCCCGAAGCGCTCGTCGCGGCCATCCGGTCCAAGGCGCCCGGTGACAACGTCACCGTGACCTACGCCGACCCCTCCGGAGCGGAGCGCTCCGTGCAGGTGACCTTGGGACAGACGGAGGCCTAGACCGCCCGCACGTCCTGTCCCGCAATCCCTGTGAGGGTTGTGTACGCCGAACCCGAGATACGCGTACACAACCCTCACAGGCGTTTCCGGGCATCCCCGCGCCAACCGGATTCCAATCGCGCCGTCCTACGCTCTCCATGTCGACACTTCCGGAGGGACCATGCGCGTCGAGTACATCGTGGTGCTGATCGCCGTCATCGTGATCGTGGATGTCGCCGTCCTCGTCACGCTGCTGCGCAAGCACCGCGCCCGCACAGCTCCTGCCGACCCTACGACAACCAGCGCAACGGAACTCGGTGCCACCGACCTACCCAAGAAGTCCGCGGCACCGGTCCTGGCGAAGGCGTTCCTGGCGGTCGGGCTGTCGTTGGCCGTCGCGGCCGGTGTCTGCGCAGCGATTGTCGCCCAGACGAATTCGTCCGACAGGCACGCCGCCGGGACCGTCGTCGAGCTGGTGCCCAGCGGCGGCGGCAGCAGCCCGCGCTACCGGGCGCGCGTCGAATTCGCCACATCCACGGGCGCGCACGTCCGCTTTCTCAGCTCGGTCAGCAGCAATCCGCCCCCCGCCAAGCTCGGCGAGCACGTCGACGTCCGGTACGACCCCGACGACCCACACGACGCCACCATCAACAGCTATTGGCAGGTGTGGTTCCTGCCGACCCTGCTCGCCATCATCGGCGCCCCGTTCCTGCTGGTGGGCACCGGATTCGGGATCGTGAGCCGGGCCGGCCGTAGCCGCGGGCCGGAACCGCCTCTGAACTGGCCGGACCGCCAGCAGATTGCCAGGTTCATCTGCGCTGCCGCAGGTCATGCGCGGATGTATCGTCTCTCCAGTTCCAAATTTGCTGTGAATCGGGGGAAATGGCCCAGTACTACCTCTCGGGTGCAGTAGCGGCCCGGGTCGACGGCACGCCGGCAGCGCTCGGCGGACCGAAGCAGCGGTGCGTACTGGCCGTATTGCTGGCCAATCACGGCACGGTGGTGAGCATCGACCGCCTGATCGACGCCGTCTGGGGGGACGAGCCACCGCCGAAGGCGCTCGCGTCGGTGCGCTCGTATGTGGCCAACCTCCGCCGGGTGCTCGACCCGGGCGCCGACGTCGGGCCCGACCAGACGCCCGATGCCCGCCGGGGCGACGCGCAGGGTCAACGGCTCGCCTCCCACCCCCACGGCTACCAGCTGAATCTGCTCAGCGGCGACACGATCGACCTCGTCAGCTTCGAAAGCCTTGTCTCGAAAGGCCGGACGGCGCTGATCCGCCACTCGGCCGGTGCCGCCGTGGAGATGCTGACCGAGGCGCTGGCACTCTGGCACGGAGATCCGTTCGGCGAGTTCGCCTATCACGAGTTCGCCGCACCCGAGGCCATCCGCTTCGCAGCCCTGCGGACCACCGCCATCGAGGCCCGTTTCGACGCCGCACTGCAACTCGGCGGTGGCGGCGAACTCGTACCCGAGATCGAGGCGGCCCTGGCGGAACACCCACTGCAGGAACGCTTGTGGGGTCATCTGATGCTGGCATTACACCGGTCCAACCGGACCGCCGACGCCATCCAAGCATTCGACCGGGCCCGCACGACACTCGACCGCGAGGTCGGGACCCGGCCCGGCGAAGGCCTGCAGACCCTGTTCGAGAAGATTCGCGACGGCGCCGCGGAACTGCGCGTCGCACCCGCACCGCACGTGCTGAATCCCGATCCGGACCCGGCGGCGCCGCCCCCGTTCGTCGGCCGGGACGCCGAACTGGGCGCCGTCACCGCGGCGGTGCGCCGGGCCGACGGCGGCGCCGGCGGGCTGACGCTCGTGACCGGCGACAGCGGCATCGGCAAGACCACCCTGGCGCAGGCCGCCGTCGACCGCGCCCGGGCGGCGGGCGTCGCCGTGGCCTGGGCCGGCCACCCGAGCGGGGTGAAGCTGCCCCTGCTGTGGACCTGGATCCAGCTGCTGCGCCAACTGGGTGGCGAGCTCGGCACCACCGGCCGCAAGGCCGTGCTGCGGGAGGCCCCCGGCGTCGTCAACGCCCTGGTTCCCGAATGGCACGGCGATGACGACCTCAACGCCGGCAGCCGGTTCGCGCCAACGGGATTCGCCCTGGTCGAGCGCATCGTCGCGGCACTGCGCGAGCTGTCGACCCTGGCCCCGATGGTGCTCGTCATCGACGATCTGCAACGGGCGGACCCCGCCTCGATCAACACCCTCGTCCTGCTGGCCGAAGAGTTCCCGCGCGTCCCCATCCAGGTCATCGGCAACTGGACCTTCTTCGGGGACGACCGGCCCATGAACCGGTCCTCGTTCGAGCGCATCGTCCGGTCGAACGACACCGTCACCCTGCATCTGGACGGCATCGACCGCGCGGCCGCCGCAGACCTCGTCGACGCGGTGGTGGGCGGCACGATCCCGCCGGCCATCTCGGCACAGGTCTGGGAGCAAGCCGGCGGAAACCCCTTCTACATCAAGGAACTGGCGCGGGCGCTGGACACCGACGGTGCACCGCAGCGCGGCCATCCCGCGCTGTCGGATGCCGTGGTCGGCGTCGTCGGCCGCCGGCTCGGCGTCCTGGACCGGCCCTGCCGTCGGGTGCTCTGCGCGGCCGCCGTCGTCGGGCCCGAATTCAACGTCGCCGACCTGGCCGACATCGTCGACCTGTCGGTCTCGACGGTGCAGAGCCGGCTACGTCCGGCGTATCAGACCGGCCTGCTCGACGAACTGCCCGCCCGTCCCGGCGCCTACCGGTTCAGCCACGGGCTGGTGCGCGACGCGCTCATCGCCCAGCTCGCCACCACCGACCGCACCAGCGTGCATGCCGCGATCGCCACCACGCGGACGGCGACGCTCGCGACCGCCGCGTACGAACACGTCATCGCGACCGCCGACCATGCCTGGCGGGCCGGCGCGGAACTGAATCCCGATGTGGCCCTTGGCATTCTCGAGGTCGCCATCCAGCGGGCCCTGAACCGGTCGGCGTACCACGACGTCGCGGGGCTGGCCGAGCACGCCCTGCAGATCGGTGACCGACTGCCGGCCAAACCCGAACACCTGGACCGGCAGGCCACCCTGTGGCTGCACCTGGCCGGGGCGAAGAACATCCTCGAGGGGCAGGCCAGCGAGTCGGCCGCCGCGGCCGTCCAGCGGGCCTTCGAGATCGGTCAGGAAGTCAAGGGCCGGGCCTTCTACGGCGCCATCGCACTGCAGTCCATGCTGCTGTGCGCGCACGGCCGCATCGACGAGGTCGAGATCATCGCCATCGGCCTGCAGGACCAGTACGACAAGTCCGGTGACCCGGTGATCGGTCTCGTCAACGACTTCGTGCACATCCTGCTGTACACCCTGCGCGGCAACACCGACATGCTGATCAGCACCGGGCTGCACATGATGGACACCTTCCCGCCGCCCGAGACGGTCATCGATCCGCTGCACTTCTTCCATCCTCGCGTGTACTGCTGGATGGCGATTGCCGAGGCGGTCCGCGGCGACGTGCAGGCCATGCGCGAATACCACCGCCGTGCACTGCATCTCGCGCAGAGCCGCGGCGACGTGTTCAACATCCTGGCCGCGCGGCTGACGTACGTCGAATGCGCGGCGGTCCTCGGTGTCACCGACGGCATCGTCGAACTGGCCGACCAGGTCGACGTCGAGTTCACCGCGGCGGGCAGCCCGCAATGGGCTGCGTGCGCGCGCATCGTCCGGGTCTGGGCGCAGGTCATCGGCTCGGGTGAGGGCGACGCAGCGGTCGCCTTCCAGGCGTTCGACGAATACACCTGCGACGGGACCACCGTGATGAACACGATGTTCCTGTGCCTGCTCTCCGACATCGAGTTGCACCAGGGCCGTCCCGACAATGCCCGTGCCCTGGTGCACCGGGCCGGCCGCCTCGCCGATGCCACGGGCGAACAGGCCTTCGCCCGCGGCATCGCCGAACGGCTGGCGGCCCAGTCCGTCGAGCCCGTGTGAATCAGGCCCTGGCGGTCCGGTCGGGCAGCTCCTCGCGCCACTGGCGCCAGATGGCCCGGTCCGTCATCAGGTCCAGCACACTGCCGAACCCGGACGGATACACCAGGGAGACAACCCATTTGCGGGAGTCTCCGCGGCTGACCTCGCAGCCGCCCCGGTACAACTGGCGTAACCAGGTGACCGTCACGGCGTCCCGCGGGAAGTCGAAGATCACCACCTCCTCACCCGCGGACAGCTTCGCCTGGTAATCGGTCAGGCCCAACTGGTCGTCGACCCACTTCGAATACTCGGACGCAAGGCACCGCACCTGGGTGTCGGTCAGCTCGAGTTCGACGTTCACCCACCAGGTGTTGGTACGGCTCTTGAGCAGATACGCCTTACTTCGGGGTGGCGCCGTCGCCATTTCGTCAGAAGGTGATCTTCAAAGACTTGTCGACCGCGTCCAGCGCCTCGAACAGCTCGTGGCCCTGGCTCTCGTCGCTGGTCGCGTTGATCTGCAGCACGTACAGGCCGTCGGGTCCCTTGAAAACCACCGTCTCCTGGCCGAACGCGGCCTTGCCGCCGCCCTTGAGGTTGTACGTACCGGCGATCCGGAATGCCGGGAAGCCGGCCGAGGTGCCCGCCTCCTCACCGACGGATTCGAAACCGGGGAGGTTCTTCACCTCGCCGCCAGCGAGCTTGAGCAGCTTGTCCGGATCTGCCGGACCGTCGAGGCGCGACACCAGCGCGATGATGTTCGCCGTGTAGTCGGTGCTCTGGGCACCGGCCCCGGTGTACACGAGGGCGCCGTAGGCGTAGTCAGGAGTGTCTTCGCCGGCGCTGTCCCAGCCGGTCGGGCGGTCGATGTCGACAGCCGGCGCACCCGGATCCCCGGGGTGGATCGACGTCTCCTGGATCTTCTCTTCCTTGATGTAGTCGGCGATCGTGGGATTCGTGCCGGATTCATCGGCCGTACGCGGCTTCAGCTTGGGCGCCGCCTTGGTCGACGACGTCGCGCTCGAGCTGCTGCTCGAACTCGACGAGCTGGAACTGGAGCTGGTCGAGCTCTTGCCCTTGTCGCCGCCTCCGCAAGCGCCCAGCGTGATGCTCAGGCAGACCGCGGCGGCAACGGCGATGACAGGCCGATGCGACATCTGCATCGTGACTCCTCAGGGGTAGACGACGGACGCCGGTCACGTCCTCGGCGCCACGATATGGACGGCCGATTGGAATTCCGTTGAACCCGGCGGCGCGCTCGGTTGGAACCGCGGCCACCAACCGGACCGGCGCGGACTTCCAACCGGATTCCAACACCGCAGCGCTAACTTTTGCCGTCCGCTCGATCAGTGCGGCGCCGGTGGCTGGCGCCCGAACTCGGAAGGGGTTGGCGACATGACCAACACGATGTGTCAGAGGCTCGTTCTGGCATCTGCGATCACGGCTGCCGTGTTCGGCGCCGCCGCCTGCTCCAGCGGGACACCGTCGGTGAGCAAGAAAGACGTCGAGAGCCAGATCGTCGAGAAGATGACCGGCGCCGACGGCAAGAAGGCCGATTCGGTGACGTGCCCCGAGAACCTCGCGGGCCAGAAGGGCGCCGAGATCAACTGCACCATGAAGGTCGGCGACAAGACCAGCACCGTCAACGTCACGGTCACCAGCATCGAGGGTGAGAACGTGAAGTTCGACATGGTTCAGACGATCGACAAGGATCAGGTCGCCAAGCAGATCAGCGAGGAGCTGGGACAGCAGTTCGGTACCAAGCCGGAAACGTTGACCTGCCCGGAGAACTTGAAGGGCACCCCGGGTGCCACGCTGCGCTGCGAGCTCAAAGACAGCGGCCAGACCTACGGCGTCACGGTCACCGTCAACAAGGTCGACGGCTCCGACGTGAACTACGGGTTCAAGGTCGACGACAAGCCGACGTCGTAACCGATGCGAATGAACCGGGCCCTCTGGCGGGCATCTGCGCTCCTGGCGGTCTGCACCCTGACCGTCGCCGGCTGCGGCGGGAAGCAGCTGAAACCACAGGCTGAGCCACCATCGTCGACGACGCCGGCGGGCCCTCCGGTGGAGATTCACGGCGACGCCTCGGACCCGGTGAACAAGATCGTCATCAAAGCGATCGGCGACATCGAAAGCTATTGGGAGACCGAGTTTCCCAAGCTCTACAAGAAGGACTACACCCCGGTCAAGGGTGGCTTCTACGCGGTGGATCCCGGGCAGGGACCGCTGCCGCCGTGCGCCCAGGCGGCCGCCGACATCGCCGGCAACGCGTTCTACTGCGCCAAGGCCGACAACGTCGCCTGGGACGTCGAAGGCCTGCTGCCGAGTCTGCGAAAGCGGTTCGGCGACTTCGTCATTCCCGTCGTGATGGCCCACGAATGGGGGCACGCGATCCAGGCCCGCGCGAACTTCCAGGGCGAGACCGTCACCAAGGAGATCCAGGCCGATTGCTTCGCCGGGGCCTGGGCCAAGCACAGCGCCGAGACCTTCAAGCCCAGCCCCAACGATCTCGACCGCGCCCTCGCCGGCGTACTGTTCCTGCGCGACGAGCCGGGCACCGGGCAGCATGAATTGAGCGCGCACGGCAGTGGTTTCGACCGGGTGAGTTCCTTCCGCAACGGATACGATCAGGGCCCGCAAGCCTGCGCCGACTACCGGCGCGGTGACCCGGTGGTGGTCGAGCTGCCGTTCAACAACGCGGAGGATGCCGCGGCCGGCGGCAACGCCCCGTACGAGTCGATCGTGGACGGTGTCCCCGAGGACGCCGAGGACTACTTCGCGAAGCTCTACCAGCAGGGCACCGGCAAACCGTGGACCCCGATGAAGCCCGCGCAGAAGCTCGACCCGCGCAACCAACCGGACTGCGGCAACGAATCGACCAAGGGTTACGTGCTGTTCTACTGTGTGCCCGAGGACTATGTCGGATTCGACAACGTCGAGGCCATGCCCCAAATCTATGAGGAGGCGGGGGATTTCGCGGTGGCGACGCTGATCGCGACGCAGTACGGGCTCGCGCTGCTGACGCGCCTCGGGCAGGACAGCAGTGACAAACACACGTCACTGCAGGCCGACTGCCTCGCCGGCGCCTGGGCCGCGAGCCTGCTGCTGCACGAACGCGCCGACAGCCGTTACAGCCTGTCGCCGGGTGACCTCGACAAGGCGGTGTCCGCACTCCTGCTGTTCCGGGGTGAGGGTGACGTCGAACGCCAAGGTCAAGGCAGCGACCGGATCGATGCCTACCGCAAGGGCGTCTACGAGGGCGCGAAGCCGTGCCTCGCCCGTTGACCACAGCCACCTCGTCGCTCAAGGAGCGTGCTCGATGACCCAGCCCGACCAGACCAGCGTCGCCGCGGACGAGACGCCGGCCGGACAGCAGACCTCGGCCGGGCGCGGCCTGCTGAATTCGATGCACCCGAAGGCGTTCTTCGCCATGGCCGACGGCTATCCCGTTGGGGTCAAACAGTTTCTGCAGTTCTGCCTGCTGCTGATCTATCCGGGCTGGCTGCTCGCGGCGCCCTTGTGCGCGGCCATCTATTTCACGGGGTACGGGGTCCTGTGGGTCCTGTTCTGGCCGTTGCGCGCGTGGATGAAGAAGAACCGGCCCGAGGAGTATGCCGCCAGTCAGCTCAAGTGAGCGGGCGTCCTATCGCTTCAGGAAGTCGAAGAAGTGCGGCGTGGTGTCGACCCGCAGCCGCGTCAGCTTGCGGTAGCTGATGAGCCACAGGCCGTGTTCCAGGCGGTACTGCTCGTGATAGTGGCCGTAGCCGTGGAGATGCTCTTCGGCTTCGCCGTTGGTCCACCACAACTTGTCCTCCATGGCCCAGATTCCGGTGGCCGTGGTGTCGCTGGTCAGCTCGATCTCGGGGGTGTGACCGTGGTGGACGGTGGTGACGGTGGTGCCGCCGTCGAGCAGTGACCGAATGGCGCGCGTCAGCGGCTCCTTACCGACCACCCGGTTGCCGGCCGCCTCTTTGGGCGTCCAATTGTCGTTGTCGGGCAACCCATCCCAGGTCTCGGAGACGACGTCGTCGGTGTGCAGTGTCGGGTAGACCTCCCACTGCTTGGTATCCATGCACCGCAGCCGGCGGGCGAAGGTGCGCTTGATTGCCTCGATGGCGCAGGCCTGGTCGCCGGTGCTGAGGGTGATGTCGGTGGTCATTCGATCTCTTTTCAGGATGTGCGGTTTCGCCGGCGCCAGGGCGCCAGCAGCAGTTCGCAGGCCCGGCGCATGTCGCGCTCGGCCTGCTCGGGCGTCGTCTCCCCGGTGATGGCCCACGACAGGATGCCGTACGCGCACTGCTCGAGCAGCAGCGCGATCTGCGTCTGGTCGGCGGTGGGCGCCGCGATCCCGGCGACGCCGAGAATGTTGCGCCGCAGGTTGTAGTCGCCGCGGACCGTCGACTCGGCGCGGCGGGCATTGACCGACGTGATCATCGCGCGCGCCAGTAGCGGACGGGCCAGCATGTTCCGGATGATGCCGGCCATGAACTCGGTGACGTCGGCGACCGGGTGCCCGGTCGTCGGACCCGGCGGAGCTGCGGTCTGGGTGAGGTGGAACAGCAACGCCGCGAACAGGTGATGCTTCGTGGGGTAGTAGCGGTAGACGGTGGTGATCGAGACCGCCGACTGATCCGCCACGTCCTGCATCCGGACCTCTTCGAGGCCGTACCGCGCCCCCAGGAGCGCGGCGGTCGCGAGGATGCGGTCGCAGCGGTCGATTTGCGCGGGGGTCCTGGGAGTCGCCGGTTCCCTGTCGAGCGGTGCGCGGGGCATGGCTAAACCGCCGGCCCAGACGGCGTGCCCTGCAACATCTTCTGGATCATCGCGTGTGACGCCAGCAGCACCTTGTCGCGATCGGTGGTGGCGTGGACCGCCGGACTGGCGGCGTGCATCGAGATGACGTGCACGGGTCCGTTCGCGAGATTCGCGAGGCCTTCACGGGCGACGTCGGCCGGATCGGACGCGGGCATGCCGGGGACGTCGAAATTGAGGCCGACGCGCTCCATCGCCGGTGTCCTGGTGAGGCCGAGGACGAGTTCGAGGACGTGCACGTTGTGCTCGCGCAGCTCCAGCCACAGACCCTCGGCGTAGATCCGGCTGAATGCCTTCACCCCGCCGTACACGGTGTGCCGCGCCGAGCCGAGGTGCCCGGAGAGCGATCCGACCAACATCAGCCCGCCCCGGCGACGCTCGCGCATCGGCGCGCCGAAGTGGTGGACCAGCCGCAGCGGGGTGGTGACGTTCAGGTCGATGACGCGCTGGAACTCCGTCAGGTCGCCGTCGAGGAACTCGGCGCTGTGGGTGTTGGCGCCGGCGTTGTAGATGAGGAGTCCGACCTCCAGATCGGTTGTGGCACTGATGATCTGATCCACACCGTCATCGGTGGTCAGGTCGACGGTGAGCTCGCGCACCGTCACGCCCAACTCGCGACAGCGAGTGGCGGTGGCCTGCAGCGGCCCCGGCTTGCGCGCGATCAGCACCAGGTTGACACCGGCCCGCGCGAGCAGTGCCGCGAACTCGGCCCCGACGCCTTCCGAGCCACCCGCGATGACGGCCCACGGCCCGTATTGCTGCAACTGCAATGCGTCCTCACTAGACAAGTTCACGCCCCATATCTAAAATTCATTTTAGTTTTCAGCGTCCGAGGGTAGCCGATCCAGACGCCAGATCGGAAGGGCGCATAAATGCGGATTGGTCTGCAGACGCCAGTGGTGATCCAGGTACCCGCCACCGCGTCGGCGTGGGAAGCGACGGCCGGCGTCGCCGAGATCGGGGAGATCGCCGCCGTCGCCGACCTGCTCGGCATCGACTACCTGACGTGTTCCGAACATGTCGTCGTGCCGACCGATGTGGCGGCCACCCGGGGCGCGACGTACTGGGATCCGCTGGCCACCTTGGCTTTCATCGCCGGGCGCACATCGCGCATCCGGCTGGCCACCTCGGTGCTGGTGCTGGGCTACCACCATCCGCTCGAGATCGCCAAGCGTTACGGCACCCTCGACCAGGTCAGCGGTGGCCGGTTGATCCTGGGCGTGGGCGTCGGGTCGCTGCGGGAGGAGTTCGACCTGCTGGGCGCGGCCTGGGACGACCGGGGTGCCCGCGCGGACGAGGCGATGACCGCGCTGCGCGCGGCATTGCCCACCAATCATCCAGTGCACCAGGGTGATCACTACAACTACGACTCGTTCGTGATGGACCCCTGTGCGCTGCAACCGCGCGTACCGATCTGGGTGGGCGGCCGGACCCGCCGTTCGCTGCGCCGGGCCGTCGAGCTCGGCGACGGCTGGATGCCCTTCGGCCTCGCGGCGGCCGAGATCTCGACAATGCTTGCCACCGTGGAACTTCCGACGGATTTCGACATCGTGCTCGCCACGAGGCCGCTGGATCCCATGGGTGCACCGCAACAGACACTCGATGCACTCGGCGCGCTCGAGGACGCCGGTGCGACGGCCGCGACCTGCGTGATCGCCTCCCGATCCGCGGCGCACTGCTGCGAACAACTCGGCGCCCTGGCAGATCTGACGAACCTGCTGACCACGGAGGCGAGATGACCGAACAACGACTGGCCGAGCTCGAAGCGCGGTTGCGCCGCATCGAGGACGAACGCGCCATCGAGCGGATGATCGCTTCCTACGGTCCGCTCGTCGACGCCGGCGAGGCCGACGCCGTCGCCGCGATGTGGGCGCCCGACGGTGTCTACGATGTCGAGAACTGGCTCATGACCGGGCCCGCCGACGTCGCGGCCATGGTGCGCTCACCCGGTCACCAGGATTTCATCACCACCGGTTGCACCCACTTCCTGAGTCCCGCCGTCGTCACCGTCGACGGCGATGAGGCGGTCGCCGTCTGCGAGTCGACGCTGTTGCTCAGGCGCACAACGACTTACGAACCCATCCGGGCCGGCGTCAGCCACTTCCACCTTCGCCGGGCCACCGGGGCGCCGCACGGCTGGCAGATCGTCAAACGCGTCACGCGACTGCTCGACGGAACCGAGCGGCCCCGCAGGTTGCTGTCGGACGGTATCGCCGGACGGCTCCCGGCCTAGCCGCGCACCCGGTCCAGTGTGTGCCCGGCCATGGCCGCCAGGACGCGGTGGGCCCGGGCGACCATGGCCGCGGCGGACTCCTCGGGATGATTGCGCCAGAACAGCATCAGCGCCGACACCATGTGTTCCCAGACGCCGGTGGCGGCCACCAGGTCGACGGGATCGGTCAGGCCGACACTGCCGAGGGACCGCGATACCCCGGCGAACGCCTGCTGCCGCAAGATCGTCCGCTGCTCGCGTGCGGCATCCCGCGCCGGGCCATGGGGGACCGACCGGTCGAACAGCACATGCCAGTCGCCCGGGTGCCCCTCGAACGTCGTGAAGATGGCGGCCAGCACGGGCTCGCCGGCGGCGGCGCCGGCCCCGGCCAGGTGGTCGGGCGAGGTGAGCGCGTCAGCGACGGCCTGCTCGATCTGGGTGCCGATCTTGGTCACGCAGGCGGCGTAGACCGCCTCTTTCGACCCGAAGTAACTGATGATCAGGGTCTTGGAGACGTCGGCCTGCGCGGCAATGGCGG
The DNA here is from genome assembly GCF_045311035.1 of Mycobacterium sp. SMC-13. Taxonomy (NCBI): domain Bacteria; kingdom Bacillati; phylum Actinomycetota; class Actinomycetes; order Mycobacteriales; family Mycobacteriaceae; genus Mycobacterium; species Mycobacterium sp. SMC-13. Next base: position 174,784 of record NZ_JBJIAI010000004.1, read on the forward strand.
CCAGGGACGCGCCCGCGTACGTGGCACGGCTGAACTCGGCGATGGCGGCCTCGACGATCAGCTGCTCACGCTCACCGCGCGGCACACCTTTGGTACCGGTCCTGCCGGTGACGGGGCGCGTGGTCATCGGGACAGCCTAATCAGCCCCGCAGCACCTCTGCCCCGGAGTTGACCGTTGCCTGGGACGAACAGGCAATTCAGTCCGGCTGAACGTCGATCCACTCCAGATATGCACTGCCCGAGACCGATCCGGTACCCCAGGTACCGGTATAGGAGTACGCCGTCACGTATCCCGGTCCGTGCCCGAGGCGCCACGGCGCGTCAACGGTGCCGATCAGCGCCAGAATTTCCCGGTCGCCATCACGCACCGACCACTTGAACTTGCGGGGCCTCCGCATCTTGTTGCCCCGATCGTCGACGAGCGGCTCGCCGTATTCGGTGACCGCGAAGTGGACGTCGGTGTAGACCTCGGTCTCGCCGCCGAGCACCCGCACGTGGGCCAGCTTGCAGGCGGTGCGGCCCCGCGCCCGGACGTCGGTCAGCAACACCTGCGTTCGCTCGTCGAGGTTGATGATCTGGTAGGTGAAGAAATCCAGCGGCAGTTTCAGCTGGGCCGGTATCGGCCGGCGCGTAAGTGCTTGGTGCGTACGGATTCTCGCGTACTCGAAGGTACCCAGACCGCTGACTGCGACGCCGTCGACCGTGCCGGTGTAGGGCGCGAGCAGGCTCAGGTGGTCATAGATCGGCGACTTCACGAAGTACGAAACCTGTGCTGTGACATTCAGTTTGAGGTCTACGTCGAACTGCGGATAGCGGCCGCGGACGACGACGTGCGGCAGGGCCACGTTGATGGCCAGGTCTTCGGCCCAGTGCAGCCGGCGGGCATCGGCGGTGAACCAGCAGTCCGCGCTCATGTCGTAAGCCCGATAGAACCGCTGGTCCGCATGTGCGGTCGACGAGAAGACCGTGGTGGTGTCGCGCGCGTCGGCGGCGGCCAGGTGGTCGAGATCGAACAGTTCGGCGCCCGACGCACCCAGCAGCGTCATGGTGTTGAGATAGCGGTAGGGGTCGGGCAGGTCCGGCACGAACACACCGAAATGCGTTACGCCCCAGGCATGTGAGAGGTCATGGGGTCGGAGAATCTCCGGGGCGTCGAACGGCAGGCGCGACGCCGGCAGGCGACTGTCGACCAGCGGCAGCATGCCGTCGATGACGACACGCGACAGCGCGCGGGAGATCGGGTGCGTCTTCATGGAGTCCTTGTCTGGCGTGGGATCGGCGACTAGGTGAGGGCGGCGAGAGCACGGTCCGCCGTGGCGGGGGAGATGAGGTCGATGGTCGGCAGGACCGCGCGCAGCACCGCGGGGCTGACCTCGACCGGCTGATGGGTGACCGCCCGCACGATCCAGCGTCCGGCCTCTTCCGCCGACAGTGCCGGGGCATCCTCGTATTCGGCTGTGGGCGCGATCATTTCGGTGCGGACCAGCGGGAAGTAGACATTGGTGGCACTGATGCCTGGGTGGGGCCGTTCGGCATTGAGGCTGCGGCCGAAGATCGCCAGCGCACTCTTGGAAGCGGCATACGCGGAGAAGCGCGGGAACGTGTTGGCGTGCAGGCCCCAGGTACAGACGTTGACGACCTGACCGCGGCCGCGCTCAATCATGCCCGGCAGCAGCCCCAGGCTCAGCTGGACAGCAGCCAGGTAGTTGAGGGACATCGTGCGCTGATAGTCGTGCAGCCGGTCGGTGGCGTCGGCGATGCTGCGGCGGATCGAATGTCCGGCGTTGTTCACCAGCACGTCCACGCGTTCGTCGGCGAGGTCGGCCAGCAGCCGGGCCGTGGCCGCCTGGTCGGCCAGATCGCAAGTGCGCCAAGAGCATCCGGTCTCGGCGGCGAGCGTCCGTAGTTCGTCCTCCCGGCGGGCGACGGCGATGACGGTGGCACCGCGCGCGCGGAGCTGGGTGACGGCCTGCCGGCCGATACCGGCCGAGGCGCCCGTCACGACGATCGTCAGGTCGCTGACGTCACGTCCCGGGCCGGCCAGCGCGGCGTCGAGTCGCTCGGGCAACAGGGTGCGGCGCTGGACGAGATCCATCACGGCATTACGAATGAACATGGTTTCCTCCCACACGGTGTTCTCACCGGGACGTCGCCGATATTACCACTCGGTTACTTCAGCCTCGGCCGGTGATGCCCGAGCCGCCCATCCACAGCGGCGGTTCGCAGTGATCACCGGCCGCGGTATGCGGGACCAACCCGCGCCAGCGCTGACGGCGCGTCATCCGGTCGTAGTGTCCGGCGGCGACCGACTTCAGAAAGTCCACACTGTCGCTCAGGTAATCCAGACCGTAGCCGGTCAGTACATACGTGGGCAGGCCCGGCAACGACTGCTCCGAGATGTCGTATCGCTCGCTGCGGTGGTGCGTCCCGCAATCATCGACCTCGGCTGTCCACCGCAGTGCCGACGGCACGTGCCGCGCCGCCGCCGTCGCCGTCGCCTCTACGGCCGTCCGCCAGTCGACACCGGTCCCGGGCGCGATCCAGAAGGGCGCCGGGATTTCGCGGACGATCTCTGTCCTCATGCCGATCCCCTTCCGCAGCTCGTGCACCGAGTGTGAGCGCGGGCGACGCGGTCGGGGAAGTGCTTCCTACGCCAGCGGGCCGTTTCCTCGCACGAATCACAGATTGGCCCGCCAGCGTGGGCTACAGCCGGTACATCTCGCGCTCGGTGGCCGCTTCGTCGAAAAGCAGGTCGGGCCGTCCCCGATGCGCGGTGTGCGCCCGCGCGGCGGCGATCCGGGCCGCCCAGGCGGGATTTCCAATTATGTTGCGCCGGAATCGAGTTCGCGGTACGAGGACGACCGCGGCCAGGCTCGGCCGGCAGGAGAATGCAGTCATCGACGAACCCTATGAGCCGAGACCACCGTCGGGCATCGTGCTGGGGACGGCTCCGTCCTCATACCGGGGGCGGAGCGCGCTGTTCACCTTCCTGCGCGCAGGCGGATCAGACGGACTCGACCTCGGCCTTGATGCGGTTGAGAGTGGTCCTCATGTCCCGGATGTTGCGTCGGGTGCGCAGCTGGCCGCCGAAAATGCCGAACACGGTGTCGAGCAGGCCGGGCGTCATCCAGAACGACTCGGTGACATCAGTGCCATCGCCGGCGGGCGCCAGGGCGTAGTGCCAGTTGTTCACCGCCTTGTCGCCGGCAAGCACCGCGAAGCCGAACTCGCTCCCGGGTTCGCAGGCCGTGACCCGGCACGTCGTCCAGTAGATCGGCCCGATCTCGTTGCGCTTGACGTGGCCGCGGAACAGCGCGCCCAGTGCGGGTCCGGTGGCTCCGTCCAGCCATTCCGACTCGAATACTTCGGGCGAGTATTTCGGGGTGTTCCGAATATCGGCGATCAGGTTCCAGACCTGATCGGCCTGCGCGCTCATGTGGACGGTAACCGAACCCTTCATGGCGCGATCCTATCGATCGGTACCGCCCGGCAGGCCACCCTCCTGTTTCGGCTGGATCGCCTACACGGGCCTCACCACAACACCCGATAAATGCAAAAGCCGCGAATCCGAACCGGATTCGCGGCTTTTGTTGTGTGTGAAGTTCTCAAATGCAGGTCAGAGTGCCAATCCGGCGGATGATTCCACCGACTTTTTGCGATTTTTCCACCGACTTTATCCAGGATCAGAAGGACAACTTCGGTGGTGCCGCTCTGGCCGTCGTGCGGTCGCGGCGGTTGATATCAGCGCTTCTCCTCGCAAAGCGGAAGCCTGCCGTTTCCGCTGGCAGCGGGCGTTCTGTGGCGGTTCGGTGAAATTGTGCCGTTCCATTCCACCGACTTTTCCGGCTGCGGACATGACGATGGACCGCACCTGTTAGGCGCGGTCCATCATGCGGAGATGTTCTTAGGTTCGTGGCGGTGTGCGGGCAGGTTCGTGGCCGAGGTCGGCGGCGAGCTGACGCATCCGCATGTCGATGGACTCACCCCTGACCTTGGCTGGGTCGAAGTTTGCTTGGCTTTCCCGATTGGAGGCGACGACGGCCATAGCCAGGATCAGCTTGATCATCGGGTCGCGTCGCGGCCCGTCGGTGAGCTTGCTCAGCCCCGTCACGTGGGCCGATTTGAGGTGGCTGAACCGCTGCTCGGTCAGCGCGCGAGCTGCCTCGAAGTACACCGCGTGTTCCCAGCTGCCGGGTACCAGATCCCATTGCGCGCGCTTGAACTGATCCGGAGTGAGGGTGACCATGACGCTGGACTTGGCGCAGCATCCACGTTCGTGGGCCTGCCAGGTCGGCTCCGCGACCGGGACTCCGCGGCGGCCGTACTGCATGGATTCAGGTTTGAGTGGACAGGTGACGTTCCCCAGCGCCGCCGGACAGACCAGTTTGACCTTCACCACCTGCTTACGTGAGCGACCCAGAACGGGCCTGCCGTGCCCGCCTTGTGCGTAGAAGGGCCGTGAGTTGTACCCCATGAGGTAGGGCAGGATGCGCCGCAACCGCTTGTCGTGGAGGCGGAACTGATCGTTGCTGAGAAGGTATTCCATCTTCGGTGCGCTGTGGCCTTTGATCTTCTCCAGGACGGCGGGGCAGAAGAATGCCCCGGCCCATTGGAGAGCGCCCGGTTCGGGCTCAGAGGCGGGCGCCCCGGCAGGTTTCGTCGAGGGACATTCGATCCCCCAGCCCTTGGGGAACCGGCCAACGAAGTTGTAGCGACGTTCCAGCAGGATGTCGGCAGTTTTGTCCTTCGTGTTGTAGGCCATGTCGGAAACCATGAAAGGCCACTTAGCGCGAAGGCTTTCTGGACGTCCGGTCAGACCGTTGGCCTCGGCTCGTTCAAGCGCATCGGCCATGCCTTCCGGGCTTCCTGAGGTTCCGTAGTGGATGGCAATGCCGACGAAGACCGGTGCCACGGCGTGCATCGCAGTGGGTTTACCGATGCGGGTCAGTGCTGTCATTTCCAGAGTCATCCCCGCATAGGTGATCTGGCGGGTGGCGCCGGTGCCGTCGCTGGCCGCAGACTTGCGGTCGCGCACGTGGTAGTTCGCACTCGGTACGGCGCCGCGCATCTTGTCGTCGGCGACGCCGATCGTGCCGTCCTGTTTGGCGACGAGGTAGAGGGTGCCGTCGACGACGAGGTCTCCCCGACAGCCTTCGGGGTTCTTGACCTCCACGGACGCCGCAACGAGGCGGTTGATGGCCAGGTGCACAAGTCGTGCGGCGCGTTCAGCATGCTCGCGTTGTTCCTCGGTGCGCTTCTTGAGGCGGGCGTGATACTGGGCATTGGTCATGCGCCGGGCCGGCAGGTCAGCCCAGGAATCGAAAGGCCTGAGTCTGCGTGTCCACCAGGCGGTGAAGCGCTTGTACTCGGCATGGTGTTGTCGCCAGATCCGTGAGCAATCCTGGTCGTGCATGCCGACCGCGGTGAGTTGGGCCGCGGTGAGCTCCGTCATTGTCTGCAGGATGCCCGTCAGTGTGGGAGGGCGTTTCATAATGACCCTGATCAGAAGCGAGACCAGAACCGCGGTGGTCGTATAGGCGATGCCTTGTGGGCGTCGCCCGACCGCCTCGCGACGATGAGGGTGCTGATCATCGATGAGTTCGGCTACCCCAGATTCCCACACCAGGTGGCGGGCGTAGTTGAAGAGGTCGTCGGCGATGATGCACTCCGGTTTGCGCGCGGCGATCATCGCAGGCTCTCCTGCTGGATGGTGATCGCAGGCCGGATTTTGAAGTGCGGCAGCTCTTTTCGCAGATCGCTCAATACCCTCAAGTCCGCAACATCCGCTAGCTGCAACAGCAGCGCTGTCGGTATGCACCGTTCGGCTATGTCAAGAATCCACCGGTTGCGCAGCGCCGCCGCCCTGACTGGTGGATATCCCTTGTTCGTCAGCTTTTCGCTGATGCGGTTAACGATGTTGCGTTCGGCAAACTCGGCGTTAGGGGCCAGCACCAAGCCGTCGCCGACTCGGGCCGACAATTCGATGAGCCGGGAGTTGATGCCGGGTTCCAGGACCGGTACCTGCCGCACGCCGCCGGCGACGTTGGGCAGGGCGACGACGCAGATCGCTCGGCCATGTGAGCGCACCGTCGTGATCGACGTTCCTCGCAGCACCTTGAAGTCGGCCGCGCGGGCACCGACGCCGTAGCTGAGATCCGCCAACGCCAGCGCTCGCATCCCCAGCGGGGTGGGCAATTCCCAGACGACCCTATAGAAAGAGCGGATCTCGTCGTAACTGGCTGCCTTCCGCTTCGTCCGCGCCACCGGCGTTACCCGCTCTGGCGGGTACTCCCGGGGATGGAACAAGCGTCCCGCGGTGTAGAGGACGTGGCGGACTTGCCGATGACCTCGGGGTTTCTGCGCTCCGGTGACCTCCAGTCGCTCGTCGACAGGTCCGCGTTTGAGAGCTCGCTTGGCATCGACGACGCCACCGACGGCGGCCCAGGCCAGATGCCGTGCCACCTCAGCGCACGACTTCTTATCTGTCGTTTCGCAGCTGAAGTCGGTCATGCACTGGACCTTCGCGGCCTGCAGAACCGCTTCCCTGGCGATCTTGGGGTCCGGGTAGCGGATCGTGATCGCGGTAAGCATGGCCATGCGCTCTTCGAGATCGGGACCCGGCTCCGGCACCGGCGTTAAGGCGGCGCGTTGCATAAACGCCGATGCCGCTTCCAGAAGCGGCTCGGGCGGTACCGCGTCAGGAACACTCATCGACGCATCGGCCGGGGCGAACCTCTTGATTCGGGACATCAGCGACCACTGCCGATCACGCGGCGTGGTTGGTTGACAATCGTGCGTGGGCACGCTGAAATAAACACAGTCCTCCTTGGAGGGTTTGAAGAGCCTGAGAACTCTTTGTTTTGTCTGGAAGCCGGGTTGCCGCCCGGCTTCCGGCATTTCTGGGCGGCACATGCCGCGGGACTGCCGTTAGGGCACTGAGGCTAAGAGTTCGGTTGACCTCCCGACTTCGGGCCGTGCACAACGGGATTCAGTAGATTCTCGATATACCCGTCACGATCAGTTCCCCGCTGGCTCAGCGCCAGCTTCAGAAGTTCACCGCCGGCCTGAGACAACGTGATGTCCGCGGAATCTGCATACGTGTAGACGGCTTCGGCGATTGCCGGTGGCAAGCTGAACTCGACTCGCACCCGTGAAAGGCGTCCGTTGCGTGGCCTACCCATCGCAGCTCCCATCGAGTCCCGGAGATTTGTCGAGAGATTCCCGGCCGTAGATTAACCGACGTGTGACTTTGAATATGTTGCTGTTGAGGGCTTCTCGCAACAACCGGGGTAAACGTTCACCGTATGTGGTGAACTTCGAAAGCTAGGCGCCGTGGCGGCGAAGATGGTCCCTGTTCAGATCATGATTCCAGTCGACGTACGCGCTCTGTGCGCATCCCCGTTGCTGAACAACATATTTCGACCTTCTGTGAGCAATCACCGCCTCAAGGTTGATCGAGCTCGCGACCGCCGTTAGTTCCTGCGCACGGTACTCGACAACGCAGATCAAAACATCCAGCGACAGCTTCGGAGAGGTCTTCGCGAACAGCTCTTTGCGCGCGTGTCGCGGGCGCTGACGCATCGACAGCGGCGAGAGCCACGACGGGACACGGGACACGCAGCTTCGTTCGTCACCAGATCTGACGATTCCGTTCAATCATCTACCACGGCAACGGAGTCTGGTTCACCGGCGATACGCCTGACGGTAGCCCGCTGCATGTCGGTCAGCATGTCCTCGGTGTAGCCATCGATCGCCAGAGCCCACCACACCGTTCTCATGTTGGGACATCGAGGACAACATCGGGGGCTGACGACACCGAACTTGCCCATGCGCGGTGGGTAGTCCCATCCGAGGTCAAACGCAACGCTCGGGGTCAGGATCTCCTCAATCCCGCAGACTTCGCAGATATGCCGCCACTGCGGTTCGGTGTCCGTCATACGCGCTAGTCTCGCCGGTAGCGCTGACAGGTACGCGAGGCGGGCGAGGAGCGCCTCGGCGCCGCACCCCAAGTGGTCGACCAGTTCCGCGCCGACCGCCACGCGACCATCGACCGTGCTGGTGACTCAAGCCGGCGCGCGGGGTCAGGCAGCATGCCGCCGGCCGGGGTCACGGTCATCGGCGACTTCTTCCACGCCGGCAAGCGCCACCAGATCACGCCGGTTACGACCGTCAGCTCACCGGACAGCTGCACATGTCCGTTGCGGACGGCGAGGTGTGTGTGACGGCCTACTCCACCGAGGACATCAGCGTCCACGGCAAGGGCGCCATGGGAGCCAGGTCGTGCATCGGGCGCGTGACGAGTACTTCGATCAGGCCGAGCAGCACCGCACCGATAACGGGCAGGACATTGGTGTGGCGTGGCCGGTAAACATCGCGATGACGCACACCGCCAGCCAGGACAGGGCGCTGACGGCTACCGTGGTCAGCAGGTGCTTGATCGCGGTCAGCAGAATAGAAGGCATGCCTCCCGCCAGCGCTCTGCTCGACACCCCGCAGAGGTGACCGCTGATGCCCGACGACATTGAGAATGCACCGCAGGACCGGCGGTGGCGGTCAGCAGAGACCTTCCAGGGGTTTCTCGACCACATGGACGAGTTCCAGCATTCACCGGAGGGCCAGCAGCTCCAGGCCGACCAACAGGCCGCCGAGGCCGACCTGCAGGCGTGGCTCGCCGATCAGCCGGGCGTCGCCATCGGCCGACACGGCGGGCAAGTTCCCGAGCAGTGGGAAGGCCAGGTCGACCGGCACAGCTTCTACTTCCGCGAACGGGGCGGGGACTGGGAAATCGAATTGGACCTGGACGCGCAGCAGCCCGGCATCACCAGGGGAGACCTCATCGCCACCGGCACGATCAACGCCCCCGGGTACGGGGAGAGCCTTCGGGAGCGCGCGGCGTTCATAGTCACCATCATCCGCAAACATCTGCACACGCGGACCGCCGAGGCCGCCGCCAGCTCGGACTACGCCTACCGGGTCGAGTGGTCGCCGGCGGACAACGAGTTCGTTGGGCCTGGTCGCCGAGTTCCCCTCGCTGTCTTGGTTGGCCCCCACCGAGGACGAGGCGCTGCGCGGCATCATCGAGGTCGTCGAGCAGATCGCGGCCGATGACCCCTACACCGGCGGTGATGAACCTCGATGAACGAGGAAAACGGCGTCGCCACGGAGGTACTGGGACAGTCGGCGGTCCACAGGCCTACGCAAGGCTTCGCGATCCGCGCGATGTCCTTGCCGAGCGGCAGGCGATCGAGCGGCAGTACCAGCGGCACTACCACAGCGACGAATACTTAGCTTAGAGGCCGATACGTGGGCGGGCATCGAAGAGTCAAGATGCCTTGGATATAACCTCACCCGGTTCGTACAGATGGTGAAACAGCACGGAGGGGTTGAAGCCAACCGCATGGTGGTCGACACGCTCCACCCAGCTGAGGGCTTTGTTAAGCTCGCATGGGACATCGCGCCTCGCTGCCTCGACCTCACAGCGAGCAACTCGTGCTGAACTACCCGAGCTGTTGAGCGAAGACGTCGTTAGGAAGGCTCGGGATCGGCTGGGTGGGTCGTAATTCGTCGGTAGCCGACACCCAAGTAGCTCGGATCAGCCCGGTCGCCACCGTTGAGACCGACTCGCTGCGGGTTGCGACGTCAGCCAGTCAAGGATGCCCATCTGCGGCGTGTTGGCGACCTAGACTCTCGACGGACGGACAGCACGAGACCGCGGGTGCTCTCGTCGTATGCCGGGGCTGATCACGGAAGGGGCCTCCCGTTGGAGTCGTTCGCAGAACACGCGGCGCTCGTCGCCCTTCTGCGCGCCAGACCAGGCAACCTCACGTGGCGAAAGCTCACTGCACAGGTCCTCTCATGTGGCAGCGCTGTCGAAGTCTGGCGCAAGTATCATCCTGATGGTTTGCTACCCAGCGCGGAGAAGGCTCCCCTTGCTGATGCAGAGACTGACCTTCGAGCGTGGGAACGGACCGGCCTGCGGTTCCTCAGCGCAATAGACGTCAGCTTTCCACCATCAATGACCGGTACCGCCAATACGCCGCCGTTCCTGTTCGCCCGGGGACGCTTGAAGTACCACGACCCCGCCGTAGCGGTCGTTGGTTCGCGGGACGCCTCCGTGCGCGGGATCCAACTGGCGACGGCCATCACCGAATACCTTGTAGAACAGTCTCTTACCGTTGTTTCTGGCTTGGCGGCCGGAATAGATTCCGCTGCACACGAGACTGCGCTCCGCACCGGAGGACGCACCGTGGCATTCATCGCCACGGGCATTACCAAAAGCTACCCGGCGGCAAATCGCACGACTCAGCATGCGATTGGCGAACGCGGCCTGCTCTTGTCGCAGTTCTGGCCGGAAGCCCCACCTCATAAGGCCAACTTTCTGCTACGCAACAGCTCCATCGCACAGTACGCATCGGCAGCAATCGTGGTCGAAGCCGGAGAGCACAGCGGCGCTCGCAACCTCGCGCAGCAAGCCGTCAAGCTAGGTCGGCCGCTGATCCTCACCGATCTTGTCACCGACGCCAATGCTTGGGCACAGCAACTGCTGTCGACTTCCGGTGTGTACAGGGCTGCCAGCCTGACAGAGCTCGCCGAGATAGTCCAACAGGTCGTGCCAGGCACCCGCAGGGAGTCAGACGCGGGTGATGCCAAGTGAAAGAGGCGCACGAGGCGGATAGTCCACTCGAGATGTTTCTTGCCCAAGCAGCAGTGCATCAGTTCCACAACACAATTCACATCCCACGGCGTACTTGTGAGGTGTGTCGCGGCGGACTATTGAATGGAAGAGCAGCACGCTGCGACCGCTGTACTACGAACACTGGATCAGCCACTGTTGATCTTGTCGGCACGATGATCTACGGCTGTCGAGGTTTAAAGAGCGGCGCGTTAATGCACCGCTACAAGGGACCTCAGGCAACAGCGGCCGACATTCAGCTTGTGGCTGTACTGACGGCCATAGGGTTGCAGCACCGCAGCTGTGCAGGCGCGCTCATGGGACACGTGACGCGATACTGGGCGGCGGTGCCATCATTGAAAACTGCTGGCGCAGAGCATCGTTTCCGTGAGATCTTACTTGCGATTCTCGCTGACCAAGACGAGATCGAGATCTCGGCGAGTAGGGCCTCCCGGTTTGCTACTGATGCGCAGCGGCGGGAAGTACGGCCGGATTTTTACGACGTACATGGACTGGTCCCGGACGGCAGCCACGTAATGATCATCGATGACACCTGGACGACTGGCGGACACGCCGCGTCTGTCGCCACTGCAATCAAACAGGCTGGGGCGCAAGTCGTGTCGGTCATGGCTATCGCACGGTGGCTGGATCCCCGCGGTGGCTATCCGGGGTGGACTTATACGAATCACATCAGCGAGAGGCGTTACGAACCGTCCCTATGCCCGTGGACGGCCGGTGCATGCCCGCCTCCGCTATTCTCAACCAGTACGCGGTCGCCCACACGTCCGGACCCGATTCCATGGCCCGGTTTCTCCTGGGATGCGCCCGGTCGTATCGCGCCAGCCTGTCGGATGATCCTCGCCATCCTCGCTGACGGTCAGTGGCACCGATGCTGCGACATCACTGACCGCGTAGCCGCGGCGTTTGACCTACAAACGGCCACGGTATCGAAGTTAGTGCAGGGCATGGTGAAGAACGGCGGTATTGACCAGCGAGGACGCCAGCAGCGGGGCAGTGCCGATACTCGCGAGGTGAGACGTCCCTAGTCGCGCCAATCACCGCATTTCTCAGCGCCACCCGACTCGGCCTCGTTCAGAGCGTTGCTAAGTTGAGTATCACCTTGACGGTCCCGGATGACTCCGCGGGCCATCACCATTTCGCCTGCTGCGCCGATGGCGACGCCGACACCGGATAGGGCCGCTATTCTGATCGCGATGATGCCCTATTCGGGCCCATACTGAGAATCTTGTTGATTGACGGCATGGTCGACAGCGGCAGCGCGCTTGTGAATGTCTGACACTTGCTTTGTGGGACCTACGTGCGGCAGCCCTGAGACCTTCGGATAGCGTCATAGTGGTGAGCAAGTCCGGCCGCACACCACGCCTCTGCAATCTCAAGAATCCAGCGCACAACGTGGAGACGTGCCCGCGCTGCCAGTGGTTGCTCCGTAGCCCGGAAGCTCGGAAGAATCTTCGCGAGAAGAAGAAGTCCGATCGACGCGCGGAACGGGAGTTTGCGGAGAAGCGGCAACCAATCCGCGTTGTGCAAGGTGGGCTAGGGTCCGGCAACAAGTCGAAGGAAGTCCTACGCGTCAACTGACCTTCCGTCCAACGAGTTCCGCCGGGAGGACGAGTCGTTCAGCTAACTAACGGTGCTTACGCCCTGATGAAGGGAGGCCACCGCTGACCGTGCGAACGCTGTACTCGCCCTCGCTGGGCGGCGGCGCCACGTACTTCTTGTTGGCCTTAGCGACCGGTCGGATCGCGCCATCATCTCTGGGGTTGAATCCGCCGGGGCAACGACGCTCGTTGTTCCACCGGATGCGACCGCCTTCACCTCGATAGTGCGGCCCGAGCGTTCCGTCGTCGCGAACCGTTACGCGGTTGCCGCACTCAACGCATTCCCCACGTTGAGAACGACGCTTGGCCATCTTGTCTCCTAACCTTATTCTCGGGGCACCTGGTGGTGGCCTTTTGAGCATCTGCAGAGACTGGCTGTCCCACCCGGTGCCGACTCACGGGCGAACACGCAGGCTCTCTGGTGGCGTCGGCGGGTTGATCGGGTTACCGACAGGGATCCCGCGCGTGACGCAGCCGTCTGAGAACACGATCCACACACTGTCATCGATGGGCATCTCCCTGGCATCGCGCTCGCTGACGTACCAGAGACCGTCGTGCATCGATCCGGCCGGCGCTTCGTGGGCCGTGTAGGAGTGCGGGCTCCGCCCACGCTCGGCCGCGACCGCCGCGATCGCCTCGGAATTGTTCAGGTGAACCCTCCTACAACCTGCCGTACTCTTGTCGGCTTCTGCATCGCCGCCAGTAACCGGGCGTTGACCTCTGGCGTGCCGCTCACCATAGGCGCTGCGGCCGACAAGACGGGCCCACCCGCCAACGACCTACTGGTTGACTGCGCGGGAAACCCTGTCCCCCAAGGCCCACAGCTCGTCGGGATCGAGTCCCGCGACCGGTACCGCTTTCGCCGGCCCGGCTTCGTTCTGGCCTAGAAGCGATGCGATCTCGCCAAAACCGGGATGGCCCGAGGCTTTGAAGTTGCCCTTCCAGCAACCAGCGACCAATAGTTGCCCGTTCTTCACCGAGAACTTCAAAGGCGGAAACCTCCTGCCGAAGGGATACACGAACAGCGCACCTCCCGGCTTCTTTCCGAATGTCAGCCGAGCGTGCGTTCCCTCCCGTGGCCGTTGACCGTTGGCGTCCATCAGTTCGAGGAACCTCTGAAGGAAAGCTCTGTCGCCCGGGTCGTCGACGGCCGCGACGAACTCCCGCCGGGTCCATCCGCCCGGTTCGGCCGTGGAGTCAGCCTCCGGAAGGCGGATGGGTGCGGCCGTCACTGGCCGACCGGTCAGCCAGGAGCGAAGGTGGTCGACCTTCGCTTCCATGTGGTCGCCGATCGTGTCGAGGTCGCCGTGTTCGCCTCGTTTGGTGGCGCTGTCTATCGTGTCGTCGCCGGAGTAATGGACTTCAATTCTGAGGTGGTTCTTGCTGAAAACGTCAGTCTCATCTGTGGATTCCACGTGCCATCCTGAGACGACCGCGGTGTCGACGGTGTCAAGCCGGGTGCTGGTTCCTTCTGGCAATGGTCAACCTCTCCTCATCGTTGTGGTTCCCAGGTTTCTGAATGTCATCGTGCTCCGGCGACCACCAGTGCGAGTTCGTAGACTTGCTGCAGCAGCGCCGCCGGTGGCAATGCCAAATCCAGTGCGTGACAGTGCATCGTCACGCCACTGCGTTGCACGGTGTGGATGCTGACCGGTTCGTTACCTTTCGCGTAGACTAGATGTCCGTCTTCAAGTCCGAGAACGGTGCAGTAGGCCAGCATTTGGTAGAGGTCGGCGTTGGGGAAACCTTCGGGGCGTTCGGCCTTGTATTTGGCGTCGATGACCGCGCGCACCGATCCGTTACGCCTACAGAGCAGGTCGGGTCGCATGTCGACTTCGCGTTGTTCGTCGAGATGCAACGCTGCCTGTGTCGCGCATCGCCAACCAAGGCCGGTGAGGGATTCGTCGAGTGCGGTGGTGACGAAATCTTCGAAGATCCGCCACATGTCGAACATGTAGCCCGTGACGGTGACGTCGCCCAGGTGATGCTCGAACGATTCGGCAGCCACGACGATCTCGGCCAGCCGCAGTGCGGCCTGGTAGCGGACGTTGAGACGGCTGGGCTGCCAGGCCGGCACCGCGGACCCGCGTGCCGGCACAGAAACGTCGGCCAGGGTGCGGCGCAGCCGCAGTAGCAGCCGCCGTGCTGTATCGCTCACGCGCGGCACTGTCAGCAGCCGCAAACTCGCCATCGCGAGCAATTGGTTCTCGGGGATGTCGACGGTGAAGTCGTCGTACTCCACGGCAAGCGGGACGGGAAGCCCGTAGAGCCGGCTCATCTGCTCCCCGGCCAGGATTCGCCCGCGAAGTACTGGAAGCACGTCGGCGACCGTCCGGTAGCCCTGCAGCAGACCCTGCTCGACGGCGCGGGTGGCCAAACGGGCGAAGGCCTCGGCGACGCCGGGGAGGAGTTCGTCCGCGCCGACCAGGCCGATAGGGTCATCGCGCCAGATCGCCGGGTTCTGGGCGTAACCGAGTAGGAACAGCAGCCGGTTCAAGTCGGCGATCTTCGGACGCACGATCAGCGGGCGTTCACCGATGACGACCGCACCCACCTTCCGGCCCGCCGCAACGTCGTACACACCGTCGGTGAGCGTCGGGGTGACCGCTGCGATGCCCACGGCGGTCAACGCGCAGTACTCCGCGACGCTCAGGGACACCGGAACAGCCGGTCCTCCCTCAGTGAGGATCAGCGGTGCTGGACTCATCGTCGCCCGGTTCGGTATCCAGTCCCAAGCCCTCGGCGGCCACCGCCGCCGCGGCCAGGCTCTTGGTCAGCGCGTCCAAGCCGTAGCGGGCCTGGACGTCGACGCCGCGGTCGCCGTAGTGGTGCTCTTCGAGTAGCGGCAGAATATCGGTGCGCCACATCAGTTTCAGAGCTGCACCCGTCAAGTCACTGGCGATCCGGTCCCTCATGAAATATGACGGTCCGATCTTGAAGTCTGTGTCGCTGATGCGGTTGTTGAGTTCGTCGTGCAGGTCCGCGAGTGTCATCGGGTACCCCTTAGCGGCCAGCCAGCTGCGCAGGATCCCATTGGTCGGGGCTCCAGACGGGTGCAGCGGGAGGAACGCGAACCGGCGGCGTAGGGCCGCGTCGACCAGCGCGATGGAGCGGTCGGCGGTGTTCATGGTGCCGATGACGTAGATATTCTTGGGCAGCGAGAACGGCTCTGCGCTGTCTGAGGAGTACATCAAGTCGATGGCTTGGTCGCGGTATTCGAGCAGGAAGTACAGTTCGCCGAAGATCTTCGGTAGGTTGCCGCGGTTGATTTCGTCGATGATGAGGACGAATACCGCGTCGGGGTTGTCGACGGCCTTGTCGACCAGCGACCGTAGCGGTCCGGCTTTCAACGTGAATCCGATCTGGCCACTGGCCTCACCCTGTGGCCGGAAGCCTTCGAAGAAGTCTTCGTAGGAGTAGGCGGGGTGGAACTGTACGAACTTGATGTTCGCTTCGTCGGTGACGTGGCGAGCGAGTTTCTGGGCGATGTAGGTCTTCCCGGTGCCGGGTGGGCCGTAGAAGATGAGTTGGCGGCGATCACGGAGCAGGTCGACGCAATCCTGTAGCCAATCGATGCCCACGTGGAGTTGCTGTGACAACTCGGCGGTGGCATCGGGCAGATGCACGTCGCCGTGCTTCGGCCTCGGCGGCCGACGCTCGGCCAGGGCGGTCAGTGTCTCCAGATGCTGGCTCAGGTCGAGAACCTCGCCTTGGGCGTTCAGACGCGCCGCCACGTCGCCGGGCAGCTCCGACGTCCGGCAGGGATGCTGGTACCACTTCACCGAGCGGCGGAGGTTGGAACGCCCGTCGCTGCTAGCGACGAAGTAGGCGTCACCGGTGATGGTGCCGAAGTGGATGTCGCCCTGACTGATCGTGACGACCAGGTCGCCGGGGTGCATCCGTTTCAGGAACGCGTAAAACTCGTCGAACTTCTCTTGCCGCGCCGCATACCCCGACGATCGGTAGTCGTCGTCGACGAATGCCTTGAGTTCCTCGCGGGTGACGTCGGCTTCGACCGGTCGCAGCAGGCTCGCCGCCAACGACAGCGATTGCTTCTCACGCCAGACCGGGATCATGTCCTGGCCTTTGACGTTGGAGCCGTGAACCTTCCACGCGTGCTGAACATCCGGTGTCGGTTCTGGCTTCGGGGGCGTACCTTTCTCCCACTTCGCTTTCCATTCGGGAGCGTAGAGGTCGACGTGTCCACCCTCGGCATCGGTCAGCGCTTCATAGATGCGGGCCAGATCGATGTCGACGTCGCCGGAGGAGGTGTCGAGGTAGTCGGCGGCCAGACCGTCGCGCATGGTCGTGCGGTGAGCATTGCTGACCACCGGCAGGAAAAAGTGCGGGAAGGCCAGATAGAGCAGTGATTGTCGTTGTGCTGCTTGGCCGGTCGGCACGGCGTCGATTTCGTCGCGGAAGGTCAGCGGGTCGGCGAGTGCATCGACGCGTCGGCCGTCGGGCAGCGACTTGAAGTGGCGGGCGACCTCGATGAGGTACCCGATCTGTGCCCATTTGTAGGAAGTGAACGCCTGACCGCCGTGGAAGACACCGCCGCCGAGCAGGGCTTCCTCCACGTCGGCCGGTATTGCCACGGGCACGCTGCTCATGTCCAGAACGGCTTGGATCTGCTTCACCTTCAGCGAGCCACCCATGTTGAGGATCGGCAGCACATTGAGGATGAGCACTTCGGCGAACAACTGAGTTGCTGCGGGAGAAGCTTGGGCGAGTTGATGTTTCAGCTTGTCGAAGAAGTCGCCGGGGCCCATGTCGGGCTTGTCGACATACTCCCGTTTGAGTTGCTCGAGATTGTCGACGCTCCAGACCGGCTCCCCCGGCGTCAGAAGTGAATCGTCTTTGCCCAAGCCACAATCGATGAGCCGCCGGCCGACCACCTCGACTCTCGGTGAAGCCTCACGGGCGAACGTCCCCACTTCAGCATCACTCATGTGTCATACCCCCTGTCACTGCGCCGTCAAATCGTCGAACTGTGATTCGTAGGGAACACCCGTGGCTTCGGCTTCGGCCATCGCGTCATATATCTCTAAGATCATGCGCTTTGTGCGATATTCGCCTAGTGCGGCAATGTTTTTGCGCTTGACGACCTGGAACGTTTCCATGATGTAGTCGACGTCATCGCGTTCGATGCCATAGAGATGGAAGAAGGCGGCGTCGAGCTCGGCGCGTAGCAGTTCTCTTCGCTCGGGATTCCACTCATACGGCTCGTCGGTCAGTTCGTAGTCTGCTGCAAACCCCGCCATGTCGAAGGATGTATACACGAGTTCCGCTACGCGTCGGATGACCCACTGCTTGATCGATTGAGTTGTGTACCAGGGCGAAGGCGTGGTGAATACCTCGCGCGACAACACCGGCAATTGCTGTACATAGTTGTAGGTGAGGTTGACTCCTCCGAGTTTCTGCCGCAGTGAGTAGTCCAAGGCAAAGCTGCTTAGGACCGCCAAAAGTATGGCCCCGTCGTCACATAGGATCAGTGGAATACTGTGTCCGACAGCGGCCATTGGCAGCGGGTACGCGACCATCGATCTCTCGTTGGTGGGACTTGATATGTTCGAGAACGCGAGGAACCAGCTAGGTGTATGCGCCGGCATCTCTGCCTCGCTTACCCAGTAGGCGGGCATCGCGGGCCGATTCGGGTTCGCCAGTTCATCATCGGAGAGGTGCCGTGGCTGATTTTGGCGCTTTGCCGCTGTGGCACTTCGAACTACATCGGCTGCTCTGTGGTTGTAGAAGTCGGCCATCATCCCTTGGTACAGCGGCAGCATCCGCTTCTTACCCCGCTCGAACACGTTGCCGTTTAGTTCCCAGCCGTCGTTTTCGAGTTCCTCGCGGGTGCGGAACAGGTGCGAGTCGTTGGACATGTGGAACATCGTCATGAACTTGATGCCCCAGGGGTTTCCATCGGGGTCGCCTTCGCGGATGAGCACCGGCACCCGTTTGTAAATGCCGAGTGTGATCTCGGCGTCGCGGCGGCTGCGGAACACCGGGCAGGTTCCGGTGTTGGGGTTGAGCAGCGTGATCTCCTCCGGTGTGAGGGCGAATGTCACGCCGGCGCGCTGTAAGTCAGTGGGGTCACGGGCGAAGAACGCGAAGCTGGCTTCGGGCTCGCGTGAGTCGCGGCCGACTAAGGTCAGCAGACAGAACTTGAGGCTCCGATGCACTCCCTCGAACAGCGGCTTGGCGTTCTCGAAGTCGTACAGGCTCGAAATCGACTGACTGAGGACGAGATCTTTGAAGTAGTACTGCGTGGTCGCGTCGGTCGCGATACCGGTCGGCAGGATGACGCCGAGTCGTCCGCCGCCGCCGAGCAGGTTCCGGTCCGCCTCGGCGAACACCGCATACGTGTTGATGTCGCCACGCCCCGTCAGCGGATAGCGGCCCGACGTCCGCATGAGATGCGATATTCCTTCTGCACGTCGTTTCTCGGCGATGAACGCCAGGTGCAACGGCTCGTTGGTATCCGGAAGCTTCGCGATGAGGCGTTTTCGCGCCGCCGCGTTGGGCGCCATGGCGATCTCCGGATCACGCGCTGCGAAGAACTCCTGCTCTTGCAGTTTGACGCGCTCCCATGGCGGGTTGCCGATCACCACGGAGAACCCGCCCGCCCATCCGGTGGCGGGGTTGACGGTGTCGCCCGCAGCCGGCGTGGTCGGGAAGATGTGCGGGAACTCCAAGTGCCAGTGGAAGAATCGGTACTCGGCTGCCAGTCGTTCGATCTCAGTGTGGCTGCGCTCATCGAGCCTGTCATCACCCTCGGCCAGCCGGGTGATGGTGCGGTGGGTGATCGCCTTGGGCGCCCCCGGTGTCTTCGGCCAGACGAACGCGGCGCACCACGCGTCGGCGGCGAGCCGCTGCGTCCGGTAGTCGTCGGACTCGGTGTAGGCCCGGAGCCGCTGCTGCTGGACGTGCACATCGGCCAGAGACAGCGGCTGCGCGGCCACCACGTCGTGCACCTGTTCGGCCAGTGTGGTGTTGGCGGCGACCATGTCCACGTCGAACAGGCTGCCCTGTGCGCTGCGTTCGGCCTTGTTCTGTTTGGCCAGGGTGCTGGTGACCTTCTTGTCGTCGCCTTCGATGGGTTTGAACGCGTCGTCGGGCAGGCCGTCGGCGAGCAGGCTCGGTGTGGTGCCCACCAACGCGTTGCCGACTTTGATCTGCGCGTCGAGGAAGGTCAGCGGGCGTCCGGGTTCGAGCGCTTCCATCCACAGCGACACTTTGGCGAGTTCGGCCGCCAGCGGGTTGACGTCGACGCCGTAGACGCAGCGCCCGGCGACCTCGCGCATCGCCGACCGGACCGCCTCGGGGGTGGGTTCGGGGTCCCCGGTGCGAAGCGCGGCGACCCGTTTGGCGATGCGGCGGGCCGCGCCGACCAGGAAGTGGCCGCTGCCGCAGGCCGGGTCGCAGACCGTGACGTTCAACAGCGCCTCTACTGCGTCGCCGGAGGAGGACTTCTCCGCGTCGTCGAGCACCGGATCCAGCGCGGTGTCCAGCAGCGACTCCACCAGCGAGGTGGGGGTGTAGTAGGAGCCGGTGTCCTTGCGTTGATTGCCCGAGGCGATCGACAGCGTGTAGGTCTTGGTGGCGGGATCCCAGGCCGGCACGAACTCCAGCAACGCCTCGTAGATGCTGCCGAGTTCTTCGGCACCCAGGTTGCGGTAGTCGACCACGCGCAGCACGTTCGACCTGGGTTCGCGGACCACCGACAGAGACCGCACCGCCGACTGCAGTGCCTGGTTGCTCAACGCGCAGTCGCCGAGGAAGTCCAGTTCGCCCTTCTCGAAGAGTCCGCCGATGCCGGGCAGGCCCAGTTCGGGCAGCCCGTCGATGCTGCCGAGCCCCCGCCACACCAGCAACAGTGCTTGCCATTTGTCGCCGTAGCGTCCGCCGCGACGGCGCCGTGCGGTGCGCCGCAGCCGGTCGGTGGAGAAGTAGTCGGTGTAACGCTGTCGGGCCCGGGGGGTGGCGTTCGGGTCCAGGAGCGCGCCTCTGTCCTCGGCGACGAAGGTGAACAGCATCCGGTAGGCGACGCGCAGCAGCGCGTGGTGCACGTCATCGACCGACAACCGCCCCTCGGCCAGATCGTCGCGCAGTGCCGCGTTGTCGGGGTGGGCCAGGAACCCTGCACCGAGGGTCTGCAGCGCGTCGACGACCCCGTCGCGCAACAGGTTCAGGGCGCGTGACCCGGTGTCGACCGCGTCCTGGCGCCACTGTTCCAGCCAGCACGAGGCTGGCCCGATCTCGGTGTCGCGGGCTTCCACGCGGGAGACGTGGCACAGCGTGTACAGCAGCAGGAAGTCGGCGAACAGGTCGCCGTCGAAGATGGCCTCCAGGTCGAACTCGACGTAGGCCGAACCCACCAGCGAGGTGGAGTCCCGCAGCAGTCGCAGGGTGGTGGCGTTGGCCAGGATCGCCCACAGGTGCGTGTCGGAGCGGTTGAGCAACTCCTGCACCATGGACTGCGGTGAGGCCCCGGCCGCCCCGGCGACACCTTTGCTGCGGGTGTCCAGCGGCACCCGGCCGAGCAGGTGGATCGGCACGCTGCCCCACAGGTGAGAAACGGGGTGGCTGTACGCGCCGACGGTGATGCCGCCCTTCCCGGTGGTGGGGACGCGGCCGTAGCCGAGTTGGTCCAACATCACCAGCAGGAACCGCTCCCGGGTCAGCGATGTCGCGGTGTCGCTGTCGGGCAGGGCGGCGAGGGCTTGGCGGTAGGTGGTCCAAGCGCCACGCAGGTAGGCCCACACCCGGTTGGCAGCCTCCCGGACGGATTCACCCGCCGGCAGGTGGAAGTCCGCTGACGTCAGCCCCGGCAGGTCGGTGCCGGTGGCCAGTTTCGCGAGCAGGTCGGCGGGCAGCAGACCACCCTGGATGCGGATGCCCACGAACGCGGCCGTCGCGTCGGTACTCATTGAGCGACTCCCGTCGGGGGAACGAACACGAATACGCCGAGGACGTCGGCGACGGGCTCGACTGTGACCTTGAGGCCGCGGACAACGTCGGCGGCAGCCTGGCGAACCCTGCGGTGCGATTCCAGCAGCCGTTGGGCCAGCAGTTCACCGTGGCGCTCGAGGTGATCGCGAACGTCGTCGAGGCCATCGAGGCTTCTGCTGAGGAACTGCTGAGCCTGGGGGTGCGGAACGTTGCCCGACGGGGTGGCGTCCAACAGCGGCGTTACCGCCGCGGGTTCCAGCCACTTCGCCTGTGCGGGCGCTCCTTCGAACGCCAAGGTCGCCACGTCTTCGGCCACCAGTTGGCGGGTGCCCGAGCGGGACGGCAATTCCAGGTGGAACCGATAGCGCACCAGCAACATTGTCGTTCGGGTGGACACCGCCTTTGTCCGCACCACCGAGCAGCGGCACGCCGGTCGCTGCGCGGCGGGTAGCTCGGTGTCCAAGGCTGATTCGAGGACATAGTTAGCGATGGCCTCGACGCTGGCGTCGGTGCGGTTGAGCACCGCCTGCCCGCGGGCCACCGGCAGGTCGGTGGCGAACACCAACGGGTCGCGCCGGTCGGGCGGCAGCGCGTCCCGCAGGCCCAGAGGCAGCGGCGCGAGGGTGGCGGTGAATCCGGATTCCGTTGTACTGCAGGTGGATCGCAGCGATTTCAACGCGTTCAGCACAAACCCAGCGACCTCGGCGCCAGTACCGAGAGCGTCGCGGGACTCTCGCAGCTCGGCAGCCACCTCTTCGGGTTTGATGCCGTGTTGAGCGTATTTGGTCTGCGCGACGCGTTCCCGCTCTGCCGCCGAATCCCATCGCGTGTAGAGCGCGTTCTGCTTGTCCTGGATGTCCAGTTCGAGGCCGAGTTGTTCGGCGTCGCGGCCGCGCAGCAGCAACCCCTCCATGAGCGCCTCGACCACCGCGTCGGTGTTGTCGGGGACCGGCACGGACACGCCGGTCGCCTTGCGGATCGCTTCGTGTTTGCGCAGCAGCACGTCCAGGACGATCCCGTCGATCTGGTTGTCGCGCCCGTAGAGGGTCACCGCGCGCACCGTCTGGGCGGCTTGGCCGAACCGGTCGACACGCCCTTCGCGTTGTTCGTGCCGGGTGGGGTTCCACGCCAGGTCGTAGTGGATGACCGCCTGGAAGTTCTCCTGCAAATTCACCCCTTCGGACAGGCAGTCGGTGGCGACCAGCACGTGCCGGCCGGGCGTCGCGGCCAGTTCCTCGATCCGGGTGACGCGCTCATCGGGCGGCAAGGTTCCGGTCACCGCCCGCACCGTGACGTTCTTGCCGAGCGCGGCGTCGAGGTGTTCGGCGACGTATTCCGCGGTGTCGATAAAGCGGCAGAACACGATCGGGTCGCAGCCCTCGGCCTGGACTTCCTTGACGATCTTGACCAGTGCGGCGATCTTCTTGTCCGGCTTTCCCTCCAGCTTCTGGGCGTCGGCGAGGAAGCCACACAGCCGCCGCGACTTCGAGTCGGTCTGTCCGGAGCTGGGGTCCGAACCCGGTGTGGTGTCGGCCGCCTCGAGCGCTTCGTCGTCGGCTTGGTCGAGCACGATGGCACGGCCGATCGCGTCGGCCTCCTCCGGTGAGTCGGCTGCCGCGGCCGCGGCGCGGGTGCGCAGCGTTTGGGCGGCCGCGCGTGGCGAGGACGCCAGTGCGCGCAGCAGCGCCAGCGCCGACCACCAGTTGACCCGCCGGGCCAGCCCGCCGTCGCCGCTGCGGACCGTTTCCCTGGCGTAGTCCAGCACTTTGGTGAACAGGGCGTCGTATTCGCGGCTGAGGGTGTAGGGAACTTCGGTGGTGAGCCGGTCCTTCGGGAACGGGGTGTCCTCGTCGAGGTAGCGCCGGATGTCGGCGCGGCGGCGCTGGACGAAATGTCTGGCCAGGCGTTCCCGGCCGCGGCGGTCTTCGAGGTCCACGGCGGCCAACTCCGGGTCGAGCAGCCCCAGCAGATTGCGGAACGCTTCTTCCTTGCCGCTGTGCGGGGTGGCGCTGGCCAGGATCAGGTGCCGGGACGTGTCGGCGGCGAGATCGCGCATCAGCTCGTAGCGCTGGGTGCGTCCCGATCCCGATGAGGTGGAGTCCGCGACACAGGTGTGCACTTCGTCGACGATCACCAGATCCGGGCAGGTGCGAAGAAATTCGTGGCGGCGTCGGGTGCTCTTGATGAAGTCGGTGGAGATCACGGTGATCGGGTAGCGTTCGAAGATCGACTCGGCGCCGACCAGGCCGCGTTCGAGGCGCCGGACGGTGCTGGGCAACACCAGTTCGGCCTCGAAACCGAACTTCGCGCGCAGTTCGCTTTGCCACTGCTCGGCCAGCGCGGGACTGCACAGCACCGCCAGCCCGCGGGCGTCACCCACCTGCAGCAGTTCGGCGACGATGAGTGCGGCTTCGATGGTCTTGCCGATGCCGACGTCGTCGGCGATCAGCAGCCGCACAACGTCCTGGCGCAGCGCCATCATCAGCGGGACCAGCTGGTAGGCGCGCGGTTCGACCGCGATGGACGCCAGGCTGCGGAACGGCCCTGCGGTGGATCGGAATCCGATCCGCAGCGCGCTGCGCAGCATCGACGCGCTGAGGTGGTCTCCGATGTCGTCGGGCACCGGCGGAGGAAAGGTCGCGGCCGTCACGCCCTCGCTGACGAGAACGCCGGCGATGTCGTCGTCGATACCGCCGAGCGGACGCAGGACCAGAAAGTCGTCGGTGCTGTCGGGAAGAACCACCCACTCCCGCCCGCGCGCCGTCACCAGATTGCCCGGTGCGAAACCCATTGCCCTCTATCTCCCTTCGCCGAATGCGTAGGCATGCTGGCGTATCTTGTTAACCCAGTCCTCACCGACCTTCAGCCGCAGCACCGACCATCCGATGTCGATCAGGGTGTCCTCCACCTGGCCGGCGTCCACGGGGGTCTGCTCGTCGAGGAACACGGCCAGCGCCGCGTCGTCGGAGCGGTAGACGAAATCCGCGGTGAGCGTGGTGGATCCGATCGGTTCGCGGACACCGTCGGGCAGAGCGAAGTCGTGTTCGACCAGCAATTCGATGAAGTCGCGTTCCAGTTGCGATTCGGCCTGAGTGTGGATCTGGTCGATGCGCTCACCGGCCGGGCTCGACGCGGCGGTCGGCGAGGTCGTCGCGGCCGCCAATTCCATCAATAAGTCGCGGACCGCGTGCCGGTCGATGTTTTGATGATCGGTCTGGTTGCCGTACGACAACAGGCAGTCGTAGCAGGCCTTTTCGCAGCGTTCGCGGGCCCCGTCCGCTTGGCCGGCGTCGCTGCCGTCGGGCCGGAAGTGGGCGATGTCGAGCGCCTTGCGGGCGGCTTGCGCCAATGCCTCGGGCTCGGAATGCAGGCGGCGCAGCACACCCGCGCCGCCCTCGGCGGACTCGGTGAACAGCATCCGGGCCCGGCTGTCGTTGTCGGGCAACGCCTCACTGGAGAGCTCCGAATCCTCCAACTGGAACTCGGCTTCCACACCGCGCTCCAGCGCGTAGCGCAGGCTGGTCGCGGCCTCCTCGGTGACCGGGCGCGTAAGCCGGAATACCAGGATGTTTCGGGTGTCCTCGACGTAGGGAATGACCTTCTGCTTGGACGGCGCGTCGGCGGCGTCTTCGAGCTCGTCCTCCTGCGGAGTGGTGTCCCCGGCCTCCCTTTCGGACAGCCACTCCCCCTTCACGGTGTCCAACCAGTAGCCGAGATCACCCGGGTGCTTGCGCCGACGTCGGCCCACGTTGGTCACCCGCACGGTCGCTGTGTCTCCGTAGCTCAACGCCGCCAGCGGCGTCGGGCCCTCTGCGGACGCCACTGTGGCGTCGAGCCGGCCGGTGCGCGGCCCGTGCTGGCTGAACCGGTAGGACGTGTGCAACTCGAACCCGGCCCGCCGGCGTTCTTCCTCATCGCTGGAGATCCGTTCGCGGCGACGGGTGAATACCGTCTGCATCTTCATCAGCCCGTAGTGCGGCGTGCCCAGCGCGCCGCCGCAGTGCTCGCAGACGTCCAGACCCGCCCGCCGCACGTGGTGGTACCCGCAGGATTCGCACCGGTACGCATCCTGGGTTTCCACGGTGCCGATGCCGCCCGACGTCATCGGTACCTGGACGCGTTTGACCACGTACCGGGCGCCTTCGTGGTAGATGATCGCTCCGGGCCCGAACTCGCTGATGGCCAGGAA
Organism: Mycobacterium sp. SMC-13; assembly: GCF_045311035.1. Lineage (NCBI taxonomy): Bacteria > Bacillati > Actinomycetota > Actinomycetes > Mycobacteriales > Mycobacteriaceae > Mycobacterium > Mycobacterium sp. SMC-13. The sequence goes on from NZ_JBJIAI010000004.1 coordinate 200,213, forward strand.
TCGCGGCCGCTGCAGATAGTCGCCGCCGTCGCCGCGGCCCGCGGCGCTGCGCACACCGGGGATGTAGGCGGCCAGCGGGAGCCGCGGGAAGCTGTAGCCGGGCAGGAAGCCTTCGGAGGCGAAGTAGCGGTAAGTGTAGAAGTCCGAATGCATCCGGTCGGTGTCTTCGTTGCGCAGCAGCCGCAGTTGCCCCTCGGCTTCGCGCCGCCTGGCCTCGGCGGCGTCGCGGGCTCGACGGTTCACCGAGATGTCCAACACGATGCGGTTCTGTTCCTGCTGATCGTCGAGGGCCGACTGGTAGAGCTCTCGCCAACGGACGCAGGCGTCGTCGAAAGCCTTCGGGGCGCCGCTGATGATGGTGTCTGACCACTCGCTGTGCCACCAAGCCGTGGCCGTCAGTTCGTCGGCGAGTTCGGCGATCAGTTGGCGGGCCCGCTCGGCGGCGCGGCGGACCGCGTCCGGATTGTCGAGGGCCTTCTTCAGATCCTCGGTCAGCGGCATCCCCGTTTGGTCGATGTCGAGCAGGTCCGGCATCCGGGACCGCAGGTTGGCGCCGGTCTCCGACAGCCACAGCGCATGCAGATGCGAGGCCAGCAAGGCTTCGTTGGTGAGGTCGAGCCGGGGCGCGGCCACCGAGCCGGCGACCATGTCGGCGGATCGCCGGAAGTAGTACTGGTCATGCGCGTTTCCGGTTGCACAGTAGGTGGTGACCAGCGCCGGTTGCCCCGACCGGCCGGCCCGCCCGCTGCGCTGCGCGTAGTTGGCCGGCGTTGGGGGCACGTTGCGCAGCCCGACGGCGTTCAAGCTCGCGATGTCCACGCCCAACTCCATCGTCGGCGAGCAATACATCACCTTTAGATCACCACGGCGGAACTGTTTTTCACGTTCCTCCCGATCGCCGGCCGAGACCTGCGCGGTATGCTCGCGGGCGTACATGCCGGTCAGTTCCGGTGCGATGTTGCGGTACAGGTCCAAGAAGAACGGGTTGACCCGGGTGCCCTGCTCGGGGTCGAAGCCTTTGCGCAGCGGATCGGGCGCCCCCGAGACCCCGTCGCCGGGATACCAGATGACCGCTGAGGCCTTGAGCCGATAGTTGGGGCCTGGCAGCCGCGGCAGTTCGATGGCGGTGAGCAACCCGGCGCGTTCCAGGGTGGCCAGCACGTCTTCGATCACCTTCTGCGCGTCACCGGTGTCCAGCGGGCCGCCGTCGATGCTCAGCCCGCTCGCTTCCCGGATGTAGCGGCCCAACGCCGAACGCCCGGTGAGTCGGACGTCGGCACGCGGCCGCCCCGGAGCACCGGACTGGGTGGACACCACACCGGGGCGCGGTCGCGGCTCACGCGGCGGGATCGCCCAGAGCCCGCGCAGGTGCTGATCCGACTGGCGGCGGATCCGGTCGAACCCGTCGTCGGTCAAGCACTCGACGTCTACCGCGAGTTCGCGGCGAAACTCGTCGAGCACGATGCGGCACAGCTCTTCTCGTTCCCCTGCCCGCGCGTCACGCAGCGGCGGATAAGCCGATGACCACAGCGCGGTGTCCGCGGCGATCTCGGTCATCGACTCGTAGCCGATGCGCAGCAAGCCCGTCTGTTCGAGGTTGGGCATGGTGACCCGCCAACCCCGCTGCAGGTCGGTGTACAGGCGGTACTCGATGAACTCCTTGAACGCCCGTTCGGCCGAACTGCGCGCCCCATACACGGCTTCCGGGTTGGCCGCATAGTCCTCGAACCGCAAACCGAGGGTGTTGACGACCTGTTCGGCGGCGTCGTCGTGGCGCAGAGTGCCGCGCTGCACGGCCTGGTTCAGCGCGCCGCGTAGTTGGGTCATCTGTACGAAGTCGTTGAAGTGCCCGGCCTGCAGGCTTGCGTCCTGCCGGTTGTCGACGAACGTCAACAATTTGCGGCTTGAGGCGCTCAGTTCGGTTTCGGGAATCTTGTTGAGCGCCCGCACGATTGATGTGCTGAGCACCGAGACCGCGGAGCTTCGACCTTCGGCATCCAAGGTGGCGAGCTTGGCAAAGTCGCTGCCCCGGGCCTGCTCGTAGGACACCTTACAGCGCAGGCAGAACCGGAACGGGGCCGGCACGAATGCGGCGTCGGTGCCCGCGGCCGTGACCTCGGCTCCTGTGGTGTCGACACGAATGCGGCGGGGCAGGTATGGGCGGCGCCGATCTGCGACGGTTCCGTCGACGAGCCACGAATCCGGTAGCCGCCCTTCGGGCAACGGGTCGACCGGCCACGGCTGAGCCGTCGAGATGTAGAGGTAGCCGTTTGCCTGGTCGCCGCCGCTGGCGTCGCGGTCCCGGCGCGGACGGTAGGAAACCGTCGATCCGTCAACGGTTTTCGCGACCACCAAGTATTCCTGCCCACACTCCCGGCAGAACGCCAGCGGCATCAGCAGATCGCCGGGACGGTCGGGGACGGTGACCTGATATTGGGAGGAGATGTGTCGGCGTGCCTCGTCTTCAATCGAGACGTACACGGTGTCGCCCTTGGACAGAAACTGGTGCAGCCGGAACGCGAACAGCGGTCGGTTGGTGACGGGGTGCTGCGCCGCCGAGCCGGCCAGCAGTGTGGCGCGGATCGATTGCTCGCACTCATCGACGGTGGTCCTGGTCAGGTCCGCCAGCCGGGCCGCGGTATCACGAACCTTCGCCGGGGCCTCGCGGATGATGCGGCCTGTCCCTTCCTCGGTCGCCAGCCCGAACTTGATCTCGATCCAGGTGGCCAACGGGGACCGCGCGAGCGTGTCGTAGTCGCCGTTGGCTCCGCCCTGGCGGACCTCACGGCGCAGGCCTTCGGTGTCTTCCGGATCGCCGACGGTGGCCCTGTCCAATGTTTCTCCGATGACACGTTCTGCGGTGACCTCAGCGCCGAACAACGCCGAGGCGACCTCGGCCACCACCCGGCGCTGGTCCTCGGCCGTCCCGGCGCTGGCCATAGTCGCCGAGGTTCCGACACACTGCAGGTCCGGCGACTGGCAGGCGTCGCGCACCCGCCGCACTAGCATCGCAACATCAGCGCCTTGGCGGCCGCGGTACGTGTGCAGCTCATCGAGCACCAGGAAATGCAGCCCTTTGGCGGCTTCGACAAGCTTGCGCCGTTCCTCGGGCCGCGTGAGCATCAGCTCCAACATGACGTAGTTGGTGAGCAGGATGTCCGGCGGGTCGCGGAGGATGGCCTCGCGCTCCTCACCCTGCTCTTGGCCCGTATAGCGGGCGAAAGTCACCGGTTCATTGCCTTCCCCATAGCCGAAGCGCAGAAACTTCTCCAGCTCACCGACCTGGCTGTTGGCCAGCGCGTTCATGGGATAGACGATGATCGCCTTGACCCCGCGCTCCCGCGGTTCTTGGCGCAGCACCCGGTCGACGATGGGCACGATGTAGGCCAGTGATTTCCCTGAGCCGGTACCGGTGGTCAGGACGTAGCTTTTGTTTGACCGCGCGATCTCGACCGCCTCGCGCTGGTGGCGGTGCAGAGTGATCGGTTGTGCGCCGCTGTCGTCCATTCGCTGCTTCGGACGGAAGATGGCCGAGCACTCTGGGTGGAGAAGATTCTCGGCGACGAGGTCATCGATCGACCCCCCAGAGGCGAACATCGGGTTCAGGGACAGCCAGGGCTCGGGCCACTGCTTACCCTCGGCCAGCTCCTCCTGGACGTGCTGGTGGATTCGCGGGTCGAGCGGTACCACCTCGCTGGTCGTAAATGAGCGGTAATCGTCGATCAACTCCCGATGCACACGAAAGACGTCCATTGCCCTCCCTCTGGCTACGTCGATGCCCGGCGCAGGCCGCAACGGGAACACACTGATCGTAGGCAACCGCCCCCGCACCGGGACCGCCTCGCGCTGCTGCTACGTTCCGACAATTGATCCCCCGTACCGATCGAACTCCTGGGCATGGTGCCGACCCTCACGGATCTAGACACCTCGTGGCAAACGTACCGGCGGCGGCCGACGTTCTTGTTCGTTCCACGAACACGGGTCGCTATTGAGCAATCACCATCCCCCGCGGACCGTGCCAGCGGACCTGAACGGCACGATCGCCACGCTTCATAAAGTTCAAAAGTTATGACTCCGCCGCACAGAACCACTAGCCTCCCATAGTTATGCATAATCGTGTGGTGGACACACACGCCATCCTCGCCGGTGGCGAGAGCCTGACAATCGAATTCAAGTCGGACATCAACGACAGAGATCTAGCGAAAGCGGTGGCCTGCCTCGCAAACGGTGACGGCGGCGTACTCGTTATCGGTGTCGAGGATGACGGGACCGTGGTCGGCGCTGCGGCGCGGCATGGCACCAACACCGATCCCGCCCGAGTCGCCGCGTACATACAAGCGAACACCGAGCCCGCCCTTGCCGTCGATGTCAGCGTCGAACTTGTCGACGACCGCGAGATCATTCGCATCGACATCCCCCGCGCGGACCCGGGCCCGATCGGCACCAAGCTCGGCGTCTTCACCAGGCGAGTGATCGATACGACCGGCAAGCCGGCATGCGTCCCGATGACAGCACATGAGATCGTCAGTATGGGCATGGTGACGCGTGGGCAGGACTTCGCTGCAGCGGTGGCCCGCGGCGCGGTTTTCAACGACTTGGACCCCGACGAATTTGACCGCTTCCGAAAGCTTTGTCATGCCGCGGGTGACGACCTGGGTGGACTTTCTGACGTTGACATACTGCGAGCACTCGGACTCGTTCCGCTCAACGATCCGCTGAGCCTGGGAGCGATTCTGTTGTTCGGAACCGAAGATGCCGTACGCCGTTGGGTTCCCAACGCGGAGTTTCTATTTCAGGATCTACGCCCCGGCAATAGTTCTGCCAACGTCCGCATTGTTGCTCCACTGCTACGAGCGGCCGAAGCCTTGCGTGACCTCATCGATCAGCGCAACAGCGTCACCGAACTCATGGCGGGAATGCATCGTGTAGAGATTTCGCTCATCCCCTCCGTGACACGCCGGGAAGCGGTCGCGAATGCTCTGGTGCACCGCGACTACGCGGCGCTCGGGCCTACCGTTGTGCAAGTCACGGCCACTGAGTTCGTCGTGTCGAATCCGGGTGGCTTCCCTCCCGGCGTCACCATCGCGAATATCCTTGATCAGTCCCGCCCCCGCAGTCCGCTACTTGCTGCCGCATTCAAGCGAGCCGGCCTAGTCGAACGCCGGGGCAAGGGCGTCAACGACATGTTTGAGCAACAACTGCGTGCCGGCCGCGACGTCCCCGATTACTCGCGAAGCAATGCAGAGTCAGTCGTAGTCACGGTGCCTCTCGGACATGCCGACCTCGACTTGGTGAGATTTCTCTTGTCTTGGGAGAACCAGCGTCAGCAGCCGCTGAGTCTGGATGAGCTGCGCATTGTCCACGAGGTGAAGTCGTCGGGGTCTGCTACGAGCCCCGAGGTCGCCGAGGCCCTCAAATTGATTCCGGCCACGGCGAAGAGCCTCTTCGGCCGGCTCGTTGAAGCTGGAATCTTGGAAGCTCGTGGGGTGGGACGAAGCCGCCGGTTCCACCTCACCGCTCGCTTCTACGACTTGGCGCAGGACCGCAATGCTTACGTCCGTATCAAAGGGGCTGACCCCCTGCAACAGGAGCGGATGGTCCTCGATTACGTCAGCGCGTACGGTTCGATCAATCGGAGCCAGGCCGCCCTGCTTTGCCAGACAACTCCGATACAAGCGCGCGCAACGTTGAAGCGACTGGTCGACGACGGACGCCTAACTCTCCAGGGCGAACGCCGCGGGGCTCGCTACGTTCTGACCAACTCACAGGGCTCTTGACCCGAGAACTTGCCTGCGCTGGTGGGGATTTGCCGACAAAAGTCCCCTGCGCCCTGCTGAATCCGCATCGCTTCAGCCAGCCTCACATAAACACAAAGGTCACGACCCATATCTGGATCGTGACCTAAGCGCTGCGATTCCGTAGAACCGCTCTGTGTGGGCGAAGGGGGACTTGAACCCCCACGTCCCGAAGGACACTGGCACCTGAAGCCAGCGCGTCTGCCATTCCGCCACTCGCCCCAAACAACTGGGAGAGAGTATCACCACCCCCACCCCCGGCTCCAAATCCGCGCCTGACCACCGGATACGGCCCAATTTGGTCCGCCGCGACCGCGAAATCCAGCGATCGGCCGGTCCGCGTGCCGGCCGGCCACGTCCTGACCTGCGGCTTTCGAATTCTCACGATTCTGTTGGTCACGTATTGCAAGGTCAGGCCGATACCATGCGTAACAGTGGTGTCCGCGGTTATCGCGCACATCACATCTGGACCACCGAGACGAAGCGAGGCAGGGGGACATGGGTCTGGTCGACCGGATCGAGCGCAAGCTCGAGACCACGGTCGGAGACGCTTTTGCCCGCGTCTTCGGGGGGTCGATCGCACCCCCGGAAGTCGAGGCCGCCCTCCAGCGGGAAGCCGAATCCGGTGCCCGTGATGTCGGTGGCGGCCGTATTTTGGCACCGAACGAATACGTCATTACGCTCAGTAACACCGATTTCGAGAAGGTGAACGCCGATCCTGACCTCACACCCAGTGCTTTTGCCAAACACCTTGAGGGATTCGTCCATGAGCGGGGATGGCAAACGTATGGTGAGGTGGTCGTCAGGTTTGAGCCGTCACCTGGCCTTCATACCGGCCAATTCCGCGCCCACGGCGCGGTCAACCCCGACTCAACCGCCGGGCCACCGCGGCCGGCACCCAGCGACCGCGTGCACACCGCAGAACCAGGAGTACCAACGATGACTGACAACCCGACCCACCGTCCCGGCCCGGGACAGGGCCAGCCAGGCGACGAGTACGACTACGGACGGCAGCCCGACGAGCAGCGCGGTCAGCAGTACCCGCAGGACCCGAGCCAGGGCTACGGCCAGCCACCGCAGGGTTACGGCCAGCAGGGCGGCTACGGCGCGCCGCAGGGTGGCCCCGGATACGGCCAGCAGGGTGGCTATGGCCAGCCCGAGCAGGCCGGTTACGGCGCCGGCCCGTCGGGGTACGGCCAGGGCGGCTTCGGCGGCCCGCAGGGTGGTCCTCCCGGACCGCCGCCGGTCGGTCCTCAGCATGGTTACGGCCAGCCCGAGCAGGGTTACGGCCAGCAGAGCTACGGCCAGCAGCCCGAACAGGGCTACGGCGGCCAGCAGGGCGGCTACGGCCAGCCCCCGCAGGGCGGTTATGGGCAGCCCGAGCAAGGTGGCTACGGCCAGGGCGGCTACGGCCAGCCCCCGCAGGGCGGTTACGGCCAGCCCGAACAGGGCTACGGCGGCCAGCAGGGCGGCTACGGCCAGGGCGGCTACGGCGAGCAGAACTACGGCCAGCCGCAGCAGCAGGGCTACGGCCAGGCGCCGGCCGATCAGGGCTACGGTCATGCCCCCGCTGATCAGGGATACGGTCAGGCGCCGGCCCCGGGTGGCTACGGCGACCAGGGTTACGGTGGCGGCGCAGCCGCCGGCTACGCCGAGCCCGACTACGGTCAGCCGGCCGGCGGCTACGGCGGTGGCTACGGCGCCGCGGGCGCGAACGTCACCCTCCAGCTCGACGACGGCAGCGGCCGCACCTACCAGCTGCGCGAAGGCGCGAACGTCATCGGCCGCGGCCAGGACGCGCAGTTCCGTCTGCCCGATACCGGCGTTTCGCGCCGGCACCTCGAAATCCGCTGGGACGGCCACACCGCGCTGCTCTCGGATCTGAACTCGACCAACGGCACCACCGTCAACAACGCACCGGTGCAGGAGTGGCAGCTGGCCGACGGCGACGTCATCCGGGTGGGTCACTCCGAGATCGTGGTCCGCGTTCACTGAGCCCGGTTTCTGTCACCGGCCGGATGATGTTCGCACCGGCCGGTGAGCGCCAAAGTATCGTGACGATGCCGACGGCTACCGGGCACCGGGCCCAGCCTCGACGCGGCAACGGAGAGGACGTCGGATGCAGGGGTTAGTTCTGCAGCTGACGCGGGTCGGTTTCCTCCTGTTGCTCTGGCTTTTCATCTGGTCGGTCCTGCGCGTCCTGCGCACCGACATCTACGCCCCCACCGGAGCCGTCATGGTGCGGCGCGGCCTGGCGTTCCGTGGCACCCTGCTGCCCAACCGGGACCGACGCCGGTACGCGCGCCAGTTGGTGGTGACCGAAGGCGCCCTCGCGGGCACGCGGATCACCCTGACCAGCCAGCCCGTGCTGATCGGCCGGGCCGACGACTCCACCCTGGTGCTCACCGACGACTACGCCTCGACACGGCACGCCCGGCTGTCGCCGAGAGGCTCCGAGTGGTACGTCGAAGACCTAGGATCGACCAACGGTACATACCTGGACAGGGCGAAAGTGACGACGGCGGTAAGGGTTCCAATGGGAACGCCGGTTCGAATCGGCAAGACGGTAATTGAGCTGCGCCCGTGACACTCGTACTCCGATATGCCGCGCGCAGCGACCGCGGCCTGGTCCGCGCCAACAATGAGGACTCCGTCTACGCCGGGGCCCGCCTCCTGGCCTTGGCGGACGGCATGGGCGGCCACGCCGCGGGCGAGGTCGCCTCGCAGCTGGTGATCGCCGCGCTGGCGCACCTCGACGACGACGAACCCGGCGGCGATCTGCTGGCCAAGCTGAACGACGCCGTCCACGACGGCAACGCCGCCATCGCGGCGCACGTCGAGGCCGACCCCGAGCTCGAGGGCATGGGCACCACGCTGAGCGCCATCCTGTTCGCCGGGACGCGGCTGGGCATGGTGCACATCGGCGACTCCCGCGGCTACCTGATGCGCGACGGCGAGCTGACCCAGATCACCAAGGACGACACCTTCGTCCAGACCCTGGTCGACGACGGCCGCATCACCGCCGAAGAGGCGCACAGTCACCCGCAGCGCTCGCTCATCATGAAGGCGCTGACCGGTCACGAGGTCGAGCCGACGCTGACGATGCGCGAGGTCCGCGCCGGTGACCGCTACCTGCTGTGCTCGGACGGCCTGTCCGATCCGGTCAGCCACGAGACCATCCAGACCGCCATGCAGATCCCGGACGTCGTGGACTGCGCCGACCGGCTCATCGAGCTGGCGCTGCGCGGCGGCGGCCCCGACAACGTGACGGTCGTGGTGGCCGACGTCGTCGACTACGAGTACGGCCAGACCGCACCCATCCTGGCGGGCGCGGTGTCAGGTCAGGACGACGACACCCTGCCGCCCAACACCGCGGCCGGACGCGCCTCCGCCTTCAACCCCAAGCGTGTGGCAGCGGCCGCGAAAAAGCCTGCGGCACAACTTGATCCACCGCAGCGCAAGAAGCACACCCGGCGCAATCTGATCATCGGCGCGATCCTGCTGATCCTGCTGCTCGTGAGCGGACTGGCCGTCGGGCGCTACCTGATCCGCAGCAACTACTACGTCTCCGGCCACAACGGCTCGGTCTACATCATGCGCGGCGTGCCGGGCTCGCTGCTCGGGCTGCCGCTGCAGGAGCCCTACCTGCTGGCGTGTCTGGACAGCCACTCGGACATGACGATCATCGGCGTCGACGACACCCGGGCGGGCTGCCAACCCATGAAGGTCGCCGATCTGCGCGAGTCCGGCCGCGCCCAGGTCACCGCCGGCCTGCCGACCGGCACCGTCGACGACGCGATCCGTCAGCTCAAGGAACTCAGCCGCAGCTCGCTGCTGCCGCTGTGCGCTCCGCCCGTCGTCACCCCGCCGGCGGCACCCGCCCCCGCGCCGTCGCTGTCGGTGGTGCCGCAGCCACCGCGCGGCCCGGCCCCCGGTCCCGAGGCACCGGCGTCGACGACGGCCGTTCCGACCCCGGCACCGGCACCCAGCCCGGCGCCCGCCCCCAACCCTTCCGGCCCCGCACCGTCCCCGACCTCGCCCGCGGCTCCGTCCCCGACGGCCACGGCACTCCCTCCGCCACCTCAGGAGCCGGGCACCAACTGCCGGAACGCGTCATGACGGCCCGAGAGCGAGCGGGAGCCCCGGCATGACGACGCCGGGGCAAGAGAAGGGGCGCGAAGACACCCCGGTGCCGGCGCAGCGACGGGAAGACACGTCCGGGCGAGCGCGGCGACGGGAAGACACCCAGCCGCAGTCTCCGGTCGCCGTCGCCCCGCCACTGCCCAATCGGCGTAATTCCGAGCTGGTGCTGTTGGGTTTCGCCGCCGTGATCACGACGGTGGCCCTGCTCATCGTCGAGGCCAATCAGGAGAGCGGCCTGCGGCTGGACCTCATCCAGTTCACTCTCGGCTTTGTCGTGCTGTTCGGTGGCGCTCACCTGGCGGTGCGCCGGTATGCGCCGTATGCCGACCCGCTGCTACTTCCCGTGGTCGCGCTGCTCAACGGTCTGGGCCTGGTGCTGATCTACCGGCTGGACCTGTCTGCGCACACCCGGCCCGCCGGGATCCTGCCGGGCGGCAACGCCAACCAGCAGATGCTGTGGACGCTGCTGGGCATCCTGGTGTTCACCGCGGTGCTGATGTTCGTGCACGACCACCGGATGCTGGCCCGCTACGGCTACATCTGCGGCCTCGCCGGCCTGGTGCTGCTGGCGATTCCCGCCGTGCTGCCCGACTCGGTGGCCGAGCAGTACGGCGCCAAGATCTGGATCCGGTTGCCGGGCTTCTCGATTCAGCCCGCCGAGTTCTCCAAGATCCTGCTGCTGATCTTCTTCGCGAGCGTGCTGGTCACCAAGCGCAGCCTGTTCACCAGCGCCGGCAAGCACATGTTCGGGATGGACCTGCCGCGGCCGCGCGACCTGGCGCCGCTGCTGGTGGCCTGGATCGGCTCCATCGGCGTCATGGTGTTCGAGAAGGACCTCGGCGCCTCCCTCCTGCTCTACGCGACGTTCCTGGTGCTGCTGTACGTCGCCACCGAGAAGCTGAGTTGGGTGATCATCGGACTGAGCCTGTTCTGCGTGGGAAGCCTGCTGGCATATCAGCTCTTCGACCACGTGCGGGTGCGGGTGCAGAACTGGCTGGACCCGTTCGCCGACCCTGACGGCGCGGGGTACCAGATGGTCCAGTCGCTGTTCAGCTTCGCGACCGGCGGCATCTTCGGCACCGGACTGGGCAACGGGCAGCCCGGCACCGTGCCCGACGCCTCGACCGACTTCATCATCGCCGCGGTGGGCGAGGAGCTCGGGCTCGTCGGTCTGGCCGCGGTGCTGATGCTCTACACGATCGTCATCATCCGAGGGCTGCGCACCGCCATCGCCGTGCGTGACAGCTTCGGCAAGCTGCTCGCCGCGGGCCTGTCGGCCGCGCTGGCGCTGCAGCTGTTCATCGTCGTCGGCGGCGTCACCAAGCTGATCCCGCAGACCGGCCTGACGACACCCTGGATGTCGTACGGCGGCTCGTCGCTGCTGTCCAACTACGTGCTGCTGGCCTTGCTGCTGCGGGTCTCGCACGTCGCGCGCCGCCCGCTGTCGACCCGCGGCCCCAACCAAGCGCCGATCGCGGCGGCCAACACCGAGGTGATCGAGAAGCAATGAACACCTCACTTCGTCGCGTCTCCGGACTGGTGATGGCACTCGTCGTGCTGCTGCTGCTGAACGCCACCACCACCCAGGTGTTCGCCGCCGACGGCCTGCGTGCCGACCCGCGGAACCAGCGGGTGCTGCTCGACGAGTACTCCCGCCAGCGCGGCCAGATCACCGCGGGCGGCCAGCTGCTGGCGTACTCGATGCCGACCAACGGCCGGTTCCGCTACCTGCGCATCTACCCCAACCCGCTGGTCTACGCGCCGGTCACCGGCTTCTACTCGCTGCAGTACTCCAGCGCCGGCCTCGAGCGCGCCGAGGACAGCATCCTCAACGGCTCCGACGAGCGGCTGTTCGGCAACCGCATCGCCGACTTCTTCACCGGCCGCGACCCCCGCGGGGGCAACGTCGACACCACCATCGTGCCGCGGGTGCAGCAGGCCGCGTGGGACGCCATGCAGCAGGGCTGTGGCGGCAACCCGTGCAAGGGCTCGGTGGTGGCGCTGGAGCCGTCGACCGGCAAGATTCTGGCCATGGTGTCGTCCCCGTCGTACGACCCCAATCTGCTCGCCTCGCACGAAGGCGACCGGCAGTCCGCCGCCTGGCAGGAGTTGCGCGACAACCCCGACTCGCCACTGCAGAACCGGGCGATCTCCGAGACCTACCCGCCGGGGTCGACGTTCAAGGTGCTGACGACCGCAGCCGCGCTGCAGGCCGGTGCCACCCCGGACACCCAGCTGACGTCGGCGGCGCGAATCACGTTGCCGGACAGCACCGCAACGCTGGAGAACTACGGGGGCTCGGCCTGCGGCGGCGGCCCGACGGTGTCCCTGCGTGAGGCGTTCGCCAAGTCCTGCAACACCGCCTTCGTCGAACTGGGGCTGCACAATGGTGCCGACGCGATGCGGACCATGGCCAAGCAGTTCGGCCTGGACACCCCGCCGCCGTCGATCCCGCTGCAGGTCGCGGAGTCGACCGTCGGCCCGATCTCCGACGCCCCGGCCCTGGGTATCTCCAGCATCGGCCAGAAGGACGTCGCCCTGACCCCGCTGCAGAACGCGATGATCGCCGCGACCGTCGCCAACGGTGGCGTCAGCATGGCCCCCTACCTGGTCGACGACCTCAAGGGACCCGACCTTTCCAACATCGCGGCCACCTCACCGCACCAGCAGCGGCGGGCCATCTCATCCCAGGTCGCGGCTACACTTACGGATCTGATGGTCGGCGCCGAGCAGGTGACGCAGCAGAAGGGAGCCATAGCCGGCGTGCAGATCGCATCCAAGACGGGCACGGCCGAACACGGCACCGATCCACGTAACACCCCACCACATGCGTGGTACATCGCTTTTGCCCCGGCGAAATCCCCGAAGGTCGCCGTCGCCGTCCTAGTGGAGAATGGTGGAGACCGTTTGTCCGCGACCGGCGGTGCGCTGGCCGCACCCATCGGGCGGGCCACCATCGCCGCGGCGCTACGGGAGGGATCATGAGCGCGCGGGTCGGAGTCACACTTTCCGGCCGCTATCGACTTCAGCGACTCATCGCCACAGGCGGCATGGGTCAGGTCTGGGAAGGCGTCGACAGCAGGCTCGGCCGACAGGTCGCCATCAAGGTACTCAAGGCCGAATACTCGACCGACCCCGAATTCGTCGAGCGGTTCCGCGCCGAGGCGCGCACGGTCGCGATGCTGAACCACCCCGGCATCGCCAGCGTCTACGACTACGGCGAGACCGAACTCGACGATTCCGGCCGCACCGCCTACCTGGTGATGGAACTGGTCAACGGCGAGCCGCTGAACTCGGTGATCAAGCGCACCGGCCGACTGTCCCTGCGGCACTCCCTGGACATGCTGGAGCAGACGGGCCGCGCCCTTCAGGTCGCGCACAGCGCCGGCCTGGTGCACCGTGACGTCAAGCCCGGCAACATCATGATCACCCCGACCGGCCAGGTGAAGCTCACCGATTTCGGTATCGCCAAGGCCGTCGACGCGGCGCCCGTCACGCAGACCGGCATGGTCATGGGCACCGCCCAGTACATCGCGCCCGAGCAGGCCCTGGGCCATGACGCCACCGCCGCCAGCGACGTCTACTCGCTCGGTGTCGTCGGCTACGAGTCCGTGTCCGGGCGACGACCGTTCACCGGCGACGGCGCGCTGACCGTCGCGATGAAGCACATCAAGGAAGCGCCGCCACCGCTGCCGGCCGACCTGCCCCCGAACGTCCGCGAGCTGATCGAGATCAGCCTCGCCAAGGACGCCATCCACCGCTACCGCAGCGGCGGCCCGTTCGCCGACGCCGTCGCCGCGGTCCGGGCCGGACGCCGCCCTCCGCGGCCCAACCAGGCCCCGACCATCGGACGGGCCGCTCCCGCGGCCATTCCGTCGAGCACACAGGCACGGGCTGCCATCGAGCCCGCCCGCCCGGCACCCGCGACACCGCGGCCCCGGCCCGCCACCGGCAGCCACCGGCCGGCCCCGCCGGCCCGGCGCACGTTCTCGCCCGGGCAGCGCGCGCTGCTGTGGGCGGCGGGTGTCCTGGGTGCGCTGGCGATCGTCATCGCGATCCTGATCGTGCTCAACGCGCAGGACCGCCAGGACCAGAAGAACCAGCAGCAGTCGACGGTCACCAACACCATCACCGAGACCACCAAGACTCCAGGCGCACCGGCGGGCCAGTCGATTCGTCTCCCGGATCTGTCAGGACCGGCCATCTCATGACCACGCCCCAGCACCTCTCCGACCGCTACGAACTGGGGGACATCCTCGGCTTCGGCGGCATGTCCGAGGTTCACCTCGGACGGGATCTGCGCCTGCACCGCGATGTGGCGGTCAAGGTGCTGCGCGCCGACCTGGCTCGGGACCCCAGCTTCTACCTGCGCTTCCGCCGCGAGGCGCAGAACGCCGCCGCGCTGAACCACCCGGCGATCGTCGCGGTCTATGACACCGGCGAAGCCGAGACGCCCAACGGGCCGCTGCCGTACATCGTCATGGAGTACGTCGACGGTGTGACGCTGCGCGACATCGTGCACACCGAGGGGCCGCTCCCGCAGCAGCGCGCCATCGAGATCATCGCCGACGCCTGCCAGGCCCTGAACTTCAGTCACCAGCACGGCATCGTGCACCGGGACATCAAGCCGGCGAACATCATGATCAGCAAGTCCAACGCGGTCAAGGTCATGGACTTCGGCATCGCCCGCGCCATCGCCGACAGCAGCAACCGGATGACGCAGACGGCCGCGGTCATCGGCACCGCGCAGTACCTGTCGCCCGAGCAGGCCAGCGGACAGAACGTCGACGCCCGCTCGGACGTGTACTCGCTGGGCTGCGTGCTCTACGAACTGATCACCGGTGAGCCGCCCTTCGTCGGCGATTCCCCCGTCGCCGTGGCATACCAGCACGTCCGCGAGGATCCGGTGCCGCCGTCGCAGCGGCACGCCGGGATCAGCCCCGGCCTGGACGCCGTCGTGCTCAAGGCGCTGGCGAAGAACCCGGACAACCGCTACCAGAGCGCCGCGGACATGCGGAACGATCTGATCCGCGTGCACGCCGGCGAGGCGCCTGACGCGCCCAAGGTGCTCACCGACGCCGAGCGCACCGCGATGATGGGCACCGGCGGCTTCGGTGGACCGCGCAGCATGATGCCGGAGCCGATCAGCGTCAACCCCCAGCCGTACCGGTCGACGGAGCGCGCCTCGACGCCGATCGGTCGCTGGCTCATCGCCGCGGCCATCCTGGCGGTGCTGACCGTCGTCGTCACGGTGGCCATCAACCTGATCGGTGGCAAGCCGCACGACCAGCAGATTCCGGACGTGCGCGGGCTGGCTCAGGCCGACGCCGTCGCCAACCTGCAGAACCGCGGCTTCAAGACCCGCACGCAGCAGCGGCCCGACTCGACGGTGGCGCCGGACCACGTCATCGGCACCGAGCCGGCGGCCAACACCTCCGTCGCCGCCGGTGACGAGATCACCATCAACATCTCCACCGGACCGGAGCAGCGCGAGGTCCCGGACGTGTCGAAGCTGTCGCCCGCAGACGCCATGGCCAAGCTGCAGTCCGCCGGCTTCCGGAACATCCAGCAGACGGTGTCGCAGTCGCTGCCGGAGCAGAAGGACCGGGTCATCGCGACCAACCCGCCGGCCCACCAGACCTCGGCGATCACCAACGTCATCACGATCATCGTCGGCTCCGGACCGGGCCTGGTCCCGATCCCCGACGTCAACGGGCAGACCGTCGACATCGCGACCAAGAACCTCAACACCGTCGGCTTCACGACGATCCTGACAGCCCCGATCGACAGCCCGAAACCGGCCGGCGAGATCATCGGCACCGACCCGGCGGCGGGCACGCCGACGGCCAAGGACGCCCCGATCACGCTGAAGGTCTCGCAGGGCAACCAGTTCGTCATGCCGAACCTGACCGGTCAGTTCTGGACCGACGCCGAACCGAACCTGCGCGCCCTGGGCTGGACCGGCGTGCTGATCAAGGGCGCGGACGTGCAGAACAGCGGTCAGCGCAGCAATGCCGTGGTGAGCCAGGTGCCCGCGGCCGGAAGTGGCGTCAACTTCAACGCGTCGATCACGCTGAGCTTCGCCTCGTAAGCGTTGCTCGGTCAGGCCGTGCGGGTTGCGGCCGAGACCGCGTCGGCGACTTCCTGCTCGAGCCGACTGACCAGTGCCTCGTCGGGCGCCTGGCCGCAGACTGCCAGCCAGTTGGCCAGCATCCGGTGGCCGCCCTGCGTCAGGATGCTCTCCGGGTGGAACTGCACCCCGTGGATCGGGAGTTCGCGGTGCCGGACGGCCATGATCACGCCGCTGTCGGTCTGCCCGATGGCCTCCAGCTCAGCCGGCAGCGTCTCCGGCAGAATGGTCAGCGAGTGGTAGCGGGTCGCGGTGAACGGGTCCGGAAGTCCTTGCAGCACACCGCTGTTCGCATGGTGTACCTGGCTGGTCTTGCCGTGCAGCAGTTCGGGCGCGCGGTCGACAGTGCCACCGAAAGCCACGCCGATGGCCTGATGTCCCAGGCACACACCGAGCAGGGGAGTGCCGGTCTCCGCGCACGCCCGGACCAAGGGAATGGACGCACCGGCCCGCTCAGGGGTGCCCGGGCCCGGGCTCACCAGGATCCCGTCGAACTCCTTCGCCACGGCAGCGACGCCGTCGGGAGTGGAGACACGCTCGTCGTCGCTACGCCAGACCTGCGCGTGCACCCCGAGCTGACCCAGGTACTGGACCAGGTTGAACACGAAGCTGTCGTAGTTGTCGAGGACGAGAACCTGCATGCCGTCAGGCTACTGGGTCACCCGTCGACGCGATCAATCAATATGTGACCGGTCCAGCCGGTTGGGCGTACCGGAGCTTCAGCGGCATCCGGTGACCGACGACGTCCACCGATGCCCGCGGCTCCTCGGTGTAACCGAGCCCGAACCGCACGACGTACTGCTTGTAGAGCGTCACCAGCGGCGCGGCGGCGAGCGCGGCGCGCATGCCCTCGACGTTGCCGATCACGGTGATGACGTACGGCGGGCTGTAGGTCCGGCCGTTGAGCAGCAGGGTGTTGCCGACGCAGCGCGGGGCCGAGGTGGCCAGAATCCGCTGGTCCTGCATCTGGACGGCCTCGGCGCCGCCCAGCCACAGCGCGTTGAGGACCGCCTGGACGTCCTGCTGGTGTACGACGAGGTCGTCGGGGGTGGCGTCGTGCGGGTACTGGCCCTGCGCATTGCGCTGGGCGTCGTTGAGGGTGATCACCAGGCCCGGTCCTCGCATGGGGTCGAGGCCGAGCTCCAGGCCCAGTTCGTTGGCTCGACTGGTGATGGCGCCGAGCGCGGCATCGGCGCCGGGTGTGCCGCCGTGGTGGTTCTCGAGCTGATGCTGCAGGTCGTCGCGCTCGGCGGCGCGGGTCGCGACGGTCCGCTGGGCTTCTTTCACCATGTCGACGAGGCGGGGCGCGTCGCTGCGCCGGATCTCGCTGCCCCCGGAGACGCTGTGCGTGGTGGCGAGCAGGAGGCCGGCGAGCACACAGACCACCGGCACACCGAATCGCCAGGCCGAGTGACGGGCCGGCTGGTCAGGTTCCGAGGTCCCCGCCGTCCGGAGCCTGCGAGGCGACACATCTTCTGCGTTAGGCTCTGAGTGCATACCGCTCCATCGTCGCACCGAATTGCCGGTTTCTCTCCACCGGCGCGGGAGTGCGGCACCGACTGTCCGCGAAGGTACCAATGCCCAAGTCCAAGGTTCGCAAGAAGAACGACTTCACCATCAACCCGGTGAGTCGGACGCCGGTGAAGGTCAAGGCCGGACCGTCGAGCGTGTGGTTCGTGGTGTTCTTCTGCTCGCTCATGCTGATCGGTCTGATCTGGCTGGCGGTGTTCCAGCTCGCCGCACTGAACCCGGCCGGTACTCCACACCTGCTGCAGTGGATGGCCGATCTCGCCCAGTGGAATTACGCCATCGCCTTCGCCTTCATGATCACCGGCCTGCTGCTGACCATGCGGTGGCGCTGAGCAGCGTCAACAGACCCGGTTCGTTACATCCAGGTCTCGTGACGTAACCCAGCTGGCAACCTGACGGACACCCAATCACATCGATGTGATTCATCCCCATTGGGGATAGTGCCTGTGGATAACTTGCCCCCAAGGGTGTGGACATCTCGTGGAACAAACTCAATGGAGCCCGCCGACAGCCGGCATCGCGGCCTGTGGCGCATTCGGCGTCATACTCGCCGCCGTGGCCCTGACTTCGGTCACTGACCTGCCCGGACGCGTTCTCGGCGGCATCGCCGCCATCGGTCTGCTGGTGTTCGCCGTGATGTCCTGGCGCGCGCGGCCGAAGCTCGCGATCACGCCGGCCGGGCTGGTGGTGCGCGGGTGGTTCAGTACCCAGACTTATACACAGGCCGACCTCAAGAGTGTGCGTATCACCGAGTTCCGCCGACTGACCCGCAAGGTGCGGCTGCTGGAGCTCGACACCGTCGACGACCGGCTTCTGGTCTTCACCCGATGGGACGTCGGCACCGATCCCATCAACGTCCTCGACGCCCTCACCGACGCCGGGCTGATTCCCTAGCTCTCCAACGCAAACGGCGCGACAGCCCCCGGTAGGGGACTGCCGCGCCGCGCGTCAGGCTGAAATTCAGGAAACGGTGATCGAGTCGATGACGACCGGCTCGGTCGGGCGGTCGCCGCGGTCGGTGGCGGTGGTCGCGATGGCGTCGACAACCTTCTGCGACGCCTCGTCGACGACCTCACCGAAGATGGTGTGGCGACGGTTCAGGTGCGGCGTCGGGCCGACGGTGATGAAGAACTGCGAACCGTTGGTGCCCGGGCCCGCGTTCGCCATGGCCAGCAGGTAGGGCTTGTCGAACTGCAGCTCCGGGTGGAACTCGTCGGCGAACTGGTAGCCCGGGCCGCCGCGGCCGGTGCCGGTCGGGTCGCCGCCCTGGATCATGAAGCCGTCGATGACGCGGTGGAAGATGGCGCCGTCGTAGAACGGGCCGGAGGTGCCGCCCGAGGCGTTCTCGGTGGAGTAATCCTTGGTGCCCTGGGCCAGACCAACGAAGTTGGCGACGGTCTTGGGCGCGTGGTTACCGAACAAAGCAATCTTGATGTCGCCGCGGTTGGTGTGCAGCGTCGCGGTCGCAGTCTGAATGGGGCTCGTCACGGAAAGTCAGTCTGCCACTCACATTTAAGACCCCGAAGTCGCCCCCACCGAATAACGTGGAAGCCCTGGCGTAGAGCCCGGCCTCCGCTCGGGAGGTCTGCAGAAATCGTGTCCGGTAGAGAGGTTGGTTGATGAGCACTGTCACCGAGAACGTCCCCGAGGTCAGCCGCCCCAGCTCCGGTGCCCGCCTGGGTCGCGGGCTGAAGTACACCATCGTCGGGCCGCTGCTGATCCTACGCGGGGTCCTCGGCCTGGGCGTCGGTTCGACCCTGGGGACTGCCCGTTGGGTGGGGCGTAGGTGTCACCGCGGCGAGGACACCGCAGGCGATCTCGCGCTTGTGGTGGAGTCGTCCGGATCCAAGCGGCGCCGGCCCCTGCTGATCGCCGGGGCGACCGTCGCGGTCCTGGCCCTCGGCGGCATCACGTTCTCGATCGTGCGGCGCTCGATGCAGCCGGAGCCCTCCCCGCTACCCCCGAGCGTGGATGTGACGCCGCAGCCCTAATCTTCTGCGCCGACACTGAGCTTGTGTGTCAGATCCGGACTGGATTTGGCACACAAGCTCATGTTCGTCGGCTCAGTGATTCACCGCCGCGATCAGCGCATCGGGATCCGTCACGCTGACGCGCAGCTCACGCAGTGTCACCGGGAACCCGACTACTTTCGCCTTGACGGGCGGGTCGATCGTGATGGCCACGACGCCGTCCGACGAACCGTTGACGAGCCAGCGGCCGCGGAAACCGTGCACGCCCCACGAGATGACGCGACCCTCCCAGCGGCGGGCCTCCTTGATCGATGCCAGCGGGATCTCGGCGGAGAAACCCCAACCCATGGCCACATGCAGTGCGCCGTCACGCACCTCCACCTTGCTGTGCTTGGGCCCGACCCGGAACGGCACCGACAGCGGCACCATCCACTTCGCGTAGCTGATCTGTGTCGTCATGAAGCCAGCGTAGGACGGCGCTGCTGAGCGCCGGCACGAAAAAAGCGGCCCCGATGACTGTCGGAACCGCTTTGCGTACTGCTGTGGATTTTTGTGGAGCCTAGGAGATTCGATATCTCTAGGTGAGCGGCGTGTGGAGTCGACGTCTACGACGGGGCCGCGGCTTGGCGTAGGTCCGTCGTCGTGGCCGGGTTATCTGTAGGAAGTCGTCGACGGTGGTGGGCTGCGCTGTGGCCCCGTTGGTTCTGGTTGGGTCCGGTCCGGCTATGACGGATGCGGTGTCGCCGCAGGGATGCGGGATTCGAGGAGTCGGCTGCGAAGTGCTTCGTTCTCGGTGCGAAGCTGCGCGAGTTGTTCGGTGAGTTCACGGTTGCGGGCGATCGCGGTGGCGAGTTTGGTGCGTAGCGATTCCAGGCTTGCCGCGCGCCCTGTTGCGGCCGTCGCCGTGGTGGTCGTGGTGGTGCGGAGGTTGGTGATGTCGTCGCGTAGTTGGCTGTGCTGGTAGAGGAAGCTGGTCGATACACCGGCGTCGCGGGCGACGTCGACGAAGGTGACGGGCTGACCGGTGTTTCGCAGTCGGGTGATCGCGCGGCGGGCGCGGGCGGTGGCGTCGGTGGTGCGGGCGGCGGCTGCTGCGGTCAGGCGTGCGGTGCGGCGTTCGCGGTCGTCGGCGCTCACTGAGGTTCCTGCGTGGTGTTCGGGTCGATTTCGCTGATCAGTTTGGAGACCTTGTCGAGCATCGCCGTGTTCAATTCGACGGCGGCTGCGTCGCCGCGCTCGTGAGCGTCGGCGGTGAGGCGTTGCAGTTGGTCGCGGTGCGCGATATGGGCGCCGAGGAAGACCCGGCCGCCGGGGTCGTGGAAGGAGCAGTCGAGGCAGGGGTTGGGCCGGAATTCGCAGCGTTGCGCCGTTGGGAGAGTGCAGAATCCGTTGGGC
The DNA here is from genome assembly GCF_045311035.1 of Mycobacterium sp. SMC-13. Taxonomy (NCBI): domain Bacteria; kingdom Bacillati; phylum Actinomycetota; class Actinomycetes; order Mycobacteriales; family Mycobacteriaceae; genus Mycobacterium; species Mycobacterium sp. SMC-13. The sequence goes on from NZ_JBJIAI010000004.1 coordinate 221,176, forward strand.
AGCGCGGTGGTGAACCGGGCCCGGAGCCGCTCCACGTCGGCGTCGGTGTTGGTCGTGTCTGTTGCGGCGCTGTTCCAGAATTCACGTGCTTTGCGGGCCAGGGTGTCGTCGGTGATGCGGGCGTATGCCGAGGTCATGGTGTCGCTGTGGTGGCCGAGGAAGTCGCGCACTTCTTGTTGGGTCCAGCCGTTGTTGAGCAGTGTGGTTCCGATGGTGTGCCGGAAGCGGTGCACATCGCCGCCGGAGATCGGCTCGCCGGTGATGGTCGAGGTGGTGATGCCGTGTTCGGTGAACAGTGCGGCGAGGCGGTGCCGCAGGCCGCTGGTCGACCAGGGTTGGGTGCGGCCGGCGGCGGCGTTGGACCGGGCGCCGGGGAATAGGTGCTCGGCGTCGGGGCCGTAGGTGTCGCGCACGCGGGTCTGCTGGTCGAGGACGATGGTTGCGAGGCTGTCCGGGATGGGGAATCGGCGCCAGGCCCGGGTTTTGGGCATCCAATATTCGATCCAGTAGCCCGCGTCGGAGCGGTGCAGGCAGTCGATGGGCAGGGCGACCAGTTCGGAGATGCGGCAGCCTGCCCACCGGGTGGTGGCGATCATCGACCGCAGGGTGGGGTCGGTTGCGGGGTTGTCGACGATCAGCGTGTCGACGCGTTCGATTACGTCCGGCGGGAACGGGCGGGGGCTGCGGGTCTTGCGGTGCACGTTCTCGCCTCGTCGGAGGAACACCGCCGACCCGAGAGCGGGCACGATCTGGGTGTCGTGCAGCGACTCCAGCAGGTAGGCGGCGGTATTGGCCAACCGCGCGTCCGCTTGGGTGTCCGGTCGCCGGGTCCACGCCAGGTAGTCAAGGAAGACCGGCCTGGTCACCGCGGACGGTTCCGGTGATTCGTCGTCGCGGGTGAGGAACCGGGCGAGCTGGCGGGTGGCGCGCACCCACTGGGTCAGCGTGCCCCAGGCCAGGGTGGCGGTGGTGAGCTGCCGGCGTGCGAGTTCTTTGACCGCGTCACGCAGCCACGGCACGGTCACCGTCGACCAGTCCACGGCGGTGTGTGTCGATCCGGATTGGGTGGCGTCGAGAACGAATTCGAATCCGTCTCGCCAGTGCCAGTGGTCGTCGGCCCACGGGTCCGGGTTGGTGGCGCCGTCGAGGAGTCGGAAGAAGCGCCGAATGTAGGGTGCGCACAGGGAGTCGAACGAGCTCGCGTGCGGCCAATGCTGCCGGCACAGCAGAAGCCACTCGCCGGCGGGTCGCTCGGTGAGGGAGTCGGTGATCCGGCCGTCGGCGGTGTCGATGAGCACCATCAAGAAGCGGCGGAGGCTGGTGTTGGGGGTCCAGTCGCCGCGGCGCACCTTGGTGGCGACGACGAACCGGATCTCATCGGCCGCGATCTGCGGTAGCCGCCGGAAGTCGACGATCTGGGCCGAGAGGTGGCCGCGCGGGGCGCCGACGGGTTGGGCTTCGAAGGTTGCCCATGCGGTGAAGTCGGCGGGCTGGCCGGCGCGGAACCATTGGAAGTAGTGCGCGTAGCACAATCCGCGCCGCTCGGCGCCTGCGGAGTGGGGGCCGCCCAGCCAGTACCGCTCGCTGTTGCATGCGTCGACGGCGCAGGGGTCCGCCGCCTGGCGGCGGCGGTCTCCGGCCGGTTCGACCACCTGCCACGTCGGCTGACACCACGGCCCGTCGGGTACCCGTAGCGGCGAACGGCGGCCTCTGCGCGTGGAGTCAGGGTGGGAATCAATGTTTCTCATGGCCTGCCTCGCGCTGCGGTGGCGCCCACACCAGCTGCTCGGTGCGGCGCAATCGGTCTGCCAGATCGTCGCTGGCGAGGTGGATGTAGACGTCCGCGCTGGCGGCGTGCGACTGGCCAAGCCGGGCAGCGATCTCAGCCGACGTCCATCCGGCCTTGGCCAGCGCAGTTGCGTGGGTATGGCGCAGCATGTGTGGGTGCAGCCCGTCAAGGCCCGCTACGGAGCCGATGTGCTCGATGATCTGGTAGGCGTTCGAGTACGACAGCGGCCCGCCGACCGGGGGCCGGGACAGGTTGACGAACACGTAATCGCTGTCCAGGTCGGAGATCTCACTGAGGAGGTAAGCGGCGTACAGGTCGAAGAACCGGCGGGGCGCGGCCACCGCGAATTGCGCTCGCTGCTTTGACAGCGCCCCGTTGGCGTTGTCCTCCCGGCGGCACACCTGCACTCGCTTGCGCATCGGGTCCAGGTCGGCGTGCCGTAGGCCTAACGCCTGCCCGACCCGCAGGCCCAGGTCATAGAGCGCGGAGAGCAGCAGCCGGTCGCGGTGGGTCGACGCCGCCGCCAGCAACGTCGCGAAGTCGGCCTCGAAGTCGATCAGCTGCACGGTCTCTGCCGGCTGCTTGCCCGGCCGGGTCAACCGGGAGACCGCGCTGGGGTGGCGTTGCTCGATGTGGGCCAGGAAGCTGTGTGCCCGGCGCGGGAGCCGCGACGGGTTGCGGGTCAACACCAGATCCTGCGGTCCGCGGCCTTCGACGCGGTGGAACTCGTAGAACTCGCGCACGGCCGCGCTCACCGCTTTGACCGTTCCCGGCGCCCGGCTACCGGACCGGGTCGGCAGCGGGGGCAAACCGGCCGACAGCGCCCCCACGAAATCACACAGTGCGTCGAATACTACGGCGTCCCAGTCGATTCCGCGTGCGCCCAGCCACCGGTAGAACAAGCTCAGGTGGCGCGCATACGAGCGGACGGTGTTCTGCGACCGGCCGATCGCACGCAGCCAGTGCAGGAACTGCTCGACCTCCCCGACCGGTAGGCCTGAAGCGTCTACGACCGTCCACGACGCCCGTCCGTGGATGGTCACCGGTGCCGCCTTCACTCGGCATCCCGGGTTTCCTCGGGGCGCCGGGGCCGCACCTGGATGTCGGGCCGCAGGTCTTCCTGCGGTTGGCGGGCCGGCATCGGCGCGGCTGCGGCGGTGTCGGCAGGAAGTGCCCCGGGCAGCCACTTCATGTCGCGCTTGCGCCACGTCGCGTATTGGGCCTGCACCTTGGCCATCGGAACCTCGAAGCGGTCCCAGTCGACGCCCGGCGCGCTGACCCAGATCCGGCGGATATGGGTGTCGGTGACGATGTCGTAGTCCCAGGTCAGCTCGCAATGGGTGGGATCGCCGATCAGGCCCAGGGTCGCCGAATCCTGGGTGAAGAACGCGGTCCGCCGCGGGGTGGTCGGTTCCATCTCGTTGTGGTGGATCATCATGTGCGTCTTGCCGCGGCTGTTGATCTCGGGCCAGCGGTAGGGCTTGACGACCGTGTGTCCGGGTGGATGCATGCCGCGGGTGCTCAGCCACACATCGGTGCCCGCCGCGACGGCGGCCGCAACATATGTGCCGCGCCCGAGCCCTTGCATCACGGTTCGCAGATGTGCGGAGTGCCGGGCCGACAAGGCGTTCCAGTCATCGACGGCGGCCAGCAGCATCGCCCCCACCCCGACCGCCACCTGGTTGAGCAGCCGTCGGGCCTCCTTGCGGGAGACCGGACGGTCGGGTGTGTTGGGTTGATCCATCGGAGCTGTCACGACCCCGCCTTTCAGCCGAAAACCTTGCATAGAATCGTGCGGACCGGGGTAAAGTTTGAGGCCGGAAGACACGCCGATCGCATACGGAGCAGCCGGTCTGCAGGCGTCACGGGCTGGAGTTGCGCTATCGTCACACCAGCCACACACGCCCCACGTCCGTTAGTGGGCGTGAACTGGGAAAACGCAGATCAAACGGTGTTTCTGCGCGAATTCGCGGCGGCGGCGGGCTAGTGTCGAAAGACAGCACCGAGACGGTTGGGGAGGCGATCTGTGACGGCACCGGACCCGTACGACGACGCGGCGAACAGCGTGATGGTGCAGTTGACCCGGTTGTCGCGTGGGTGGTCGAAAAAGCGCCTGGCCGACGAGGCCGGGGTGTCGGCCTCGCACGTCAGCAGGGTCGAGGCGGGGCTGCTGCCCCTGGCAGGGAAGGCCTTGCTCGACTACGCGCAGGCCATGGAATGCCGCCCGGAAGCGCTGTGCGTGCCCTTCACCCGGTCCCCGGCCCAGGGCAGCCACTTCCGGGCCAACCTGAGTGCGGCCGAGTGGAAGCGTGACCGCGTGTGGGCGCGCGCGAATCTTGTCGCGATGCGGATCGGCCGCCTGGTGTCCCGCGCCGACATCAACCCCAAGCTTGCGCTTCCCGATCTCGACCCGGCCGACTACGCCTCCGAGCTCGGAGAGATCACCGTCGCCCAGGTTCTGCGCCGCCTGTGGCGCGTCGCCGGCCCGATCCGCTCGATGACCGAATTGCTCGAAGCCGCAGGGGTGTTCGTTGTGGTCGATGGTTTCCTCGACGACGAGATCGACGCGGTGACCCTGCGAGCAAGCGAGTATCACCCGCACCTGGTGTACGTCAACGCGGCCCGGCCGCCCGACCGCATGCGGATGACGCTGGCCCACGAACTCGGCCACCTGGTCATGGATGCGATGACGCTGGTCAGCCCCGCCGAGGCCGAGCGGCGGGCCAACAGTTTCGCCGCCGAGTTCCTCGCCCCCATCGCCGACATCGGCTTTGACTTGGACCGCGTGTCAGTGCGGGCCGTGCATGAACTCGATGAGCTGCGCCTCACCTGGGGTGTGAGCGCGTCGTCGCTGGTCGTGCGGGCCCGCGAGCGAGGTGTGCTCTCCGACTACCAGTACCGCTCGATGTTCCGGCTGCTCAACGAGACCGGCCGCATGTATGGCCCCCGCCCCGGCGTGGCCGAGGAGATGCCCCGTCTCGTCGGCGACGTACTCGGCCAACTCGCGGCCGGCGGCTACACCGCCAGTGAACTCGACGACATTACGCTGCTCACCGGCGCGCAACGCGGCGCGCTCTTCGGCGTAAGCGACAGGCCCGGCGCCCGGCACCTCACGATGGTCTAAACACCGGGCGCGATCGTGGGCTGGAATCGCACCCCGGTCCGCGACGAGCAGTGGAAAGCGCCGGTCCACTGGACCAAGCAGGGGCAAGCCCTTGAGCAGGACCACGCCGCAGGCGGCCGCCGATGCCGTGTGGTGAACGACAGTGGTGGTGCGCTCGGACGGGTCGTCCTGCGGCGCAGATACCTGCGTATCTACGCCGAACTGCGGTGGCAGACCAACAACAAAGAATGCAGCACGTACCTCTGCCAGGTATCAGGCAAGAGCCGAAGCGCAAACCTGGCGGCCGCCTGGCGGCGAGCGCACAGTCTCGGCCTGACCGCTGCCGGCCGTGACGCAAAGGCGTGATAAGTCATCGGCAAACACCACACCTTGCTGACCTCCTCGCCTGGCTGGTTACGCGATGGATGATGCCGGTGGTCAACGCGATATCGCGGAGGCGGCTACTTCGGCCACCGGATCATGGTCCCGGCCTGGCTGTGCCAGTGGTTTGGTGCGCCCGGCCCGGACACCGTTGGCGATGACGACGATTTCGGCGAGTTCGTGCACCGCGACGACCGCGGCCAGGCCGAGCACACCGGTGAGGGCGAGCGGGATGAGCACTGCGATCAATCCCAGTGAGAGGCCGACGTTTTGGAGCATGATGCGCCGGGCTCGCCGCGCGTGGGCCAGGGCCTGGGTGAGGTGGCGCAGGTCTTCACCCATGAGGGCGACGTCGGCGGTTTCGATGGCCACGTCGGTGCCCATCGCACCCATCGCGATCCCCAAATCGGCGGTGGCCAGAGCGGGGGCGTCATTGACGCCATCACCGACCATGGCCGTCGAGGAGCGTTGGCGCAGTTGACCGATCAGCGCCGCCTTGTCTTCGGGCCGCAGATCGGCATGCACCGTATCGATCCCCACCTGGCGGGCCAGGGCTTGGGCGGTCGCTTGGTTGTCGCCGGTGAGCATGGCGACCTGATAGCCGCCGCGGCGCAGGTGTTCGACGACCTGGGCGGCTTCGGGCCGCAGTTCGTCGCGCACCGCGACCGCCCCAATGACCTGACCGTTGTCTTCGACCAGCACGGCGGTGGCGCCGGCGGCCTGCATGGCCGCGACGTGTTCGGACAAGGGTCCGGGGTCGAGCCAGCCGGGGCGCCCGAGCCGTAGCCGGTGGCCGTCACGGTGGCCGAGCAGTCCGGCCCCGGTCACCGCCTCCACATCCTCAGCTGGTTGGACCGGCCCCTCGGTGGCGGCGAGAATCGCTGCAGCCAGCGGGTGTTCGCTGCGGGCCTCCAACGCCGCCGCCACATCTAACACGTGGTCGCGGCTGTTGCCGTTGGTGGTGGCGACGTCGATGACGGTGGGCTGGTTGGCGGTCAGGGTGCCGGTCTTGTCTAGCGCGACGGTGCGCACCGCGCCGAGGGCTTCCAGCGCGGCGCCGCCTTTGACGAGGACGCCGAGCTTGGAGGCGGCGCCGATCGCGGCGACGACGGTGACCGGCACCGAGATGGCCAGCGCGCACGGGGAGGCGGCCACCAGCACGACCAGGGCACGTTCAATCCACACCAGCGGATCACCCAACACGGAACCGATGGCGGCGATCAGCGCGGCCGCGACCATGATCGCCGGAACAAGCGGTTTGGCGATGCGGTCGGCCAGGCGCTGGCTGGCGCCCTTGCGGGACTGCTCAGCCTCCACGATCGCCACGATGCGGGCCAACGAGTTATCAGCAGCGCTGGAGGTGACCTCGACTTCGAGCACCCCGGTGCCGTTGATCGATCCGGCGAACACATCACTGCCGGGTCCGGCCTCCACCGGAACGGATTCGCCGGTGATGGCCGAGACATCCAGTGCGGTGCGCCCCGAGGTGATGGTGCCGTCGGTCGCGACCCGTTCGCCGGGCTTGACCAGCATCCGGTCACCGACCCGCAACTCCGCTGGCGGGATGGTGATTTCGGCGCCGTCGCGCAGGACGGTGGCCTCGTCGGGCACCAGCGCCAACAACGCGCGCAGTCCCCGGCGGGTCCGGGCCAGTGAGTATTCTTCGAGGCCCTCGCTGATGGAGAACAGGAACGCCAGCATGGCGGCTTCGCCGACCTCGCCGAGGATCACCGCGCCGATGGCGGCGATCGTCATCAGCGTGCCGACCCCGATCTTGCCTTGCGCTAACCGGCGCAGCGTCGAGGGTACGAACGTGTAGGCCCCGATCGCCAACGCCAGCGCATACAGGCCGATTTCGACCACATGGGGGCCGCCGGACCAGCCGACCGCATAGCCGGCCAGCAGCACCACCCCCGCGGCTGCGGCCGCGCGTAGTTCGGTGATCTCCCAGAGCCGTTCGGGTTCCTGCTCGCCTTCGTTGCGGTCGTCGCTGCCGCAGCCGCACGCCTCGCTCATCGCGCTACCTTCCGTTCAGTCGGGTGGCCGTAGTTGGGGCACAAGGCGACGGCGTTGCCGGTCGCCTCCAACACCGCCTCGGCCGCGCGAAACATGTCCAGCAGTTCCGGCCGGGCCAGCCGATACACCGAGGCGCGGCCCTGGGGCCGGAAATCCACCAGCCCACAGTCGCGCAGGCACGCCAGATGCGACGACACCGTCGATTGCGCCAATCCCAACTCACCGGTCAGATCCACCACCCGAGCCTCACCACCAGCTAGGCGGCGGGCGATCGCCAACCGGGTGGGATCGGACAGACTGTGAAACAACGCCACCGCCCCCGCCAACTCGTCGCGCGATGCACTCGGCGGCGCAGCACCCATACTTTTCATCGACATATCGCGATGATAGCCTACAACATAGATTGAGCGGAATTAGTCGATGACAGCGCTTGCGATTGATGAAGGCTGAGGTGGCGCGGTGAAGCTCAACACCATCGAACGGAGAGCGATGAACAACCCGATTCGGGCTGCCCATCAACACCATCGGGAAGCCGCATGGTTTCGCCGCCTCGCCGGTGGCGACCTCACCGGCCAGGACGTACTCGAGACCGGCTGCGGACGAGGTGTCGGCTCCGAAGTCATCCTCGACCGGCTCCAGGCCCGCCACGTCACCGCATTCGACCTCGACGACACCATGGTCGAGCTCGCCCGCAAACGCCTCCATCACAGGCCCGTATCCCTGTCAGTCGGCGATGTCTGCGACATCCATCAGCCGACCGCCAGCCACGACACCGTCGTTGACTTCGGCATCATCCACCACGTCCCGCACTGGCAGCTGGCCGTCGCCGAGATCGCCCGAGTGTTGCGCCCCGGTGGGCTGCTGTTGTTCGAGGAAGTTCCACGCCGCATGCTCGACACCTGGGCGTTCCGCACATTCACCGTGCACCCACGCGAAAACCGCTTCGAGTCAGACGAATTCGCCGCTGAACTGGCCCGCCACGGCCTGCACGGCACCGCCCGCATCGAACACCACCTTCGCGGGCTCCTCTTCATCGGGGCCGCCCGAAAGATCTGACCTGCCACCCCCGCGACCACGAAAGCCGACCACGATGTCCGCGATGTACGCCATCATCGCCTTGCTCCTCGTCGCGGCTTTCTGGCTGCTCGACGGCTACGTGCGAGCCCGTATTCAACGCCATCGCACCGGCGACAGCGGCATCCGCATCCCTCGCACACCCAAACAGTGGTGGGCCCGAGGAACCCTGGCCTCCGGCATGCTGCTGCCCGGCATCGCCGCCCCCATCGCCGAACTGCTGGGCCTGCAGCCAGTGCCACTGTTGGACCACGGGCCCAGCCGCGTCGCCGGCATCATGCTCGCCGCACTGGGCGTGTTCGCCGCGTTCGGCGCCCAACGCGCAATGGGATCTTCGTGGCGCACCACTGTCGACCCCACCGAACGCCCGCCACTGGTCACCACCGGCATTTTCGCGATCGTGCGCAACCCCATCTACACGTCGATCAACGTCATGGTTATCGGACTAACCTTTGCGGTTCCCAACGGTATTGCACTCGCCGGCGTCGTGATGATCATCATCGGTAGTCAACTGCAGGTCCGCCTGATCGAAGAGCCCTACCTCACCGCCACCCACGGCCAGGCCTACCGCGACTACTGTGAGGCTGTCGACCGGTTCCTGCCCGGCATCGGGCGGATCAGACGGGCGTAGTGTCACCGCCGGCCGTACCGACCAAAGGTGGAGCCACGGGGAATCGAACCCCGATTTGAGCCTTGCAAAGGCCCCGTTCTACCGTTGAACTATGGCCCCGTCATGGATATGACCGTGGCGGTATCACCGCTGGTCACACCCACTTTCATCTACCTCTCCTAGAGATAAACCGCGAACTCCTGACATCTGCCTTGCAAAGGCAGCGCTCTACCAACTGAGCTAAGGCCCCTCGATGGTGTCCGATTGAAGTGAATGCCAGACCTCTGCGCCATGCTGGGTCCGCCATACGGTTACCGCGGCCACTCCAAGCAAGGCACCCAGCACCAGCAGAACCAATCTCACGGTGCACCCTTCCGGTGGGGGAGTCGGTGATACCGACTTCCGTGGGCCTAGGAGGACTCGAACCTCCGACCTCTTCGTTATCAGCGAAGCGCTCTAACCGCCTGAGCTATAGGCCCGAAAGTGGCCTTGCGGCCGAGCGATGAGATTACCGTATGGGTACCTCTGCGCCCAAAACGCGACGTCAGCCGCGGCCGCAGGCCTGCCGACTAGTCCCGGTCCGCCAGCGTCACCTCGACGCCGCCGACCAGATCCGTGGTCAGGTTGTAGACGAACGCCGCAGCCGTGGCCATCGCCGTCAGCAGCACGATGTTGACCAACCCGATGAGGGTTGCGCCGCCGAAAATCGTACTGGCAGAAACCAATTCACCACCGCTGCCGCCACCGCTGGTGAGCAGATCGCCGACGTTGCTGTTGAGCTTGCTCCACACACCCATGCCACCGAGGACGAGGTACAGGAACGCGACGGCGATCATCCAGACGAAGAACAACGCCACCGACAGCACCAGCGAGACCTTCAGCACACTCCACGGGTCGACGCGGCGCACCTGCATGCTGGCCCGCACCGGACCGTCCTGCCGGGCACCCGCGCGGCTGCGCGGCGCCCCCGAACGCGCCGGGGCCGGCGAGACCGTCGCGGCGGTGCTGCGCGGCTCCCGCGGTTCGCCCGCGCGGCGCTGCGGCTGACGGGACAGGTCCGGGATCTCGCTGGCGTACGCGGCCTCGGGCCGGGTTTCCGTCCGGACCGTCTCGGCCGTGCGGACCGGCTTCGGCGGCACATTGCCCTGCGGGGTCACCGCCGGCGACGACGACGGTGCCGCCGCCGGCACCGGGGGTACCGGCGGGGTGTCAGGAGTGATGGCCGGCGTGATGGTCGTCTCCGCCTCGGACGGCGAACCGCCACCCAACGACGATGCCGATCCACTGCCGCTGACGAACCGGTTCAGCCGCTCGTCCAGGCTCTGCCCACCGGCCGCAGGGGCGTCCGCCTGAGCCCCGCTGCGCGTGCGCTGCCAGGGCGGGGTGTCGCCGCCCGGGTCGGCCGCATGGGCGCCGCCACCCGATCCGGTGGCCGGCCCGTTGTTGCTCGCGGGTCCGTCACCGGTACGGGTGTATCCCGGCTCGTTCGGGGAACTCACCTGGCGGCTCCTTCAATCAGGGCGGCTGGGGACAGTCGCAGCACTACGTCTCGTCGGTCTCGGTCTCGGTCGCGGTGTCGACCTCGGTGTCGGTCTCGTCGCCACCTTCGGCCTCTTCGGCGTTGCGCGCGACGGCAATCAGTGTGTCGCCCTCACCCAGGTTCATCAACCGCACACCCTTGGTCTGCCGTCCGGCCTTGCGCACCTGACGTGCCGCGGTCCGGATGACACCACCGCCGGAGGTGATGGCGTACAACTCGGTGTCGTCATCGACGATCAACGCACCGACCAGACTGCCACGCTTGGGGTCGTACTGGATCGTGAGGATGCCCTTGCCGCCGCGGCCTTGCGCCGTGTACTCGTCGATGGCCGTCCGCTTGGCGTAACCGCCCGACGTCGCGACCAACAGGTAGGTGTCCGGCACCACGACATTGAGCGACAGCAAACGGTCGTCCTCGTTGAATCGCATGCCCTGCACACCCGAGGTGGCGCGGCCCATCGGCCGCAGTGCCTCGTCGGTCGCGGAGAACCGGATGGACTGGCCCTTGGCGGACACCAGCAGCAGGTCCTCCTCGGCGGAGCACAGCACGGCACCGACGAGTTCGTCGCCGTCGCGCAGGTTGATCGCGACGATGCCGCCGGAGCGGTTCGAGTCGAAGTCGGCCAGCTTGGACTTCTTCACCAGACCGTTGCGGGTGGCGAGCACCAGGTAGGGCGCGTCCTCGTAGCTCTTGATCTGGATGACCTGGGCGATGCGCTCCTCCGGCTGGAAGGCCAGCAGGTTCGCCACGTGCTGACCGCGCGCGGTCCGCGAGGCCTCGGGCAGGTCGTAGGCCTTGGCCCGGTACACCCGGCCCTGCGTCGTGAAGAACAGGATCCAGTCGTGCGTGGAGCACACGAAGAAGTGGTTGACGATGTCGTCCTGCTTGAGCCCGGCGCCCTGCACGCCCTTACCGCCGCGCTTTTGGCTGCGGTAGAGGTCGGTCTTGGTGCGCTTGGCGTAGCCGGTCTCGGTGATGGTGACGACGACGTCCTCGCGCTGGATCAGGTCCTCGTCGGTGACGTCGCCGTCGGCCGCGATGATCCGGGTACGACGGTCGTCGCCGTACTTGTCGGCGAGCTCCTTGAGCTCGTCGCGGACGATGGCACGCTGCCGCTCGGGCTTGGCCAGGATGTCCTCGAGGTCGGCGATCTCGGCCTCGATCTTGGCGAGGTCGTCGATGATGCGCTGACGTTCCAGGGCGGCCAGACGACGCAGCTGCATGTCGAGGATGGCCTGGGCCTGGATCTCGTCGACGTCGAGCAGCTCCATCAAGCCCGCCCGGGCGGCGTCGGCGTTGGCCGACGCGCGGATCAGCGCGATGACTTCATCAAGTGCGTCAAGGGCTTTCACCAGACCGCGCAAGATGTGGGCGCGCTCGTTGGCCTTGCGCAACCGGTACCGCGTGCGGCGGATGATGACGTCGAGCTGATGGGCGACGTAGTACCGGATCATCTGGTCCAGCCGCAGGGTGCGCGGCACACCGTCGACGATCGACAGCATGTTGGCACCGAAGCTGGTCTGCAGCTGGGTGTGCTTGTAGAGGTTGTTCAGCACCACCTTGGCGACGGCGTCGCGCTTGAGGTCGACGACGATCCGCAGACCCACGCGGTCACTGGACTGGTCCTCGATGTTCGAGATGCCGCCGATCTTGCCGTCGCGCACCTGCTCGGCGATCGAGGTGATGAAGTTGTCGTGGTTGACCTGGTACGGCAGCTCGGTGATGACGAGTGAGGTGCGGCCCTTGGCGTCTTCCTCGATCTCGACGACGCCGCGCATCCGGATGGAGCCGCGACCGGTCTTGTAGGTGTCGGAGATGCCCTGGGATCCGACGATCAGGCCGTGGGTGGGGAAGTCCGGGCCCTTGACCCGCTCCATCACCGCTTCGAGGGTGGTCTCCTCGTCGGCCTCGTGGTTCTCCAGGCACCAGTACACGGCCTCGGTGAGTTCGCGGAGGTTGTGCGGCGGGATGTTGGTGGCCATACCGACGGCGATACCGCCGGAGCCGTTGGCCAGCAGGTTGGGGAACCGGCTGGGCAGGACGGTCGGCTCTTGCACGCGGCCGTCGTAGTTGGGGATGAAATCGACTGTCTCCTCGTCGATTTCACGCAGCATCTCCATGGCCAGCGGGGTGAGCCGGGCCTCGGTGTAACGCATGGCGGCCGCGGGGTCGTTACCCGGCGAGCCGAAGTTGCCCTGACCGTCGACCAGCGGATAGCGCAGCGACCAGGGCTGGGCCATGCGGACCAGGGTGTCGTAGATCGAGGCGTCACCGTGCGGGTGGTAGTTACCCATGGTCTCGGCGACCGAACGCGCCGACTTGGCGTGCGAGCGGTCCGGCCGGAACCCGGAGTCGTACATGGCGTAGAGCACGCGGCGGTGCACCGGCTTGAGGCCGTCGCGGACCTCGGGGAGGGCGCGGCCCACGATGACGCTCATGGCGTAATCGATGTAGCTGCGCTGCATCTCCTGCTGGATGTCGACCGGTTCGATCCGATCGCCTTCGGGAGGCAGGGTGTCGGTCATCGAATTCCTTCTGCGGATTGTTTCACGTTAAACATCGATTTTTGACGGCCGAGCTGGGCCGGATTCGCCGCGTTTCGCTTTGGCGGTTTGCTAAACATCAAGGAAGCGAACGTCTTTCGCGTTCCGGGTGATGAAGCTGCGGCGCGCCTCGACGTCCTCGCCCATCAGGATCGAGAACAGTTCGTCGGCAGCCGCGGCGTCGTCGAGGGTGACCTGGCGCAGCACCCGGATGGACGGATCCATGGTGGTCTCCCACAGCTCCTTGGCGTCCATCTCACCCAGACCCTTGTAGCGCTGGATGCCGTCGTCGGTGTTGATGCGCTTACCGGCCTTCTTGCCGGCCTCGAGCAGGCCGTCGCGCTCGCGGTCCGAGTAGGCGAACTCCGGTTCGCTGCGTTGCCATTTCAGCTTGTACAGCGGCGGCTGCGCCAGGAAGATGTGGCCGTTTTCCACCAGCGGCTTCATGAAGCGGAACAGCAGGGTCAGCAGCAGCGTCGAGATGTGCTGGCCGTCGACGTCGGCGTCGGCCATCAGCACGATCTTGTGATACCGCAGCTTGGAGATGTCGAACTCGTCGTGGATACCGGTTCCCAGGGCCGTGATGATGGCCTGGACCTCGTTGTTCTTCAGCACGCGGTCGATGCGCGCCTTCTCGACGTTGATGATCTTGCCGCGCAGCGGCAGGATTGCCTGGAACATCGAGTCCCGGCCACTCTTGGCCGAGCCACCGGCCGAATCGCCCTCCACCACATACAGTTCCGACTTCGTCGGGTCGGTGGAGCGGCAGTCGGCCAGCTTGCCGGGCAGACCCCCGATGTCGGTCGCGCTCTTGCGGCGCACCAGCTCCCGCGCCTTCCGCGCGGCGACGCGGGCCTGCGCCGACGAAACCGCCTTGTTGACAACCGTTTTGGCCTCGGCCGGGTTGGCCTCGAACCAGTGGGTCAGCTGCTCGTTACAGATCTTCTGCACGAACGACTTGACCTCGGTGTTGCCCAGCTTGGTCTTGGTCTGGCCCTCGAACTGGGGTTGCCGGACCTTCACCGAGACGACGGCCGCGAGGCCTTCACGGATGTCGTCACCGGTGAGGTTGGCTTCCTTCTCCTTCAGCAGCTTCTTGTCGCGCGCGTACTTGTTGACCACCGTGGTCAGCGCGGCGCGGAAGCCTTCTTCGTGCGTACCACCCTCGTGGGTGTTGATGGTGTTGGCGAAGGTGTGTACCGACTCCGAGTAGCCGGCGTTCCACTGCATCGCGATCTCGACCTCGTGGCCGTCACCCTTGCCACCGAAGTCGATGATGCTCTGCTGGATGGCGCTCTTGGTGCGGTTGATGTGCTTGACGAAGTCGACCAGACCGTCGGGGTAGTGGAAGGTCCGGTGCTTGACCTTTTGCGGCGCGGCGGCTTCAGCGGCCTGCTCCTCGGCGGACTTGGGCGCTTCGGCGTGATCGCTGACGACCTCGTCGACGACCGCGGCGGCGGCGACGCGCTCGTCGGTCAGCTCGATGGTGAGGCCCTTGTTCAGGAACGCCATCTCCTGCAGGCGGCGGGCGATGGTCTCGAAGTCGTAGACCGTGGTCTCGAAGATGTCCGGGTCGGCCCAGAAGCGGATGGTGGTACCGGTCTTCTTGGACGGCTCGCCCTTGCGCAGTGTGCCGGGGACGGACTTGTCATAGGTCTGGTGCCACTCGAAGCCGTCCTTGTGGATGTCGGCCTCGAGCCGCGTCGACAGGGCGTTGACCACGGAGACACCGACGCCGTGCAGACCACCGGATACCTGGTAGGCGCCTTCCTCGAACTTGCCGCCGGCGTGCAGCACCGTCATGACGACGTCGACGGTCGGGATACCGGTGGCGTGCATCGCGACGGGGATACCGCGGCCGTCGTCGGTGACCTGGACGCCACCGTCCTCGAGGATGCGGACGTCGACCTTGGTCGCGAAACCGGCCATCGCCTCGTCGACCGCGTTGTCCACAACTTCCCAGATCAGGTGGTGCAGACCGCGCTCGCCGGTGGAGCCGATGTACATACCGGGACGCTTGCGGACCGCTTCCAGACCTTCGAGGACCTTGATCGAATCGGCACCGTACTCAGCCGGCGCATCCTTCTTTTGGGCAGCCACGTCGAACGCGTCTCCTTGGGGTTCGAGGGGGCGGTGAGGACACCGCTCTCAGATCTGTCGACAGTCTACCGGTAGGTACGGACGGCACTGACTTTCTGACAGCGTTTTGACACGTCTGTTCGCGCCGTGCGGGGAATTTCTCGGGTGATGTCGCGTCCGGACGCTCCAGGGGCGTCATCTGAGACTCATCGGCGCGCTGAGCGACGCCCAAGTTTGGCGTCAGCCGAAGGTGTCGCGCGGTCCGCGGGCACCGAAATTCCGCGGGCCCTTCTGCCACGTCGGACCTGACGGACCCAGGATCTTCAGCGACGTGACGACGCCGTCGCCGACGGATGCGGCGATCTTGGCCAAAATCTGCGACTGCACCATCCGCAGCTGCGTCGCCCAGGCCGTGGATTCGGCCGTCACCGTGAGAACGCCCTCGCGCAGCGACGTGGGGGAGGCGTGCTCGGCGATCTGGTCACCGACGACCGTCGACCACTGGCCGAACACCGACCCTTCGGCCATCCGGCCCGACCAGCCGCGGCTGCGGGCCAGGTCCATGGTCGCCGAACCCAGCAACTGCGGATCCCGGCGATCGGGCCCGGGTCCGGACCAGGTGCGCCGACCACCGCCGCGGCGGGTTTTCGAGACCGGCGCACTACGGCCGCGACCGACATCTTTTCCTTGGCTGCGGGCCGCGCCCCGGGCTTCCTCCAGCGTGCGGCGCACCAGATCCATGCCCTTGAGATGGGCGAGATGCGGTGGCGGGAAGGCACTTTCGGGCATGTCCGGTTTCTGAGGCTCTTCACTCACGAGTCCACCACCGAAATCCGTCCGCCGTCGTCGTCACGCATCACCACATTGACCCGGGTGCCGTCCCAGTCCTGGGGAATGTCGTCGGGCACCGCCGCGGTGACCAAAACCTGCTCAGCCGATTGTGCCACGTCGGCGAGCGCTCGCCGGCGTGCCGAATCGAGTTCGGCGAACACGTCATCGAGGAGCAGCACCGGGTCGGTGCCGTCGGTCCGCAGTAGTTCGTAGGCGCCCAGGCGCAGTGCCAGCGCCATCGACCACGATTCGCCGTGGCTGGCAAAACCTTTCGCGAGCTGGTCGCCGAGGCGCAGCTCGAGGTCATCGCGGTGCGGCCCGACCAGGCACACCCCGCGCTCGAGTTCGGCGGACCGGCGGCGGGCGAGTTCGTCGAGCAGGGCGCTCTGGTAGGCCGCGACGTCGACGGATCCGGTGCCGGCCTGTTCTTCGATGGCCTCGACCGAACTGCGGTAGCGGACCGATGCGGGCCGCGACGCGGGTGCCAGCAGGTGATAGGCCTTAGTGATCTCCGGATGTAATTCGTTGATCAGGTTCACCCGCGCGGCGATCAGCTCGGCACCGTGGCTGGCCAGGTGACCGTCCCACACGTCGAGGGTCTCGAGCGCGCCGGAATCCGCACCCCGAAAACGGCTGGCGCCCGCGGATTTCAGGAGCGCGGTGCGCTGCCGCACCACTTTTTCGTAATCCGCCCGCACCCCACCCAGCCGGGGACGGCGGGTGCTGGCGAGTTCATCGAGGTAACGCCGGCGCTCCCCGGGATCGCCGCGGACCAACGACAAGTCCTCCGGTGCGAACAACACCGCCCGCAGGGCGCCGAGAATTTCGCGCGCGGACCGGACTGGGGAGCGGTTCAGCCGGGCCTTGTTGGCCCGGCCGGCCGTGATGTCGAGATCCACCGCCAGCTCGCGGCCGTCGTTGACGACGATGGTGGAGACGACGGCGCGCTCACATCCGGACCGGATGAGCGGGGCGTCCGAGGCGACGCGGTGAGACCCGAGCGTGGCCGTATACCACAGGGCCTCAACGATATTGGTCTTGCCGAAGCCGTTCTGGCCGACGAACACGGTCCGACCCGGTGCCAATTCCAGGTCGAGCCGCGGCCACGACCGGAAGTCGGTCAGACTGAGCTGTCGAACAAACACCTAGCCGGACTTACTGACCCTCTGGACGGCGTGGCCACCGAACTGGTTACGAAGTGCCGCAACGGCTTTCATGGTCGGGGAGTCGTCCTGCCGGGACAGGAACCGGGCGAACAGCGAGGCTGCGATGCTCGGTACCGGCACCCGCAGCCGGATGGCCTCCTCGACCGTCCACCGGCCCTCACCGGAATCCTCGGTGTAGCCGCTGATGTCGGCCAGCTGGGGATCTTCCTTCAGCGCCTTGGCCAGCAGCTGCTGCAGCCACGACCGCACGACGGTGCCGTTGGTCCAGGCCTGGTAGACGGCCTGCGGGTCCTTGATCAGGTCCGACGCGGCAAGCATCTCGTAACCCTCGCCGTAGGCGGTCATCAGCGCGTACTCCACGCCGTTGTGCACCATCTTGGCGAAGTGGCCGGCGCCGACCGGACCGGCATGGACGAAGCCGTCGGCGAGATCTCCCTCGGGCCGCAGCGTCTCGAAGATCGGCATGACGCGAGCGACGTCCTCGTCACTGCCGCCCACCATCAGGCCATAGCCTTCGGTCAGGCCCCAGACGCCACCGGAAACCCCGGCGTCGATGAATCCGATTCCCTTGTCCGCCAACAACTTTGCATGCACGGCGTCTTCGGTGTAGCGAGAGTTGCCGCCGTCGATCACCAGGTCGCCGGAGCTGAGCACGTTCGCGAGATCCTCGATGGTCTCCCGGGTGATCTCACCCGAGGGCACCATGACCCACACCACGCGCGGGGCCTCGAGCTGCTCGGCGAGCGCAGCGAGCGACGGTACGTCGCTGACTTCCGGCCGCGGGTCGTATCCGATGACTTCGTGGCCGCCACCGCGCAGACGCTCGCGCATGTTGAAGCCCATTTTTCCGAGGCCGATCAACCCCAGTTGCATCAGTGCTTCCTCCGCTGTCGTGTTCCGGTCAGCCCGGCAGGCGCACCGGCATCAGCAGGTACACATAGTCGGTGTCCCCGGCGGGGAACGGACCGGATCCCGAGTACTGATTCTCCCCGGCGGGACGCAACACTGCAGGCTTGCTGGGCGTCGTGAACCCGAACGTCACACGATCGGCATGTAAAGAACCCAGGCCGTCGGTGAGGTAGGTCGGGTTGAACGCGATGGTCAACGGCTCACCGTAGAACTCGACCGGCAGGTCTTCCTCGGCGCGACCGACGTCGTCGGCACCGGCCGACAGGCGCAGGATGTCGTCGGCGAACTCCATGCGGACCTGGGCACCACGATCGGCGACCAGCGCGACACGCTTGATGGCCTCGGCGAGCTCGGCGACACCGATGGTGGCCACCGCGGTGTGCTCCGCCGGCAGCAGCTGGCGGAATTTCGGGAACTCGGCGTCGAGCAGACGCGTGGTGGTGCGCTTGCCATTGCTGCGGATACCCAGCATGCCGTCCTTGCCGACGGCCTGACCGGCACCGAGCGACAGGTGCACCTCGGTGCCGTCGGCTCCCGACTTCGCGGACTCGGCCAGCGTCTTCGCCGGAACCAGCACGGCCGCTTCGAGATCCGGCACCGCCGAGTTCCAGGTCAGTTCACGCACCGCGAGCCGGAACCGGTCGGTGGCGGCCAGCACGACCTTCTCGCCCGAGATCTCGACGCGCACACCGGTCAGCATCGGCAGGGTGTCGTCGCGGCCGGCGGCGACCGCCACCTGACCGATGGCCTCGGCGAAGACGTTGGCGGGCACGATGCCGGTCTCATCCGGCAGCGCCGGCAGCGCCGGGTAGTCCTCGACCGCCATGGTCGGCAGGGAGAAGCGGGCGCTACCGCAGCTCAGCGCCACGCGGGTGCCTTCGACGCTGAGTTCCACCGGCTTGGCCGGCAGTGCGCGGGTGATGTCCGAGAGCAGCTTGCCCGAAACCAAAACACTGCCAGGAGACGCGATTTCAGCCGCCACGCGCACCTCGGCCGACACCTCGTAGTCGTATCCGGAGATGGTCAGACCGTCGTCGGAGCCGGTCAGCAGCACACCGGCCAGGACCGGGTTCAACGGCCGGGACGGCAGGATCCGGGCCACCCAGGCCACGGCGTCGGCGAAGTCTTCCCGAACGAGACGGAACTTCAAATCGGTCAGACCGGCTGTCGTCGCCACGTCCATAGCGTCCCTTCGCTGTTACCCCACCACGCTTACCTGCCGGATCCCGCCGTGAGGCGTGAACAACACGCATCGGCGTTGGTTCCGGCTATCGAAGAACACCGTAGAGCGTTCCGCGTGAAGTTGAAAGCTAAACGATCAGCCCGCGCAGCCTGTGACGACCCCCGGAATCCCGTCGGGATCCGGTTGTCCACGGGGAGTTTCCCCAACGGACTGCTTTTAGAAGAAGATCCATAGGGATCTAAAGGTATTAGTAATAGGGGTTGTGCACGCTGTGGATGGATCCACTGAGTTGCTGGTCCGGGCCTCAGCGGCGGGATCCCGCCCTGTGCGCAGACTGTGCACGCGGCGTTAATCCAATCCTTGTATTTGTGGAGCGATCCGGCCATGTGGATTGTTCTGAGCAGAATCCCAGGGTTTATCCCATGTAGTACACAGCGCTGTGCACACCCCCGTCGTGTGGCTGGAGGTGCTCGTGATGCCAAAAAAATCTTTTTGAGATTCGGGTCGTAGGGGCACTAATCACGCTGGATCCGGGGATCTGGGGCTCGGGTACCCCACTCACGGCCCGCTAAAACAACACCGGCCCCCAGGCGATCACGCCTGCGGGGCCGGTGCCGAAGAAGACAGATTCAGTGCTTGGACCGCTGCCGGATCCGGGTGGTGAGTTCCTTGACGTGATCGAAAACCTCACGCCGCGAGGCCATTTCCTTCTTGATCTTGCGTTCGGCGTACATCACCGTAGTGTGGTCGCGGCCGAAGGCCTGCCCGATCCGCGGCAACGACAGGTCCGTGAGCTCCCGGCACAGATACATGGCGATCTGCCGGGACAGGGCGACGGCGCGGGTCTTACCGGGGCCGCGGAGCTCCTCCACGGTGGTCTCGAAGTACTCGGCCGTGGCCGCCATGATCGTGGCGATGCTGATCTGAGTGGTGCCGGCGTCAGCGATGAGATCTCGCAGCACGATCTCGGCCAGCGACTTGTCGATCATCGTCTTGTTCAGCGACGCGAACGCCGTCACGCGGATCAACGCACCCTCGAGCTCGCGGATGTTGCGATCGATGCGGCTGGCGATGAGCTCGAGCACGTCGTCCGGCACATCCAGGCGATCCATCTGCGCCTTCTTGCGCAGGATCGCGATGCGGGTCTCCAGCTCGGGCGGCTGAACGTCGGTGATCAGACCCCATTCGAACCGGGTCCGCAGCCGGTCTTCCAGCGTCGCAAGCTGTTTCGGCGGCCGGTCCGACGAGATGACGATCTGCTTGTTCGCGTTGTGCAGCGTGTTGAAGGTGTGGAAGAACTCTTCCTGAGTGCTTTCCTTGCCTTCGATGAACTGGATGTCGTCGACCAGCAGGACGTCGATGTCGCGGAAGCTGCGTTTGAACGACGCGGTCCGGTCGTCCCGTAGCGAGTTGATGAAGTCGTTGGTGAACTGCTCGGTCGAGACGTACTTGACCCGCATGCCGGGGAACAGCTTCTGCGCGTAATTGCCCGCCGCGTGCAGCAGGTGCGTCTTGCCCAGACCGGATTCACCCCAGATGAACAGCGGGTTGTAGGCCCGGGCCGGCGCCTCGGCGATCGCCAGTGTCGCGGCGTGCGCGAACCGGTTGGAGGCGCCGATGACAAATGTGTCGAAGGTGTAGCGCCGGTTAAGGCTCAGATCGGCCGATTCGTCCGCGGGCGGCCGGTTGAAGTACCGGGGCCAGGTCTCCTCGGCACTGGACAGCTCGTCGGCGTCGTCGTCCAAGTCGTCGGCGACGGCGGCTGGTTCGGGTTCGGGCGTGTCGGCTTCGGGGGCTTCCGTGGCCACCGGCCGGTCGTCGGTCTCCGGGACCGCGATGCGGACACCGAGATCGACGCGTTGTCCGAGGTGCCGGCTCAGCGCGGCGATGATCGGTTCGCGCAGGTGCCGTTCGATCTCGTTCTGCACGAACTGCGTGGGCACCGACAGCAACGCGAAACCCTCGGTCAGCACCAGCGGCTGAACCATGCGCAACCAGGCCCGTTGTTGGGCGGTCAGCGTCGTGGTGCCGCCGAGGTCACCGTTGAGTTCGGCGACCACGCTTTTCCAGATGTCGGTGAACGATGCACTGGGGTTAGCGGTCAACGACTACTACCCCCTCGCAACCGCCTGACCGGCGGCTCAATAAAACGACGACAATCTGTCCACATAGTTATCCACAGACTGTGGACAAAGTAGGAGAGTGCCGTCGTGCTCGTGTTTTGCATGCAGGAAGCCCGCGCGCTGAGGCTCGTCACAGGAACGTCTGTGGGCTCGTAGCGTCGGGACCTCTCTGGCTTGTTGTCTGGCGCCGTCGTGCAACGGCATTGGCAGAAGCTAACAAGTTTTCGGTTCGTCCGCCAACCGTTCGGCAACATTGGTTCGAGGTTCTTGGGCGTGTCGGCTTGCCACGTTGCGAGTGGGACAACTGTGACGAACTCATGTGCGATCCGCCTCGCTTCTCGCTACGAAGCGGTAACGGTTGCTGACGTGCGACAGCGAGGTTTGACCCGGAGAATTCAGATCAGTACCCTCGAACAGTCGCCCACACGTGGTGATACGGCTGCGACCGGGGAAGTTCTGCCACGAACTTCGATCGGTACCGCGCCGGCTAGCAAGCAAGATGCGTGCGCTTACCAGCGACGACCGTGCCCACCGGCATGACTCGTTCATGTCGGTGGCGAGTGCGGGCGTCACATAGTTGAGGAGATATAGCCGTGGCCAAGGGCAAGCGGACTTTCCAGCCGAACAACCGCCGTCGGGCTCGTGTGCACGGCTTCCGTCTGCGTATGCGGACCCGTGCCGGCCGCGCCATCGTGTCGGCACGTCGCGGCAAGGGCCGTCGCTCTCTCACTGCGTGACCTGACGCAGGATCGAAGCACCGTGCTTCCGGCTCGTAACCGGATGACGCGCTCGACAGACTTTCGAGTCACCGTGAGCCGCGGTGTGCGCTCGGCGCAACGGGATCTCGTGGTGCACTCATTGGCACCACGAGATTTTGGCGATGCCGAGTCAAACACCGAGCAGGCGCCGAAAGTCGGTCTGGTCGTAGGTAAATCGGTCGGCAACGCCGTCCAGCGACACCGGGTGTCCCGTCAGCTCCGTCATGCCAGCCGGGATCTGCTGGCCGAGCTGCAGTCCGGTGAGCTGCTGGTGATCCGGGCCCTGCCCGGCAGTCGCGAAGCTGCCACCGCCACGCTGCAGGACGAACTGCGAGTCGCAGTGCAGCGCGCTCACGCGAAGTCCGGATCCCGGCCATGAGTCAGCGGCTGGCCCGCGGGCTGATCTTTCTCATCGAGCTGTACCGCAACATGGTGTCGCCGATGCGTCTGCCCAGCTGCCGGTTCAGCCCCACCTGTAGCCAGTACGCCGTCGAGGCACTCACCGAACACGGATTGTTCCGTGGTTGTTGGCTGACGACAGTCCGGCTGGCCAAGTGTGGCCCGTGGCATCACGGGGGATGGGACCCCATTCCCGAAAGACGGTCCGCGGCAACCGCCGCGCAGTCAAGGAGCGATTCGCTTGTCTTTTAACTGGTTCAGTCTGGACTACATCTATTACCCGGTATCCGGGATCATGTGGCTCTGGTACAAGCTTTTCGGCGCGATCCTGGGTGCGGAGAACTTCTTCGCCTGGGGCCTGTCGGTGATGTTCCTGGTGTTCACCCTGCGCGCCATCCTGTACCGGCCGTTCGTCCGCCAGATCGAGACCACCCGGCAGATGCAGGAACTGCAGCCCCAGATCAAGGAACTGCAGAAGAAGTACGGCAAGGACCGCCAGCGGCTCGCACTCGAGATGCAGAAGCTGCAGAGCGAACACGGTTTCAACCCGCTCCTGGGCTGTCTGCCGATGCTGGCGCAGATTCCGGTGTTCCTGGGCCTGTTCCACGTGCTGCGCTCGTTCAACCGCACGGAGGGCGCCGGGATGGGCATCGGTGCCCAGGCGCTGTCCATCGAGCAGAACCGGTCGATCGGCAACTACTTCTTCAGCGCCACCGACGTCAGCCACTTCCTGAACACCGATCTGTTCGGTGCGCCGTTGGGCGCCACCATGATTCAGACCGGTGAGAGCCTCAAGGCGTTCGCGCACTTCGATCGCATGTCGGTGATCCTCGTCGGCATTCCGCTGATGATCGTCTCGGGTATCGCGACCCACATGAACAGCCGCGCGTCGGTGGCCCGGCAGAGCCTGGAAGCCCAGCAGAACCCGCAGACCCAGCTGATGAACAAGCTGGCGCTGTACGTGTTCCCGTTGGGTGTCGTGGTGTCCGGTCCGTTCCTGCCGATCGCCATTCTCATGTACTGGGTGGCCAACAACATCTGGACCTACGGCCAGCAGCACGTGGTGTTCAACCGGATCGAGAAGCGTGAGGCGGAGGAGAAGGAACAGGCGATCGCGCGCCGTTCCGCCAATGCCCCGGCACCCGGTGTGAAGCCGAACCGGTCCAAGAAGGGCAATCCGCAGGCTGCCCCGGCCAGCTCGGGTACCGACGTCGAACAGACCGGAACAGAGCTCGACGGCACGGAATCCGGTGCGGCCGGGTCCAAGCCGGCGCCGGGCGCCAAGCCCAACAAGAAGAAGCGTTGACCGGTCAGAGGGTAAAGACCCTGAGCGACGGCCGGTGCAAGAGGGAGAAGGCAGGGATATGACAGACACAGAAACGCAGGCGGAGGCCCCGGCCCCGACGACGGCCGAGGCCGCTCCTGCAAGCAAGAACGACGATCTCGAGGAGCGACTGGTCGCCGAAGGCGAGATCGCCGGCGACTACCTCGAGGAACTCCTCGATCTGCTGGACTTCGATGGTGACATCGATCTGGACGTCGAAGGCGACCGTGCGGTCGTCAGCATCGACGGCGGCAACGATCTGAGCAAGCTCGTGGGACGCAAGGGCGAGGTGCTGGACGCGCTTCAGGAGCTGACCCGGCTGGCCGTGCACCAGAAGACCGGCGAACGCAGCCGGTTGATGCTGGACATCGCCCGGTGGCGTCGCCAGCGTCGTGATGAACTGGCTGCGCTGGGCAAGAAGGTGGCCGAGCGGGTGCTGGCGTCGGGTGAGCGCGAAGAGCTGTCTCCGATGACGCCGTTCGAGCGCAAGATCGTGCACGACGCCGTGGCGGCCGTGGACGGCGTCCACAGCGAGAGCGAGGGCGTCGAGCCGTCGCGCCGGGTGGTTGTGCTGCTCGATTGAGCACCTTAATTACATCGATGTTGTTCGTCGGCGGCGAGCTGGCGGGGAAAGTGGAGGCCGTTTCACGTGAAACATGGTGAAGCCCCATCCCCACCGGCCGCCGCCGTCGACGTTTTCGGTGAGCGGGCCGAGCTCGCGCACCGCTATGCCGAGATCCTCGCCGGCGACGGAATCGAGCGCGGACTGATCGGCCCGTCGGAAGTGGGCCGGTTGTGGGACCGTCACGTGATGAATTGCGCCGCTATAGGTGAGTTGGTCTCCAGCGGCGAACGAATCGGCGATATCGGCAGTGGAGCCGGGCTCCCGGGCATCCCATTGGCGTTGGCGCGGCCCGATGTTCACGTGGTCCTGATCGAGCCGCTGCTGCGCCGCGCAGACTTCCTCCGGGAGGTAGTCACCGAGCTCGGCATCGACGTCACCGTGATTCGGGGTCGCGCCGAGGAGCGCACGGTCCGGGCGGAGGCAGGAGAGCTCGACGTCGTCACCTCGCGAGCGGTGGCCGCCCTCGACAAACTGGCGAAGTGGAGCCTGCCGCTCCTCAAAGTCGACGGACGGATGCTGGCTCTCAAGGGGGAGCGAGCGGCCGATGAGATCGTCGAACACCGTCGGGCACTCAACTCACTCGGTGCTGTGGACGTAAGGGTGGTGAAATGTGGCGTGAACTATTTGACTCCGCCCGCAACCGTGGTCGTGGCGAAACGCGGAGCCAAGCGCGCGGCAACCGGCCGACCGGCCAAGAACCGGCGATGACATCGTCGGCCCGGGGGAGCGACAAGTCCGCCGAGGTTTTGACAGCGGCCGACCCGGCCGCCACATCAGGAAAGGCAGTGAGCGATGCCAGGGGCGAGCGTAGCGACGGGGAGTCTGATGTTTCACGTGAAACGTGGCCGAGCGTGACGATGGATACGCCGATCGGGGCGGAAGCCGAACGCGCGGTCCAGATCCTGCACGGCGCCAAGGGACAGCAGCTGCCGCGGCCGACGCATCAGCGGGTGTTCACCATCGCCAACCAGAAGGGCGGCGTCGGTAAGACCACCACGGCGGTCAACATGGCCGCGGCCCTGGCCCTGCAGGGACTCAATGTTCTGGTCATCGATCTGGACCCTCAGGGCAACGCGAGCACCGCGCTGGGCATCGAACACCGGCCGGGCACCGCGTCGTCGTACGAGGTGCTGATCGGGGAGATCACCCTGGAGAGCGCACTGCAGCGGAGCCCGCACAACGAGCGCCTGTACTGCGTCCCGGCGACCATCGACCTGGCCGGCGCCGAGATCGAGTTGGTCAGCATGGTGGCACGTGAAACCCGGCTGCGGAACGCCCTCGCGACGCTCAAAGACCACAACTTCGACTACGTCTTCATCGACTGCCCGCCCTCGTTGGGTCTGCTGACCATCAACGCACTCGTGGCGGCGCCCGAGGTGCTGATCCCGATCCAATGCGAGTACTACGCCCTGGAGGGCGTGGGTCAGCTGCTGCGCAACATCGAGATGGTCAAGGCGCACCTCAACCCCCAGCTGGACGTCACGACCGTCGTCCTCACGATGTACGACGGCCGCACCAAACTCGCCGACCAGGTCGCGATGGACGTCCGAGACCACTTTGGCGATAAGGTTTTGCGGACCGTCATCCCACGCAGCGTCAAGGTTTCCGAGGCACCGGGATACGGCATGACGATCCTGGATTACGACCCGGGATCACGTGGTGCAATGAGCTATCTGGACGCCAGCCGTGAACTCGCCCAGCGTGGCGAGTCGGGAGTGAGGAAGTAACGATGTCGCAGCCGAAGAAGCGCAGCGGACTCGGACGGGGGCTGGCGGCACTCATCCCGACCGGTGCACCCGAGGACGGGCAGCAGGACACCTCGCTGCGAATGGGGTCTGCGGCTGCCGACGTGTTGATCGGCGGTGGCGGTCCGGCCGGTCCGGTCAATGGCGCGGTAGCCGCAGATTCGGCCGCGGCGGCCAGGGCCGAAGCCGAGGCGATCGGCGCGGTGTACCGCGAGATCGAGCCGTCGGCCATCCAGCCGAACCCGCGCCAGCCGCGCAGCGTCTTCGATGCGGACGCGCTCGCGGAACTGGTGCACTCCATTCGTGAGTTCGGGCTCATGCAGCCCATCGTGGTGCGCGAGCTGAGCCAGCCGTCCGGACCGCATCGCTACCAGCTGATCATGGGTGAGCGCCGGTGGCGCGCCTCGCAGGAAGCCGGCCTGACGGCGATCCCGGCGATCGTCCGCGAGACAGCGGACGACAACATGCTGCGCGACGCGCTGCTTGAGAACATCCACCGGGTCCAGCTGAACCCGCTCGAAGAGGCGTCGGCCTACCAGCAGCTGCTGGAGGAGTTCGACGTCACCCACGAGGAACTGGCGACCCGCATCGGCCGGTCGCGTCCGGTGATCACGAACATGATCCGGCTGCTGAAGCTGCCCATCGCGGTGCAGCGTCGCGTTGCCGCGGGCGTGTTGTCGGCCGGCCACGCCCGGGCGCTGCTCGCGCTCGAAGGGGGACCGGAGAAGCAGGAGGAGCTCGCGGCCCGCATCGTGGCCGAGGGGCTGTCCGTGCGTGCCACCGAGGAAGCGGTCACGCTGGCCAACCGCGACGGTGACAAGCCGGCGCCGGCGCCCAAGCGCAAGCCGATCCAGATGCCCGGTCTGCAGGACGTGGCCGAGCAGCTGTCGACCGCGTTCGACACCAAGGTCACGGTGAGCCTGGGCAAGCGCAAGGGCAAGATCGTCGTCGAGTTCGGCTCGGTTGACGACCTCCAGCGCATCGTCGAACTGATGAAGACGGAACAGGGCTGACCGACCCGATTTCGGGTCTGCGACAACCCGACCAGGGACAAGGCCCCGTTACGTCACTGTGACGGTGATGTTCGGGGGAGTGTCGGACGGGGAGGGGATGCGCGATGTTTCACGTGGAACAGTTCAGCGTCCGGTCGACGTCGATCCCGACTGAACAAATCGAGTCGACGGCGCCGGCGTCTCTTATCCTGGTAGAGCAGCCTGATCCGATCGGGTGGACGACGGGAGTCTGGTGAGTTCACGAATCACGCCGCTGCGCCTCGAATCGTTCGAGCGGCTGCCGAAGCATGCGCGGCGTTGTGTCTTCTGGGAAGTCGATCCGTCAACACTCGGGGACAGCGACCACCTCAGCGACCCGGAGTTCGAGAAGGAAGCATGGCTGTCGATGGTCATGCTCGAGTGGGGATCGTGCGGACAGCTGGCGGTCGCGTGCGATCCGGACCGTGCCGAGGACCCCAACGATGACGCGCCCTGTCTGGGCTATGCGTTCTATGCGCCGCCGCGCGCCGTGCCGCGGGCCGGGCGCTTTCCCACCGGGCCGGTCAGCCCCGACGCGGTCCTGCTGACGACGATCGGAGTCGACTGCCCCGACGACGGCGACGGACTGTCGCGCCACCTGATCGCTGCCGTCGTCGCCGATCTGGTTCGTCGTGGTGTACGCGCGTTGGAGGCGTTCGGCCGGACCACCGAGGTTGCCCGTCTCGGTGGGACACAGGCCTGTCCGGAGGAGCTGGCGGCGACGATCGAGGCGTTCGGCGAGTGCGCCGTCGATCAGTGCGTGATCGAAGCGGACTTCCTTCAGGACAACGGCTTCGAGATCGTGGCGCCGCACCCCTACTTCCCGCGACTGCGGCTGGAACTCGAACAGGGACTCGGCTGGAAGGCGGACGTCGAGGCGGCGCTGGAGCGACTGCTGGAGAGCAGCGCCTTGCAACAGCCCGTCGGGGCGGTCACCAGCCCCGCGCTGTGGACGCCGCACACCGGTCGATAGGGGAGCGGGTTCCACGGTGAACACGCGTGCCTGACGCCTCGTCGAAGCCCGACGACTGCGGACTGCTCGACGTCGGCGACGGCAACCGGATGTACTGGGAGACCCGCGGCAGTCCCGTCGGGGAGCCGGTTCTGATCGTCCACGGCGGCCCGGGCGCCGGCAGGTCCCGCAACGCACACAAACAGTTCGACCCGGAGCGCTTCCGCATCGTGGCGTTCGATCAACGTGGATGCGGTGACAGCGTGCCGAGCGCGGCGGACCCGTCGACCGACATGTCGTGCAATACGACCGCGCATCTCCTCGCCGATATGGAGGCGCTGCGCCGTCATCTCGGCATCGATCGCTGGCTGCTGTACGGCGGCTCCTGGGCGTCCACGTTGATCCTCGCCTACGCGCAACGGCACCCGGATCGCGTGCTCGGCATCGTGCTGATCGGCGTGACGATGACGCGGCCGCAGGAGGTCGACTGGCTGTACCGCGGACTGCGGCGCTTCCGTCCTGCCGAGTGGCAGCGGTTCCGTGACGGTGTGCCCGAGGGGGACCGGGACGGCAGTCTGGTCGAGGCGTATCGCCGGTTGATGGAGCACCCGGACGCCGCTGTGCGCGAGCGGGCCGCGCAGGATTGGTGTGCGTGGGAAGACGCCGCGATAGCCCATGAGGCGTTGGGGGAAGCCGGGTCAGTACTCGGCGAAGATCGATGCCGGCCGACTGGCCTTCGTTCGGATCTGCACGCACTACTTCGCCGACGCGGCATGGTTGGAGGACGGCCAACTGCTGCGGGACGCGCACCGATTGGCCGGCATCCCCGGCGTGCTGATCCACGGTCGCCTCGACCTCTCCGCGCCCGTCCGGACGGCGTGGGAACTCGCTCAGGCATGGCCGGGCGCCGAGCTCCGGATCATCGAGGACTCGGGCCACACGGGCAGCCCGGCGATGGCGGCGGCGATTGCAGAGGCTGTCGAACGGTTCACTCCACCGCGGAGATAGCGCGGCCGTTCCACGTGAAACATCGGCCAAATCGATGAGAGTCCGCGGGGCCCCGACGCCGGTACCGGCCGCCGCCGCACCCTCGGCACCCACATCGGAATCCGTGCGGTCACACGTGGGTCGCGGTGATCGCGCTGGAGTCGCGCCGGTGCCGCGGCCATGTAGGCGTCGCCCGGAATTCACACCGGCGCGCTACGGCTGCCCGACGCGGAACCGGTATCGGCCAGACCAACCGAGCAGCACTGCGCGGCTCCTGTGTCCCGCCGGCCGAACGTCATCGCTCGACCGAGTCGAGATGCCGGAAGTGCGCGGCGCCCTGACGCCCAGCCGACTTGGTCGGAATCGGCGGCGCAGGCAAGACACGGCCAGCGGTCCACGTGGCTGTCGCGATGGTCGGTGGGTGGGTACGTCGGTCGCACATCGGCTGTCCATTCCGGCGCCGCCGGTGAAGCCCCCGAGCGCCGGCCCGACTGACCGAACCACTAGGCCGTTCCCCAACCGACACCCGGCTGCGATTGATCCGCGACACGAGACACACGTCTGGTCGGGTACGCGTAGGCCGCCCGCACGTCCTCGGCGCGAACGACCTCAGCGCCGCAATTGCGCGGTGCGGGATTGGGGGCGCCGTTGGCGTGCGCGCCGAAGCGGAGTCGCCAAGAGCACCGTCGGCGCGCGCTGCCCAGCCTGGGATCGACATGGCGCGCCAGTGCGGGCAGGGGAGGGGGGAAGCCGAATGCAGCACCCGACGCCTTCACCCCCCCCCAGCGAGTCGGCTACTGGCCGTCAAGCAGTTGGACGATGCGTGCGCGGCGGAGATTCAGGTCGCCGATGCGGGCGTCCATCTCGGCCAGTGTCTGTCTGATGGCGGCGGCGATGGCCGGGCACATGTCGACCGCGCTGCCGTCGATGCAGGGCAGTAGTTGTCGAATGGTGCGTACGCCGAAACCGGTGTCGATCAGCATCCGGATGCGGCGCACATTTTCCACGGTGTCGGCGGGGTAGTCGCGGTAGCCGTTGGACCGGCGTTGCGGTGCGATCAGACCCTGCGCCTCGTAGTAGCGCAGCGACCTGACCGAGCTGCCGGTTGCCGCCGCTACTTCACCGATGCGCACGCGAGCTCCTCTTGGGTTGACCTTGACGCTGATGTCAGGGTTTAACTTCGCCGCATGCCCAACGATTCCCTACTTTCCACGTTGACGGTCACCCGCGTCGGCTCCGGTCCCGCCCTGCTTCTCGCGCACGGAGCAGGTGGCGGTGTCGCACTGAATTTCGGCCAACTCATGGACGAGATGGCCGGCGAGCGAACGCTGATCGGCGTGGACTATCCGGGCTCGGGAGCCAGTCCGTTGACCGCGGGTTCGTATCGCGTCGACGATCTGGCTGACGCGATCGTCGACGCCGGGCGAGCGGCCGGCTTCGAGCGATTCCCCATCGTCGGCCTATCTCTGGGCTCGGCGGTTGCCATCACCGCGGCACTCCGTCATCCCGAGGCCGTCAGCGCCTTGGTCCTGACGGTGGGCTTCGCGCACGCCGATCCACAGTTGCGGTTGGTGGTCGATGTCTGGCGCTATCTGGCCTCGCACGACCGAGACGTTCTGGCGCGGTTCCTGACAGCAGTGTCGTCGCCGTCGGCGTTCGACGAGGCCGGCAATCTCGACGAGATCGTGGCCGACGTCCGCGCGAGCATCCCGGCCGGCAGTCCGCAGCAGGCTGCCCTGGCCGCCGAAATCGACCTCCGCGACCGCCTCGCGGAAGTCGCGATCCCGACGTTGGTCGTGGCGGCGGGCGGGGACCGTATCGTGCAGCCGTCCTCGGCGCACGCTCTGGCAGCGGGCATACCTGACTCAGTCCTGGTGGAATATCCAGACGCCGGTCACATCTTCACACCGGACGAGGGGCGGATATGGATCTCCGATATTCGGAAGTTTCTGCTGGCACACCAGCTGTGACGGACAGGTGGCACTGGCGGGTCGCCGTGCTGTCTGCCGCCGCCTTCGTGTACCTCGCCGCAGAGATGTTTCCGGTCGGCGTCGTCCCGCAGATGGCCGACGGACTGCACACGGCAGTGCCCGCTGCGGGGCTGTTGGTGGGCGTGTACGCGGTGGCTGCTGGTGTGGCAATCATTCCGGTGGCTCTGGCGACTCGTCGCGTCGAGCATCGCGTCATGCTGACTGCCGCCTTGGCTTCACTGTCGTTGTCGCAACTGCTGCTGGCCGTCGCACCGACGCCCGGGTGGGCCGTCTTCGCCCGGGTCGTCGGCGCGATCTTGCATGGTTCGGTGTGGTCCCTGGCTCCGGTGCTGGCCAGTGCTCTCGCACCCGCCGGCCGTGCGGGGCAGGCGACCGCGCTGGTGTTCGTCGGGGCGGCACTGGGGTTGGCTGGGGGATCCCCGCTTACCACCCAGCTTTCCCTACTCATCGGGTGGAGAGCCGCGTCGCTGGTGCTGGCGGTGCTTGCCCTGATCTTGGCGGCGGCCATTGCCGTGCTGATTCCCCGCCATATCGGTCGTACCGTGACGGCGCCGACCGCCGGCCGAGCCGGTGAGCCGCACACTGTCGCGGCGGTCTGCGTACTGACGCTGCTGGTGGTGACCGCCGCCTATGCCCCGTATTCGTTCATCACGGTGTTGGCCGGCGACATCGGGATCTCGGCCGCCGGGCTCCCGGTTCTGCTCCTGGGCTATGGCGGCGCCGCGCTGGCGGCGGTCGTCGTCGCCGGACGGGTGCTCGATCGACACCGTTACGCCGTCGTGGTCGCGGCCCTGACGGGTCTGCTGATTGCGTTCGCGACGCTGAGCCTGACTGGCTCGCGCGGGTTGTTCGTCGCGGCAGTTCTGTTGTGGGGAGCGGCCTTTGCGTGCTGGGCGCCGACCATGCAGACGATCCTCATCAAGCGTTGCCCCAATGCCGCTTTCGCGTCCTATCTGTACGTGCTGGCGTTTCAAGTCGGGATCTTCTCCGGCGCCTGGGCGGGGTCGCAGCTCGTGGCCTCAGGTGCGGCAGCATCGCTGACGGTGCTCGCGCTCATCGGTGTCGGGTGCGCGTCACCGGTGGCGCTGTTGGCCCGACGGTGGTTGTGATCGGGAGAACCCAATCCGGTCAGCGACATGGGGACTCCAAGCCGGAACACCCGCCATTGGGGCCTGAATCACGATTACCCAGGACCAACCGGAACAAGCGTCACGTGACGCTCATGTCGCAACCGCCCTCGCGGTCGAAATCGGGGGCGCGGCCGGGCGATCCGGGGACGTCTGGGCGTCCTGCGCTTCCCGGTCCGCCAGGCGGGCCATGAGGCCTCAGTGGCGGCCCCTGCGGGACGACGCTGGGGGAGACGGAGTTCGGGGCGGGCACGAGTGAGCGGAGCCCGCTAGACCGCCTTCGCGGCGATGGCGACCAGAGCGTCGACCACCTCCGGCAGCGGGCGGGTCGTGTCGATCTCGTGGGTGGCCGACTGCCGCAGCAGCGGCTCGATCTCTGCGATGTCGGCCAGGATCCGGGCGCGCTCGTCGGCACTCTTGCCGAACGGATTGTTGGTCCGGTGTCGCAGCCGATCCAACACGACATCGGTTGGGGCGGTGAGGAGTACGACCGCATCGAACCGGCCGTAGAAGCGCCACTGGTTGGCCACGGTGCCCTGTACGAACAAGGGCCCGTCGCGCGGTTGCTTCAGCAGCTCGTCGATGAGAGGTTCGCGCCAGAGCGGCTCGCCGTCGACGACGTCGATCCACTCCCCGTCGTCGGTATCGACTGTGGCGTAACCCCGTTCGGCGAGGCCGGCCAGTGTCGTCGACTTGCCGACCCCGGACATGCCGGTCACGAGAACCGTGGCGTGGCCACTCATACCGACCGATTCAACCAGCCCGCGCACCGAAATGCGGTGGCGCGCAGGACGAAAACCCTGAGGGCAGCAGGGCTAGGCGCCGGCCTGGCCGGCCTGCTCGACCGACATCTCGTGGGCCAGCAGTTCGGCGAAGGTGAAAGTGCCTGTGGGACGGTCGTTCTTGCCCAGCAGGTACAGCCGCTTGACGGCGGCCAGGATGCCTTCCGCGATGGAGTCGCGGTGACCGGGGGAGGTCAGCAGCTCGCGGTCGTGCGGGTTGCTCACATAGCCGATGTCGACCTGGACGGTGGGCATCCGGGTCAATCGCAGCAGATCCCAGGTGCGGCCGTGAGTACGGCAGTCGCGGAAACCACTGCGCGCCACGACTTCCCGCTGGATGAAGTCGGCCAGGTTGCGGCCGATGGTGGACACCGAACCGTGCGAGTTGCCGAAGTAGAACGAGGCGACGCCGTTGGCCGCCGGGCTGGGCAGGCTGGCGCAGCGCAGGCTGATCATCAGATCGGCGCCGACCGCGTTGGCCGTCGCGGCGCGCTCGGCGTCGGCCGGGCTGCCACTGACGGGGCGGGACAGGAACGTGTCCATGCCGATGGCCGTCATCCGGCCTTCCAGGCGGCTCGCGAGATCCCACAGGACGTCGGCTTCACTGACCGGGCCGGACCGGCTGGTCATGATGAGTCCGCGGTCGTCGCCGCCGCGGCCCGGATCGATGATGATCCGCTTTCCGGTCAGGCGGGGTCCGCTGCGTCGGACGAGTTCTTCTTCGCGGATCGCGTGCGGCGAACCGCCGGTGACCCGGGAACCCAGGAAGTACAGCGAGCGCAGCGTCTCCGGACCGCAGATGCCGTCCGGGAACATGCCGTACTCGCGCTGGTAAGACATCAGGCCGTTGTGGGTCTGCAAGCCGAAGTGACCGTCGACCAGACCGGTGTAGAAACCGAGGTCCTGTAGGCGCGCCTGGAGGGTGGCGACGTCGTCGCCGTACATGGGGGCACCGAACTGGTGCGACAGCGTGCGCGCCCCCAGCCGGTACGAGGCCTCTTTCAGCGCGCGGTAGGTTGCCTCACCGACCGTGCCGTCGACGAGCAGTCCACGCTGCTGTTGGAAGGCCCGCACGGCCTGGTCCAGATCCTCATCGAAAAGATCGAGAGCGACGTGCTTCCCGGTGGTGAGATCCGCGTCGGGGCTGTCCAGCAGTCCCAGGGCGGCCAGTGCGGCCCGAATCTCGGTGACCGAACCTCCCCGGTCACCGCGACGCAGTATCGACATTCCTGGCCTTTCAATCACGGACGCCAGGCGAGTGGACAGCTGCGCACTGGCGGGACGCCGAGTCCCATTGTCGCAGACGCCCCGCCGGAATCCGCAACTTCACAGGCAGCAGCGGTGCGCCCCGCCGAATCCGGCGGGTGCGCAGCCGCTGCCGCGATCAGAGTTCGTCGGCGATTTCGCGCAGCAGGGCGGCCTTGCCCTTGGCCCCGACGATGCGCTTCACCGGCTCGCCGTCCTTGAACAGGATCAGGGTCGGGATCGAGACGACGTTGAAGCTGCGGGCCGTCTCGGGGTTGGCGTCGACGTCGAGCTTGGCGACCGTCAGCTCGCCGGCTTTCTCGCCGGCCAGTTCCTCGAGCACCGGGGCGATCATCTTGCACGGTCCGCACCATGTCGCCCAGAAGTCGACCAGCACCGGGGTGCCGCTCTTGATGACGTCGCTGTCGAACGAACCGTCGGTGACGGTCAGCGTTGCGCTGCCCTCGCTCATGTACTGCTCCTCTCGGGTGAACTCTGTGGGGGAAGGACGATCAGCCGTGGTGCTCGGCCAGCCAGCGTTCGGCGTCGATGGCCGCCGCGCAGCCGCTGCCGGCCGCGGTGATGGCCTGCCGGTAGGTGTGGTCGACCAGATCGCCGGCGGCGAACACGCCGTCCAGCGACGTGCTGGTGGTGCGCCCCTTGACCTGTACGTAGCCCTCGTCATCGAGATCGACGAGGTCGCGCACCAGCCCCGACCGCGGGTCGTGGCCGATGGCGACGAACACGCCGGTGACCGGAAGCTTGCTCTCCTCGCCGGTGGCGGTGTTGCGCAGCAGCAGCCCGCTGACCTTCGAATCGCCCTCCACCGCAACAACTTCGGTATTGGTGACGAAGGTGATCTTCTCGTTGGCCTGGGCGCGCTCGAGCATGATCCGCGAGGCGCGGAACTCGTCGCGGCGGTGGATCAGGGTCACCGAGCGGGCGAAGCGCGTCAGGAACGTCGCCTCCTCCATGGCGGAGTCGCCGCCGCCGATGACGGCGATGTCCTGGTCGCGGAAGAAGAAACCGTCACACGTGGCACACGTGCTCACGCCCTGCCCGATCAGCTCCTGCTCACCCGGCACACCGAGGTGACGGGCAGCCGCGCCCATGGCGAGGATGACGGCGCGGGCCTGGTGGGTCTCACCGTCGACCGTGACGGTCTTGATGGGGCCGTCGAGCGAAACCGCCTCGACGTCCTCCATGCGCAGGTCGGCGCCGAACCGCAGCGCCTGCTCGCGCATCTCCTCCATGAGCTCGGGGCCGGTGATGCCCTCCTTGAAGCCCGGGTAGTTCTCCACCTCGGTGGTGGTCATCAAAGCGCCGCCGAACTGGACACCCTCGAAAACCAGCGGCTTGAGCTGGGCGCGAGCCGTGTACACCGCAGCGGTGTAGCCGGCCGGCCCCGAGCCGATGATGATCACGTCGTGCACGGTGTCTTGGGTGGTCATGGCCGCCTTTCATCTGGCTCTGGTCAGGCTCATACCTGGTTGGCCTGCTGCCAGAGTCGGTACGCCTATAACACCAGGGTAAGTGCCGGTGTTCCCGGCCGTTTGGCGGGCTCCGGGGGGGGGGGGCTCAGCGGCCCGGTTGTGTCGGGGTCCCCGCAGCATCGGGGATGACGGCGTCGGCGATCAGGCCGGCGTCGGCCTCGTTGCAGCCGGGAGACACCACCAGGGCCATCACGGCGCCGCCATCGGCCTTCGGGAGCAGCAGGAGCACCTGGGCGCGGTCGTGCATGGTCAGGGTGGCGGCGCCGAGGACAGCCGTCGTGGGGGCGTAACCGAGGCCCGCCAGGCAGGAGCGCAGGCGCTCCGGTGCGGAGAGCGTCCCCAGCTCGGGTGGCCGGGTGCGCAGGCCCAGGATCTGCCGGTCGGGCCAGGGCATCCCGGCCTGACGCTGCACCGTCAGTGACGCTGCCTTGGGGCCGGCCGAGATAGGGGCCGGTTCGTCGGATCCGCTCAACACCACGACGGCGCCGATGCCGACCGCGATCAGACCCACCGCGGCGGCGACAACGGCGGGACGTGCGCTCCGCGCACCGTGGCCGGCCGGGCGACCGGGGACGACGGTGTGCCGTGCCGGCTGGGGACCGGCGTCACGAAGGGCGGACCCGATGCGCGCGGTGGCTTCGGCGGGCAGGTCACTCGCGGTGGCGTCGTCGGCCAGGTCGTGCAGATCGCGACGCACCTGTTCGAGCTCGGCGTAGCGACGGGCGAGTGCCGGATCGTCGCGGATACGCCGGCGCAACCGGGCGGCCGTGGCGTCGTCGAGCAGCCCGGCCTGCAGGTCGGCGAGCTGCTCGAGGGAGACGGACTGATCGGCCTGTTCGTCGTCCACCTGCCGAAGCCTAATCCGGCTGCCGCACAGACCCTTGGGACGTCGTCCCCGGTGTGCGGCGCGAAAACGTCACGTGACCGGCGCCCGTCAGTCGGCGAGATGCGCCAGCGACTGGGCGAGCTTCGCGCGGGCCCGCGAGCAGCGGCTCTTGACGGTGCCTTCGGCGATGCCCAGCATCGCGGCGGTCTCGGCGACCGAGTAGCCCTGCATGTCGACGGCGACCACCGCCGCCCGCTGTTCGACCGGCAGCCGCAGCAGTGCCCGTTCGATGACGATGGTCGTCTCGATGCGCCGCGCGGGGTCCGCGGTCTGGCAGGTGGCGTCACTGAGTTCTTCGGTGCGGTGAAACTTGTTGTGGCGCAGTCGGTCCAGGCAGGAGTTCACCACGATGCGGCAGAGCCAGCTACGGACCGAACTGTCGTGCCGGAACCGCGGCGCGTGGCGGTGGGCTTTGAACAGCGCGTCCTGCAGGGCATCCAGGGCATCCTGCGGGTCGTGACTCGTCAGGCGGGCCAGCCGGTACAGCTGGTGGCGGTGCCGATAGAACAGCTCCTCGAACGCGTACCGCTCACCGGCGATGTGTGCCGCGAGCAATTCTGCGTCTGATGCGTCCGTCTGTGGCGCCCCGAAACTCCCCACTTCCGAACCATAAGTCGGGTCTCGGAACACACCTGACGCGAATTGACCGGAATCACCCTGACCTGCACAGATGGCAGGTCAGGGCCTGTGGATAACTTAGCCGGCGGCCTTGACGACCACGTTGGAGATGTCGGTCTTGCTCTTGCCGTCGACGGTCCCCAGCGTGGAGATCCAGATCAGCAGATGCTGTGTCGGCTGCGCGCCCGAGATCGTGATGGTGTTGGTCCCGGGCTTCATGGTCGCCGGCTGCGTCAGGACGGTCGTGGCGTCCAAGGAGGACGGGGTGGCCGTCTGGGCCGACCGGATCTGGACCGCGGTGCCGGTGCTGGTCAGGTTCAGGCTGACCGACGCGACGGTGGTCGACTGGGGCAGGTTCAGCATGAGGCCGACGCCGCTCTTGAACCCGGGGAACGGTGCGGGATCGGTGTAGACGTCAGTCGACCAGGCGTCACCCGCTGCGCCGGTGATGGCCTTGCCCGCGGTCTCGGGGGAGTCCGCGCCACCGCCGGGCGAAAAGACCGTCACTCCAACGGGTTTCACCACATTGCCGGGCGTCGGGGCGCCACTGGAGGTCGGATGCTGACTGTTGAGGCCGAGCTGCTGCTTGTCCAGACCGCCACCGACGTCGCCGAAGATGCCCTTGAGCACCGAAGCCAATACCAGCAGCGCCACGAGTAGTACGGCGCCGCCGACACCCACGCCGATCAGCAGTGCCTTGCGACGTTTCGCCGCCGCTTCGAGTTCGGCGGCGTCCTCGGTCTCCGGGCCCTGAGAGCCGTCGACGGGCGCGAGCAGTTCGGTGGTGTCGGCAACGGTGGTCGTCTGCTGCAGCAGGTTCAACAGTGTTGGCGCCGAACGGATTCCGCCGCCTTCCTGCACGGCCCGGGCGGCCGCGGCGGAGATTTGGAACGGGATGGTCGGGTCGATGGCGCGGGGTTCGACGGGCTGGCCCGCGCTGTTCTGCGTCGCGGGCAGCATGCCGCTGAGCGCACCGCCCTCGGGCAGCGGCCACCGGTTGACCAGCAGCGCGTACAGCGTGGCACCGACGCCGCGGATGTCGTCCTCGGGGGTGGCCGACGGCAGCGTGCCGGGGAAGGCGAGCACCACGTCGCCCTCGATGCTGACCCGGATCCGGCCGGGGTGGTCGACCGACAGCGCGACGCCGGCGCGGTGCGCGGATTCGGCCGTCGAAGCCAGGGACTGGATGGCGCGGGCGCCGCCCATCGGGGACGGTTCCGTCGCGGCCACCTCGGCGAGCGAACCGCCGCGGATCCATTCGCTGACCACCAGACCACCGTGGCCGAGCCGGGTGACGTCCAGGATGCGGGCCAGGCCGGGGCCTTCGATGTGGCTCAGTTTGCTTGTCCGGGTGAGGATTTCCTGGACCATCGACTCCGGCAGCTCGCCGTCGGGGTCGACGAACGTCAGCGCGACCTGGCGATCGAGCGCGATGTCGAGGGCGTGCCAGAACTGCAGATCCGGGGGACCGCCGTGGAAGACGAGCAGCCGGTAGCGGCCGTCGGCGACGACTGCGCCGGCCCGTAACGCGACGTCGTCGCCGCCGGACGTATCCGGGATGTGGGCGGATCCCTGCTCCGCAGGTGCGTCGGTCACCGCAAATCCTTTCCGAAGCCCGCCCGTGGTACCACTGTCCCGGCTTGCCCCGCCAGTGGCGGACGCGCCGGGCCGCGGTGGTACCGGTGATGAATTGCCGTGTCCAGGGTACGGGACCGAGGTCCGTCGGGAGCCCGGTACAGCCGAGCTGACCTGGACAGCGGGGGTCGGTGCCGGTGTGCCGCGACCCAGCCGGAGTTTCACGAAAGCCACTGCGGCCAGGGCATCGGGCACCTTGGCGGCCACGAGGACGGCCACGATCACCGGGAGCATGATCAGGCCGAGCAGAACCAGCCGCAGCAACGATCCGCCGGCGCCGCCGTGCTCGGTCAGCCGGTCGAACCCCAGCAGGCGGTCGGCGACATAGGCCAGCAATCCCGAACCGAGGGAGGCGCAGATGGTCACGAGGATGGTCCGGATAACCGGCAGCTCGATCATCCGGCCGCGCGGTGGCCGCAACGCCGACCGCAGCAGCACATAGCCGACCGTCGCGCCGGCCAGGAAGCCCAGCCCGTTGGCGAGGCCCAGGTAGCCGGCCACGAGTTCGCGATCGTCGGTCAGGTGGGGCGCGATGAGCGAGCCGACGATCTTCACCACGGTGATCACGACGATCAGGACGATCGGGATCCACGGTTGTTCGCGGGCGTAGAACACCCGAAGTTCCAGCAGCACCATCGAATACGGGATCAGGGTGAACGCCGACAGCGTGATGGCCATGCCGAGATAGCCGGCGTCGGTGGCGCCGAAGTTGCCGTACGCGAACAGAGCACTGCCGATGGCGGGGCCGGCGACGGTCATGAATGCGACGATCGGGATCAGCGTCACCATGGTCAGCCGGGTGGCCAGCGAGAAGTCGGCGAGCACCGCGGGGTTGTCGTCCGCGGCGGCGTTGCGCGACAGCCTGGGCATGACCACGGTCAGTACCGTGACGCCGATCATGCCGAACGGCAGCTGCAGCAGCAGCCAGGCGTAGTTGTAGATCGCGGGGCCGGATGCGGCTGCGTGGCTGGCGATCTCGTTGCCGACGATCAGGCCGATCTGACTGATCAGGACGTACAGCATCATCGCGACGGCCATGGTGCCGAACTTCTTGAGCCGGTCGTCGATACCCCACAGCGGCCGCAGGTCGACGCGGTGCCGCTGCAGGGAGTACAGCAGGACGGCGGCCTGGGCCACGACGCCGAGGGTGGTACCGATGCCGAGCACGAGCAGTTTGGCGTTGCCCATCTCGACCGGATCGATCGAGAGTTCGCCCGGGACAAGCACATACACACACAGCGTGACGATCGCCACCACGTTGTTGAGCACCGGCGCCCACGCCGGGGGCCCGAACACGTTGCGGTTGTTCAGGATTGCCATGTAGACCGAGGTCAACCCGTAGAAGATGATCTGCGGCAGCAGCAGATACGCGAAGGCGGTGGTGAGCGGCTCGTTGACCTGCGGGTCGCTGCCCAGCATCAGCCGCACCAGCAGCGGTGCCGCCGCGACCGACAGCACCGTCGTCAGCAGCAGCAGCGCCGTGGCGAGCGTGACCAGCCGACGCACGAACGCGGCGCCACCGTCCGCGTCGTCACGTTCGGCGCGGGCCAGCACCGGCACGAAGATCGCGGTGAAGGTCGCTTCGAGAACCAGGGCGGCCACCATGTTCGGCAGCTGGTTCGCGACGGTGAACGAACTGGACAGGGCCGCACCGAGAATCGCGGCGAGCAGCACGATCCGCAGAAACCCGGTGATGCGGCTGACCAGGGTGGCCAGTGCCATGCCCCACGACCGGGAGACGACGGCGGCGTCGGACAGTTCGGCCCGCCGGGGCGGTGCCGTCGTCGCGGGGTTCGAGCGCGGTGGGGCGCCCAGTGCCGGTTGATTCGCTCGGCGAGCCTCGCTCATGAGTCCTCCGGGGCGTGGGCGATGGCGGTGTCGAGCGGATCGGGCCGGATGGGCCGGGCGTGGTGCGGGCGGTCCAGGTCGGCGCGGTCGGGCTGACCGCGGAACCGGTGCCACAACCGCCGGCCGGCGAGCAGGAACAGGACCGCGCCGGCGGACAGCGTGATGAAGAACAGCACCTTGCCGTAGGCGTTGGAGTGCACCGACAACCGCACCGGTTCCCCGAGCGTCAGCCCGTTGGCCGTGCGCAGGGAGACATCGACCGCGACGCGCTGGGTGAAGTGCACCTCGATCGGTACCCGCAGCGGCAGGTAGCCCGGCGGCAGTTCGATCTCACCCATGTCGGTGACGGTCATGCCGGGCGGCGCGTCGATGACCAGCCGCACCCGGATCGGCACGGGCAGATCGTTGCGCAGAGCCAGGGGGAGGGGACTGCGTTCGGTGGCCAGCGTGTACGAGCCGCCGGGGTTGACGACCGTCACGCCGTGGAACAGGTCGGTCATGGTGCGCTGCGTGGTGGTGATGCGCTGCTGGGCCAGGGCCTCGCGGACACTCGGCGGCACGGACTGCGTCAGCGCCCGCAGCATGTCCTCCCGCAGCGGCGCCGTGTACTGATCGCCCGTCAGCCCCGTCTGGGTGTTGACGGTCAGCGCGGCGGTCAGGCCCCAGATGCGCTCCATCGTGGTCGAGATCTGGCTGGTGATGCCGTCGCCGTAGCGCGCCTTGGGGTTTCCGGTCCCGTTGTCCGGCGGGGTGGCCGACAAGGTGGACGGCAGTGCCTGCGCGTCGGCGATCACCGCGGGCATCGGGCGGGCGACGGCCAGCCCGGAATGTATGGCGGTGGCCACCGACGTCAGGATCGCCTGGGCGTCGTCGGGTGTCACGTCCCACGCCAACGGCGGCATCAGGATCTGGTTGCGCGGTTGTGCCTCGGGTTGCAGGCCACGCCACAGCACCGAGGCGATGGCGTCCTGACGGCGTGCCACCGGGGAGTCGTGGTTCAGCGGCACGTGCAGCGACGTGTCCAGGTATCCGGGCGAGATCGGGGTCCGGCCGGCGCCGGCCAGGGCCGCGGCGACGCACGGGTCGAACGGCGCCACGGTGACCTTGTCGCTGTAGCGGCGGGGCGCGGTGTCGGCGGGATTCGCGGCCTCGTCGGCGGTGACGGGGGCGGCCGCGATCGCGACGGTCGGTTCGGGCTGCGCGGACAGCAGCCGCACCGCCGGGCCGGTGAGCGGCCCGTCACCCACGACGGTGGCGCCGCGCAGGGACTGGACGCCGAGCAGTTGGTTGACGATCGGTCCCGCGTCGGTGGTCGCGGTGGCGCTCAGCACGCCGCCGCCGACGCGTTGCAGCGCCCGCAGGTCGGCCTGGGCGTACACGGTCGGGGTGACGCACACCCGCTGGGCCAGCTCGCGCAGCCGGTTCAGCCATTCGGTCGCGGCCTGCTGTCCGGTGCCGGGGTGTGTGGGCGAGTTCAGACCGGCCGCCGGGTCGTCGGACACGACGTAGCCGCCGCTCATCGCGTTGACGGTGATCAGCAGGTCGGGGTCGACGGCCAGACACATCGCGCCGCGCATGAGGCCGCCGGGATCCACCTGGTCGTTGGTGGCGAAGTCCGCCGCGGCCAGCAGGGTGTCGAGGCGGCCGCCGTTGGCCAGGGAGGCGGCGAGGTCGTCGTCGGCGAGGCGGGCCGGTTCGGTGCGTCCGGGGACGCCGGCCGCCAGGTGCGGACGGTCGGCGAGCGGCCAGAGCAGTGTCAGTGCGACGGGATGGGCGGTGTCGGGTGGTACGACGGCGTCGATCGGCTGTTGGCCGGTGCCACTACCGCTGCCCCCAGCGGGCGGAGTGGCGGGTACGCCGAGCACCGGCAGCAGGAAGCGGGCGTCGTCGAGCCGGGCGGCCGACCCGTAGTCGGGTGTTCCGTTGACGTTGACGAGCAGCGGATACACACCGGGGTGGTCGATGCCGAGGGCGGGATGGTCGGCCGAGCGGACCGGGTACGCGAGCCGGAACGGCACGCTCTGCCCGCGCGCCAGATCCTGCGACACCGTGGTGAAGTCGCCGACGGCGGAGAAGTCCGTCGGTTCCCCGGCCAGCGTCGTCCGCAGCCCGGATGACGACGTCACCGCCGCCGCGTGCTCGAGGCGCACCATGACGTCGTGCACCGGGCGGTCACCGACATTGGTGACGGTGCCGCTGACCGTCACCACCGGCTCGCTCGTGGTGGTGACCACGTCGGGGGTGACGTGGTCGATGCGCAGTTGCAGGAACGTCGTCCCGCCCGGTTCGCCTGCCGACGAATGCGGCGTGATCGGGGCGGTGAGCAACAGCAACAGGGCGGTGACTGCCAGGACGCGCAGGAGAACTGTCGAGGCCGCCAACCTGACCTTCACGACCCGGGTCCGCAGCCGTTCGCGCGGCGGCCGGGTTGGGTATGGGCGGAGTCGTCGGTGCGATGGTTCCGCGTGCGGGAATGGGTCTGTGGGCGGCGACGCGGCGCGGTGCGCGGCAGCGGCGGCAGGGCGCCCGGTCCATCGGTGTGCAGTTTGTCGATCAGTTCGCCGGCCACCTCGGCGAGCTTGCGCTCGTCGGCGTAGGCCAGGCGGGACGGCAGTTCCCGAAGCGGCACCCACGCCACTTCGGTGACCTCGACGTCGTCGTCGGAGAGTTCACCGCCCAGGAATCGCATCAGGTAATGGTGCACTGTCTTGTGCACGCGCCGGCCCTCGGTCACGAACCAGTAGTCGATGCTGCCGAGCGCGGCCAGCACGCTGCCCTGCAGTCCGGTCTCCTCGGCGACCTCACGGATGGCGGTCTGTTCGGCCGTCTCGCCGAGTTCGATGTGCCCCTTGGGCAGGGACCACAGCATGCGGCCGCGGCGGTCGATGCGGCCGATGAGTGCCGCCTTCTGGGTGTCTTTGGGGCCGTCGAGGCCGTCGATCACCAGCCCGCCGGCCGATGTCTCGTGGACGGTGCGCAGCCGGTCGTTGTTCGACTTGCGGGGGGCGGGAGTGGCGGGAGCCGCAGCCGGGGCGGCTTGTGCGGTGCCGTTGCGGGGCGCAGCGGCCGAATCGGTGTCGGTGCCCTGGGTGTTGTCGCTGGGCGGACCTGCCGAGCGTCGACCGCGACGTCGCCCGCGGCGTCGTCGTGGTTTGGCACGCTCGCCTTCCGACACCCAAGCGATAGTAGCTGCTCAGGTTGGGCGCTCTGTCCCCACTCGCCGGTCAGTGGCCCAGTTGTGACCGTGCCGCGATGGTCGGTACCAAACCGTGGGGTGGGCGCATTAGGCTCATCGGACGTGCCGAACGAAGCAAGTACCGATGCCGCGTTGCTGACCGCTGCCGCGGTCGCACTGAACAAGCATGCGGGTTTGCTCGTAGACCTCGGGCGGGTGTTCGCCGCCGCGGGTCATGACCTGTACCTGGTGGGCGGCAGTGTGCGCGATGCGCTGCTCGGCCGTGACCTCAACGACCTGGACTTCACCACCGACGCCCGTCCGGCCGAGTTGCAGAAGATGCTGCGCGGCTGGGCAGAAGCGTTGTGGGACACCGGGATCGAGTTCGGGACCATCGGGGCGGCCAAGTACGGGCAGCGCATCGAGATCACCACCTTCCGCGCCGACAGCTACGACCAGGTGTCCCGCAATCCCGAGGTGGTGTTCGGCGACCGGCTCGAGGAAGACCTGGTGCGCCGGGACTTCACCGTGAACGCGATGGCCGTC
Source organism: Mycobacterium sp. SMC-13 (assembly GCF_045311035.1). Lineage (NCBI taxonomy): Bacteria > Bacillati > Actinomycetota > Actinomycetes > Mycobacteriales > Mycobacteriaceae > Mycobacterium > Mycobacterium sp. SMC-13. The sequence goes on from NZ_JBJIAI010000004.1 coordinate 265,690, forward strand.
CGGATCAACCCCGACCTGCCCGGCGGCATCGGTGAATTCCACGATCCGCTGGGCGGGCTCGCCGCGCTGGCGGACAAGGTGCTCGACACCCCGTCGGCGCCGCAGGTGTCCTTCGGTGACGATCCGCTGCGGATGTTGCGGGCCGCCCGCTTCGTCTCACAGCTGGGGTTCTCGGTGGCGCCGCGCGTTCTCGAGGCCCTGATCGAGATGGCGCCGCAGCTGGGCCGGATCACCGCCGAGCGCGTGGCCGCGGAACTCGACAAGCTGATGCTCGGCGCGGACCCCATGGCCGGCGTGGACCTGATGGTGCAGACCGGACTGGGCGACGTCGTGCTGCCCGAGGTCGGTGCCATGCGAATGGCGATCGACGAGCACCATCAGCACAAGGACGTCTATCACCACTCGCTGACGGTGCTGCGGCAGGCGATCGACCTCGAGGACGAGGGACCCGACCTGGTGCTGCGCTGGGCCGCGCTGCTGCACGACATCGGCAAGCCCGACACCCGCCGCCACGAGCCCGACGGTGGCGTCAGCTTCCACCACCACGAGGTGGTCGGCGCGAAGATGACGCGCAAGCGCATGCGCGCGCTCAAGTACTCCAAGCAGATGGTCGACGACGTCTCGCAGCTGGTGTATCTGCACCTGCGGTTCCACGGCTACGCCGACGACAAGGGCACCGGCAAGTGGACGGACTCGGCGGTGCGGCGCTACGTGACCGACGCCGGGCCGCTGCTGAGCCGGCTGCACAAGCTGGTGCGCGCGGACTGCACCACCCGCAATCGCCGTCGCGCGGCGCGGTTGCAGGCCAACTACGACGGTCTCGAGCGGCGCATCGAGGAGCTGGCCGCGAAGGAGGATCTGGCTCGGGTGCGGCCGGACCTCGACGGCAACGAGATCATGACGCTGCTCGGCATCCCGGCCGGGCCCCAGGTCGGCGAGGCGTGGCGGTTCCTCAAGGAGCTCCGGCTGGACCGCGGCCCGCTGTCGCACGACGAGGCCGTCGCCGAATTGCAGAAATGGTGGAACGCCAGAGGCTGATCAGCCGTCCATTCAGGTATGGACTATTGCCTGAGTGACGGAGACGGGTCGGCGTCGTGGTGGCCGGGGGAGCCGGCGGTGGACGCCGACGGCGACGGCACGCTGGACGGCGTGCGGCTGGACGTGGACGGCGACGGATTGTTCGACGACGCGCTGGCCGACTTCGACGGGGACGGCCGGGCCGACCACGCCGTGATCGATGTCGACGGCGCGCGCAGGTCGTTCACCGACGACGGATCGGGCACCTGGGCGGTGGGCTCGGGGCTGCGGTGGTTCGGCCTGGACGGCACCGAGCAGAGCGGGGGAGCGGTCGTCGACTTCGACGGTGACGGTGCGGTCGACGACCGGCTGATCGACGCCGACGGCAACGGACTCGCGGACCGCGTGCTGGCCGGGCCGGTGGCGTACGCGGACACCGACGGCGACGGGCGGTGGGATGTGCAGCTGTCCGATACCGACGGCGATGGCGCGGCCGACTCGGCCGGCGCGATCCAGCGTTGACCCTGTCAGCGGCGCAGGGTCAACGGCGCGGACTCAGCCCCGGCCCGCTCCCGGCGGCCCGGCGAAGGCCTGGGCGATGGTCAGCCACTTCTGGGCGTCGTCGCCGACGGCCTTGACGTCGAGTTCGCGGAGCGGCCGCCGCTGGGTGACCAGCAGGCAGAAGTCCTCGGCCGAGCCCGTGACCCGCTGTGCGGCGTCGTCCGGACCCCAAGTCCACACCGAGCCGTCGGGGGCGGAAAGTTCCACGTGAAACACCTCGGCCGGCGGGGTCAGCTCGTGGAGCGTGAACGCGAAATCCCTTGTCCGAACGCCGATGTGCGCGATCGACTTGAGCCGGACCGTGGGCTCACGCCGGACCCCGAGCGTGTCGGCGACGTCGGCGCCGTGCGCCCAGGTCTCCATCAGCCGTGCGCTCGCCATGGACGCGGCGCTCATCGGCGGGCCGAACCACGGCAGCTTGCGGCCGTCGGCGACACCTTCGAGCGCGTCGTGCAGCGTGTTCCGGGTCGCGCGCCACTGCGCCAGCATCTCCGCCGGCGGGGTCTGCGCGAGTTCTTCGGCCGCCACGTCGACGAAGCCGAGCGGGTTCTTCCACGCCTCGGTGAGCGTCGCGGCGAAGGCCTCCTCGTCGGTCACCGCCAGTACCGACACCTTGTCGGTCCACCACAGATGCGCGATCTGGTGGGCGATGGTCCAGCCCTCGGCCGGGGTCGCAGTGGCCCACTCGGCGGGTGGCAGGTCGGCGACCAGGCGGTCCAGGTCGTCACTTTCGGCACGCAGATCGGCGATGACACCGGCAGCAGCATTGGGGGCCATGGCAGCACCCTAGACGGTACCGCTGGTTCTGCTGCGCTTGCCCAGCGTCGCGTGCAGGGCCAGGCCCACGAGGTAGACCACGGAGCCGGCGGCCATAAGTGCCGAGGACTTGCCGTCGTCCGGGATCACCGCCGCCGATGCCGTGATCGCGACGATGAACGCCATCCAGAACAGCGCGTCCTGGACCGCGAACACGTGGCCGCGCAGGGCGTCGTCGACGTCGAGCTGCATCGCCGAGTCGGCGCACAGCTTGACCACCTGTCCGGCCGTGCCCAGCACCAGACTGCAGGCGATCAGGACCGGTATCTGCAGACCGACGCCGGAGAGTTGAACCACGGCCGCAATGGCGAGGGCTCCGTTGGCGGTCGCGTAGCGACCCCAGCGGCGCACCGCCGTCGGCATGACGACATTGCCCAGGAACGACCCGAGGCCCGCGGCAGCGACGAACACGACGGTCACCGCGAACCCGGCGACGTGTTCGCCGCCGCCGTGCCGGACGATCACCAGGACCATCAGGGTGTTGATGCCGAACACCATCCGGTGCGCCGCCAGACCGGTCAGGGTGGCGGTCACGGTCGGCACGTTCGCCACCGACCGCAGGCCGTAGACCCAGCCGGTGATGACGGCGTAGGCGACCGAACCGTGGACCGCGCGGGCGCTGTCGTCAGGTCCGAGGAGGTGGCGGTGGAAGCGCACCGACAGCCACAGCGCCACCGCGACGGCCAGCGCCGCCAACCAGATCACCACGGCCGAGCTGGTGTCGCCCGCACCCAGCAGCCATCGGGGCAGCAGCATCACGTTGGCGCCGACGAACGCCGAGACGGCGCCGCACGCGGTCGCCACCGAGTTCATCGACACGACGTGTTCGGTGGGCACGACGTGCGGCAGTGCGGCCGACAGCCCGGACGAGACGAAGCGGGTGAAGCCGTTGACGATCAACGCGCCGAACAGGATCCACTGGTCGGTCGCGGCGTTGGCCAGCAGCGCGCCGACGCAGATCATCACCAGCAGCCGGCCGAGGTTGGCGGCGATGAGCACCTGCCGGCGGTCCCAGCGGTCGAGCAGCGCGCCGGCAAACGGACCCAGCAGCGAGTACGGCAGGTACAGCGCGGCGAAGGCGCCGGCGATGGCCAACGGGGTGGCCTGGCGTTCCGGACTGAACAGCAGGCCGCCCACCAGGCCGGCCTGGAAGAGTCCGTCACCGAATTGGCTGACCGCGCGCAGTTCCAGCAGCCGGCGGAAGTCCGGTAGGGCCTGCACCGCATGCAGGACGACGTGGTGGGGACGGCTGGCGGTCACTGGGATGTTCGTGTCCTGAATTTGGGAGTGCCGGGCGTGGTTGAAGCGACCCGCTCCACAGTACAAATATCCCGGCGGGCCGTGTGCGTTGGTCACGGCGACGGCTCCCAAGTGCCATGATGGAGGGCGTGGCGCAGTCAGAGGAACCGGAGGATTACCGCGATTTCGCTCCCGCCTCGCATGGGATTCGGGCGGGGACACTGCTGCTCGCCAACACCGACCTGCTCGAGCCGACGTTCCGGCGCAGCGTCATCTACATCGTCGAGCACAACTCCGGTGGCACGCTCGGCGTCGTCCTGAACCGGCCCAGCGAGACGGCCGTCTACAACGTGCTGCCGCAGTGGGCGAAGCTCGCGAAGAAACCCAAGTCGATGTTCATCGGCGGTCCGGTGAAGCGCGATTCCGCGCTGTGCCTGGCGACCCTGAAGGTCGGCGTCGACGTGTCGTCGGTGCCCGGCCTGCGGCATGTGCAGGGCCGTATCGCGATGGTCGACCTGGACGCCGATCCCGAGGAGATCGAAAGCGCCGTCGAGGGCGTCCGGATCTACGCCGGCTATTCGGGGTGGTCGGTGGGTCAGCTCGACGGTGAGATCGAGCGCGACGACTGGATCGTGCTGTCGGCGTTGCCGTCGGACGTCCTCGTGGGACCGCGGGTGGATCTGTGGTCGCGGGTGCTACGGCGTCAGCCGATGCCCATGGCGATGTTGGCGACGCACCCGATCGACGTGAGCCGTAACTGACTTGACCCTCACGCGACGTCAGGCGCCAGTCTGGTCGATGTGACGCAGGAGATGCGGGTGGACGGGCTCACCGTGGGCGAGGTCGCGGAGCGGTTTGGCATCACGGTCCGGACGCTCCACCACTATGACCAGATCGGGTTGCTGACTCCGAGTCGGCGTTCGGTGTCGGGCTACCGGCTTTACGCGCCGGCGGACCTGACGCGGTTGTCCCAGATCATCGTCTACCGCCGGCTCGAGCTGTCTCTCGACGAGATCGAGAGTCTGCTGGCCGACGGCGACGAGGTCAGCCATCTGGTCCGGCAGCGCGAACGTGTCATGTCCCGGCTCGATGAGATGACCAAGCTCGTCGAGGCAATCGACCAGGCATTGGAGAAAGCAATGGCGAACAAGCCCATGACCGACGACGACATGCGCGAACTTTTCGGTGACAGCTTCGACGACTACCAGGCGGAGGCCGAGCAGAAGTGGGGCGAGACCGCGGAGTGGAAGGAATCGCAGCGCCGCGCGAAGTCCTACGGCAAGGACGACTGGATTCAGATCAAGTCCGAGGGCGAAGCCGTGGAAAAGGCCTTCGCCGATGCGTTCCGGGCCGGCCTGCCCGCTGACTCCGAAGAAGCGATGGATGCGGCCGAGAAGCACCGGCTCCACGTGAACCGCTGGTTCTACGACTGTCCGCCGGAGTTCCACCGGACTCTCGGCGACATGTACGTGAGTGACCCGAGATATGTCGCCAACTACGACGAGTCATTCGGGTTGCCGGGGCTGGCGGCCTTCTGTCGCGACGCGATCCACGCGAACGCGGACCGGAGCTAGCTGCAGGACAGCGTGCAGCTGGCGCAGCTGCCGGCGCAGCCGTCACCGGCGGGCGCGTTGTCCCGGGCCATCATGGCGGCCCCGGCCTTGGCACCCTGGTAGCAACCGGCCGCGAAGGTGCCGACGGCGCCGATGACGCACACCATCAGGACCATCACCCCGGTGCTGCGCGGTGCGACGAGCGCGACGACACCACCGGCGGCCAGCATCGCGGCCGTCGCGAGTTGGATCGGTGCCACCGAGCGCAGCACGCGCGGCACGGTGTCGGTCGAGGGGGGCCGGCTCAGCGACCAGGCGCCGACGCCCGCGGTCACCACGGCCGCGCACAGGCACAGCACGGCGGCGATCAGCATGCGTCTCAGGATAGGGGCGGCCGGGCGGCCGCTCCAAACCGGCGACCGGTCAGCGGCCCAGCCCGGGGATCGTCGCGGTGAGCGGTACCGCTCCGGCGGTGTGCGCCGGGACGGCGGCCGGTGCGGGAACCATCGGAGCGGCCGGAGCCGGGACGGGTGCCGGTGCGACGGGCGCGGCAGCGGGTGCCGGTGCTGCGGGAACGGCAGCGGGTGCGGGTGCGGCGGCGGGCGCACCCGGCGCGCTGACCTTGAACCCGTTGACGATGGCGTCGGTGGCATTGCCGGACGCGACGGTCACCTGCGCACTCGTGGTCACCGACAGCGTCACCAGGTAGCGGTCTGTGCCCGACGTCGCGATGACGTGCCGCCTCGAGGTGTTCAGCGTCAGGTTGTTCTCGCGGTAGGTGCCCTCGATGATCGACGACGGCATGCCATAGAAATCGGCCATCGAACCGTCGGTGGACCGCCACGCGACCTGCTGCTGGCTGTCGATGAAGCCGTGGCTGATGGCTTCGCGCGGGTCGAAGTTGCCGACCAGCTTGTAGACCTGCAGCGCGGCGTTCGAGGTGTAGAGGCCGTCGCCGCCGACGCGGTCGGCGATCACGGCGAACGCGTCGGGCACGTTCGGGTCGGGCACCGCGGCCCAGCCCGGCGGCACCGGCAGGACGATGTTCAGTGCGGTGAAGCCGGCGGCGGTCTGCCGCTGCATGGCGACGTTGTGGGCGCGGAAGAACTCGGCGATGGTGCCCGAGGCAGCCGGGGCGATGGCGGGTGCGGGCGCCGGCGCCGGGGCGACGACCGGCTGCGCCACTGCGGGCTGGGGAAGCGTGGCCGGCTGGGGTACGCCCGCGGGCTGACCTGCGGGGATGAACGCGGGTCCGGCCGGCTGGGCGGCAGCCACCGGCGCCGGGGCGGCCTGCACCGTGACCGTCTGGGTCACCGTCGCCGGTGCCGGGACGACGGGTTGGGGCGGCAGGGGATCGGCGGATGCGGTGTTGCCTGCGAAGCCGACGACGCCCGCCAGGCCCGCGGCGACACCTCCTGCCAGAAGCCGCCAGTGGCGGGCGTTCTCGAACATGTGGCGTCGGTCCTTCCGCTTCACTTCTGTCTCACGCGTTGCACTGCAGCCGACTGTAGGTAGGTGTGTGCAGTGCCCACCAGATCCGGCGCGCACCTGCAACCGTGCTCTGACCGCACTGCAACGGAACCGAGACCAACGCCGATCGGCTGGCGTGATGCAGGTCGCGCCGGGGGTGTTGACTACCCTGTGCACGTGAGCGATTCCCCGAATGCGCAGGCAGACGTGCGTCCCGAGGCCGCCGTGGCCGTTGACGCCGGCAGCCCGCAGCACCGTTACACGGCCGAACTGGCCGGCCGCATCGAGGCCGACTGGCAGCAGGTGTGGACGGACCGCGGCACCTTCAACGTGCCGAACCCCGTCGGCTCGCTCGCACCCACCGACGGCTCGCCGGTGCCCGCGGACAAGATGTTCGTGCAGGACATGTTCCCGTACCCCTCGGGCGACGGCCTGCACGTCGGGCACCCGCTCGGCTACATCGCCACCGACGTGTACGCCCGCTACTTCCGCATGACGGGCCGCAACGTCCTGCACGCCCTGGGCTTCGACGCCTTCGGTCTGCCCGCCGAGCAGTACGCGGTCCAGACGGGCACGCACCCGCGCACCCGGACCGAGGCCAACATCGTCAACTTCCGGCGGCAGCTGGGACGGTTGGGCCTGGGCCACGACGCGCGCCGCAGCTTCGCCACCACCGACACCGACTTCTACAAATGGACGCAGTGGATCTTCCTGCAGATCTACAACGCCTGGTTCGACGTGGCGCAGCAGAAGGCCCGGCCGGTCGCCGAACTCATCGCCGAATTCGATTCCGGCGCACGGACTCTCGACGACGGCCGGGACTGGTCGGCGCTGACGGCCGCCGAGCGTGCCGAGGTCGTCGACTCGTATCGCCTGGTCTACCGCTCCGACTCGATGGTCAACTGGTGCCCGGGCCTGGGCACCGTGCTGGCCAACGAAGAGGTCACCTCCGACGGCCGCAGCGAACGCGGCAACTTCCCGGTGTTCCGGAAGCGGTTGCGGCAGTGGATGATGCGCATCACCGCGTACTCCGACCGGCTGCTCGAGGACCTGGACGTGCTGGACTGGCCCGACAAGGTCAAGGCCATGCAGCGCAACTGGATCGGCCGGTCCGTCGGTGCGGAGGTGCTGTTCTCCGCCGGCGACGCCGACATCGAGGTCTTCACCACCCGCCCGGACACCCTGTTCGGTGCCACCTACCTGGTGCTGGCCCCCGAGCATGACCTGGTGGATTCGCTGCTGGCCGATTCCTGGCCGGCCGGCGTCGACGAGCGGTGGACCTACGGTGCGGCCACGCCGGCCGAGGCGGTCGCCGCCTACCGCGCCGCGATCGCCGCGAAGTCCGACCTGGAGCGCCAGGAGAACAAGACCAAGACCGGCGTTTTCACCGGCGCCTACGCCACCAATCCGGTGAACGGCCAACAGGTTCCGATCTTCATCGCCGACTACGTGCTGGCCGGTTACGGCACCGGCGCCATCATGGCGGTGCCCGGCCACGACCAGCGTGACTGGGAGTTCGCGACGGCATTCGGCCTGCCCATTGTGGAAGTCATTGCCGGCGGCGATCTTTCGGAGTCCGCGTACACGGGCGACGGCGCGGTGGTCAATTCCGACTACCTGAACGGCCTGAACGTGGCCGACGCCAAGGCCGCCGTCACCGAGAAGCTGGTCGCGGACGGCCGCGGCCAGGCCCGCGTCGAATTCAAGCTGCGGGACTGGCTTTTCGCGCGCCAGCGGTACTGGGGCGAGCCGTTCCCGATCGTCTACGACGCCGACGGCCGGGCCCACCCGCTGCCGGATTCGGCACTGCCCGTGGAACTTCCGGACGTGCCCGACTACTCGCCGGTGCTGTTCGACCCGGACAACGCTGACAGCGAGCCGTCGCCGCCGCTGAACAAGGCCACCGAGTGGGTGCACGTCGACCTCGATCTGGGCGACGGGCTGCAGCCCTACACCCGCGACACCAACGTCATGCCGCAGTGGGCCGGCAGCTCCTGGTACGAGCTGCGCTACGCCGACCCGCACAACTCGGAAGCGTTCTGCGCCAAGGAGAACGAGGCCTACTGGATGGGCCCGCGGCCCGAGATCCACGGCGCCGGTGATCCCGGTGGCGTCGACCTCTACGTCGGCGGTGTCGAGCACGCGGTGCTGCACCTGCTGTACTCGCGGTTCTGGCACAAGGTGCTGTTCGACCTCGGCCACGTGTCGTCGCGCGAACCGTACCGGCGCCTCGTCAACCAGGGCTACATCCAGGCGTTCGCCTACACCGACTCCCGCGGCACCTACGTGCCGGCGGCCGAAGTCGTTGAGCGCGAAGGCAAGTTCTTCTGGACTGGGCCGGACGGCGAAATCGAGGTCAACCAGGAGTTCGGCAAGATCGGCAAGAGCCTGAAGAACTCCGTCTCGCCCGACGAGATCTGCGAGGAGTACGGCGCGGACACCCTGCGCGTCTACGAGATGTCGATGGGTCCGCTGGAGGCGTCGCGGCCGTGGGCGACCAAGGACGTCGTCGGCGCGCACCGGTTCCTGCAGCGCGTGTGGCGCGTCGTCGTCGACGAAACCACCGGTGAGCCAAGGGTTTCCGATGACGCGCTGTCCGAGGAGACGCTCAAGCTCCTGCACCGGACCATCGCCGGCGTCAACGAGGACTACGCCGCGCTGCGCAACAACACCGCCGCCGCCAAGCTCATCGAGTACACCAACCACCTGACCAAGGAGGGCGTCACCGCCCGCGCGGCGGTCGAGCCGCTGGTGTTGATGGTCGCGCCGCTGGCGCCGCACCTGGCCGAGGAGTTGTGGCGCCGCCTGGGCAGCGAGAAGTCGCTGGCGCACGGCCCGTTCCCGGTCGCCGACGAGCGCTACCTGGTCGACGACACCGTCGAGTACCCCGTCCAGGTCAACGGCAAGGTGCGCGGCAAGATCGTCGTCGCCGCCGATGCCGACAAGGCCACGCTGGAAGCCGCGGCCCTCGCCGACGAGAAGGTACAGGCCTTCCTCGCCGGCGCGACGCCCAAGAAGGTCATCGTCGTGCCCGGCCGGCTGGTCAACATCGTCGCCTGACCAACCAGGGATTTGTGCACGATTTTTCGCGCTGACCGCGGAAAATCGTGCACAAATCCCTCAGGAATCAGCGGGGGCGGATGATCACCTCGTGCTGGTGGGCGTCGTCCGGGGTGGCCACGATCTGCGCGATCACCTGCGCCACGGTCGAGGGCTTCAGGAACCGCGCCGGGTCGTAGTCACCGCCCTCGTAGGCCACCAGGTTCCACTGCATGTCGGTGTCGATCCGGCCGGGGTACACCGTCGTCACCCGCAGCGACGGTTCGTCGGCGCGCAGGGCATCGGCGAAGCCCCGCAGCGCGAACTTGCTGGCCGTGTACGACGCCAGGCCGGGCGACGGGCTCCGGCCGGCACCGGAGTTCACGAAGATCACCTGGCCCCGCGCCGCCCGCAACGCCGGCAGCAGCGGCAGCGTAAGACCGACGGCGCCAAGCACATTCACTTCCATGGTGGCCCGCCACTCCTCGATGGAGGACTCGCCGACCCGGCCCGGATACGCCACGCCGGCGTTGTGGACCAGTACGTCGAGCGCGTCGATCGGCTCGACCGTCGCTTCGACGCCCTCGTAGTCGGTGAGGTCCATGGGCCACGTGGTCGCGCCCAGTCGCTCGGCCACGACGTCGAGTTCGGCCGTCGGGCGGCCGGCCAGGAACAGCGTGTGGGTCGGCGCGAGCGCTTCGGCGATGGCCATTCCGAGGCCCCGGGAAGCGCCCGTGATCATTGCGGTCGGCATGGCGTGAGCCTACCGATCAGCGAATCCCCGGGCCGCGACGCACAATAGACAGCGATGCCACCCGACCACAGCTTCGCGCCCACCCAGCTCTCGGCCCGCGCCGCCTATCTGCTGCGCGGTAATGACCTCGGCGTCATGACGACGGCCGCGCCGTTGCTGTACCCGCACATGTGGAGCTGGGATGCCGCGTTCGTGTCGATCGGCCTGGCGTCGCTGACGGTCGAGCGCGCTGTCGTCGAGCTGGACACACTGCTGTCGGCGCAGTGGGCCAACGGCATGATCCCGCACATCGTGTTCGCCAACGGCGTCGACGGATACTTCCCCGGGCCGGCGCGGTGGGAGACCTCCTCCCTCGCGGTCAACGCGCCGCGCAACCGGGATACCTCCGGCATCACCCAGCCGCCCGTGCATGCCATTGCGGTGCAACGGATTCTGGATCACGCCCGCACCCGTGGGCGCTCCACCCGCGTGGTCGCCGAGGCGTTCCTGGACCGCCGGTGGGACGACCTGGTGCGCTGGCACCGCTGGCTGGCCGAGGCGCGCGATCCCCAGGAGCACGGCCGGGTGACGCTGTACCACGGCTGGGAGTCCGGCATGGACAACTCACCGCGGTGGGACAGCGCGTACGCCAACGTGATTCCGGGTGCGGTGCCCGAGTATCAGCGTGCGGACAACGCGATCATCACCGACACCAGCCAGCGGCCGTCCGATGTCGAGTACGACCGGTACCTGTGGCTGCTGGAGGAGATGAAGTCCGTCCGGTATGACGACACGCTGCTGCCGAAGGTCATGAGCTTCCAGGTCGAGGACGTGTTCGTCTCGGCCATCCTGTCGGTGGCATGTACGGTCCTGGCCGAGATCGGCGAGGACTACAAACGGCCGAATTCGGATGTGCGCGAACTCTATTCGTGGGCCGAGCGGTTCCGGCAAGGCGTGGTGGCGACCGCCGACGAGCGCACCGGCGCCGCGCGGGACTTCGATCTGCGGGCCGGTAAGTGGGTGCAGAGTGAGACCGTGGCGCAGTTCGCGCCGTTGCTGTGCGGGGGTCTGCCGCATGACCGCGAACGGGCGCTGCTGCGCCTCCTGGAGGGTCCGCGGTTCTGCGCGCACCCGGATCTCAAGTACCCGCTGATCCCGTCGACGTCACCGGTGTCCCGCGATTTCCGCCCGCGCGAGTACTGGCGCGGCCCGGTGTGGCCGGTGATGACGTGGCTCTTCTCGTGGTGTTTCGCCCGGCGGGGCTGGTCCGAGCGCGCGTCGATCCTGCGGCGGGAAGGCCTGCGGCAGGCCAGCGACGGTACGTTCGCCGAATACTACGAACCGTTCACCGGGGAACCGCTCGGCAGCATGCAACAGTCATGGACCGCGGCCGCGGTGCTCGACTGGCTGGGGTGAGCCGGACCTAGTCGTCGCTACTGGTGGCGAGCTTCTCCAGCGGCCCGAGGGCCTTGGCGATGTGGTCGATGTCTTCGGGTGTCAGGTTGGCCATCATCGCGATCAGCACCTTCCGGCGGGCCTCGAGGGCCTCCCGGTGCTGCACGAGTCCGCGCGGCGTCACGTTGACCAGCACGGCGCGCAGGTCGGATGGGTCACGTGACCGCTTGACCAGACCCAGCTTCTCCAATCGCCGGATCGCCACCGTCGTGGTGGGGGTCCGGACACGTTCGTGGGCGGCCAACTCGGTCATCCGGATGGGTCCGCGATCCAGCAGCGTCAGCAGGATGGACAGCTGCGCCAGGGTCAGATCGGCGCCGGCTTCGGCGTCCTTCGGGATCTCGACGCGTCGGCGCATCACGTTGAACAGCTTGGAGAGGACCTGCTGCAGTTCACCTGCGAGGTCCGCGACCTGCGGTTCCGTCGACGACATAGTTCGATAGTCTAACGTGTATGCCGGATAGTGTTCGGCATTAGACAACCTGCGCCAGAAATTGACGTAAACGTTGAGTTTCCGCGGATTCGAAAATCTGCTCCGGCGTTCCGGTCTCGACCACTCGGCCGCCATCCATGAACACCACCGAATCTGCCGCTGACCGGGCGAAACCCATCTCGTGGGTGACCACCACCATGGTCATGCCGTCCGCCCCGAGTTCGCTGATGAGCGCCAGGATGCCCTTGACCAGTTCCGGATCCAGTGCCGAGGTGGCCTCATCGAAGAACATCACCTGGGGGCTCATGGCCAGTGCGCGGGCGATCGCGACACGTTGCTGTTGTCCACCGGACAGGGTTGCCGGGCGCACGTCGGCCTTGCGTTTCAGCCCGACACGCTCCAGCAGTTGCAGCCCGAGTTCGCGGGCCGCGGCGGCGTCCAGTCCCTTCAGTTTGCGGGGGCCCAGCGTGACGTTCTCCAGCACCGTCCGGTGCGGGAACAGGTTGAAGTGCTGGAAGACCATCCCGATCCGCTGGCGCAATTGATCGGGGTTGTCCTTGAGGACCGACCGGCCGTCGAGCAGGATGTCGCCGCGGTCCGGTTCGTACAACCGGTTCAGGGTGCGCAGCAGCGTCGACTTGCCCGAGCCCGACGGCCCGATGACCGCGGTCGTGGTGCCGGCCGGCACGTCCAGGTCGACGCCGCGCAAGACCGTGTTGGCGTCGAACGACAGGTGAATGTCTTTGGCGGCCAAGGAAACTGCCTGCGGCGTGGTCATATGATCTCCTGGGTCGCGACCTCGGCTGCGACGGGCTTGCCCTTGCTCAGTCGCCGGTCGATGTGGTTGACCAGATGGGTCAGCGGAACGGTCAGGGCCAGATAGAACAGCCCGGCAGCGACAAGCGGAGACAGGTTTCCGGTCTGCGCATTGAGGTCGCGGCCGACCTGGAACAACTCCCGTTGGCTGGCGATCAACCCAAGGAAGTACACCAGCGACGACGCCTTCAGCAGCGAGATGAACTGGTTCATCAGCGCCGGCAGCACCCGGCGCACACCCTGCGGCACCACCACCAGGCGCATCGAGGCCGGGTAGCCGAAGCCCAGGGCGCGTGAGGCCTCGAGCTGGCCGGCGTCCACGCTCTGGATACCCGAGCGCAGAATCTCACCGATATAGGCGCCCGCCATCAGCCCCAGCGCGGCAATCCCCAAGGGGTACGGGTTGTTTCCCGTCAGTGAGCCGACGACCGGCCCGATGCCCAGTCCGATCACCAGGATGATCACCACTTCGGGCAGGCCGCGGAAGATGTCGGTGTACACCCGGGCCGGCCAGCGCAGCCAGCGGGACCGGGAGATGCCGGCGATGGCCAGTGCCATGCCGATGATGAGGCCGATGACGCTCGCGCTGATGGTCAGGATGAGCGTGTTCGGCAGGCCCGTCTTGAACAGGTCGGGGATGGCCTGCCGGTACAGCCGCCAGTCCAGAAACGCGTCTTTCAGTTGCGAGAGCGTGGATTTCGGCGCGGGACCGGCCGACGGGGCCGCTTCGGCGTGAGACGCCGCGATGGCGTTGAAGTCGGGCAGCTGCGGCACGGGCGCGGCCTTCGATCCGGGCTTCCAGCCCGGCGGCAGAGCCCGCGGGACCCAATCGGCGTAGAGGCGCGCCCAGGTCCCGTCGGCGATCACCGCGTCGAGCCCCGCATTGAGCGCGTCGATCAGCGGCTTGTTCTCCTTGGCGACCGCGTAGGCCACGAAATTGTCCAAGCTGAAGGTGTTTTCGACGATCCGCGCCGGGTCGCCCGGTTGCACCGTGCCGGACGCCTGCTGCGACGGCGCCACCCAGGCGTCGATCTGCCGACTCTTGATGTTGGCGTACACCGTGGCGTAGTCCGGGAATTTGACCGGTTCCAGGTGCAGGGTGTCGACGACATAGGCCTCCTGCACGGTGCCCTGCACGACGCCGATGCGCTGTCCGGCCTTCAGGGCACCGAAGCCGTTGATGGCCGATCCGGTCGGCACGACAAGCGAAAAGTAGCCGAAGTCATAGCCATTGGTGAACCCGACGGTCCGCCGCCGGGCGTCGGTGGTGGTGATCGATGACGAGCCGACGTCGAAGCGCCGGGACGCGACCTGGGCCAGCAGGCCGGCGAAGTCGGTGCCGACGAAGTTGACGCGCAGGCCGATCTTCTCGGCGATGGCCCGCAGCAGCTCGTTGTCGAATCCGGTGAACTGGCCGCTGGAGTTGATACAGATGCTCGGCGGGGCATCCGACAGCGTGCCGACGGTCAGCACTCCGGGCGTGCCCAGTCCCAAGGTTTCGGGCCGCACCGTCGAAAGCGGTTGGGTGCCAGGTGTGGTGTATTTGTCGGTGCCGTCGCCTTGGGCGGCGGTGGCCAGGTTGGTGGGCAGGGCGCTGGCGCTCTGCACGCCGGGTGGCGCGCACTGGTCCGTCGTGGCGCGGGCCGGGACGCCCACGCTCAGCGAGCCGACCAGAAGTGCCACCAGTATCGCTACCGTCGCACGCAGGAAAGAGGTCACGCAGGTCAACCTAGCCGGTACCCGGCCGAATGCAGCGGCTTCAGCTCGCCGGGAATTCATCCGGCCGGGCAGCTCCTGCTACTGGCTGTCGCGCCACCGGACCAGCGTCTCGGCGTCGGTCAGGTCGTAGTCGGGCCCGTTGACGCCCACCGTCAGCAATGAAACACCGAGCGCGGTAAGGGCTTCGGCGTTGGCGATCAGGCCGTCGCCGCTGTTGTCGACGCCCGCCGACCGGACGATGGTGCTCGGGTCGCGGCCGATGTCGGCGCAGTGCCGGTCCAGCACGGCGGCCTTCTCCGGGTAGGTCGCCGCCGTGGTGAAGCTGTGCCACATCTGCGCGTACTGCGCGACGAGCCGCAGCGTCTTACGCTCGCCCTGCCCGCCGATCAGGATCGGGATCTCGCGCACCGGCTGCGGGTTCAGCTTGCCCAGCCGCGAGACGATGCGCGGCATGGCCGCCGCGAGGTCGTCGAGTCTGCTTCCGGCCGTGCCGAATTCGTAGCCGTACTCGTCGTAGTCCTTCTCTTTCCAGCCCGATCCGATGCCCAGGATCAGCCGCCCGTCGGAGATGTTGTCGACGGTCCGGGCCATGTCGGCCAGCAGCTCCGGATTGCGGTACGAGTTACAGGTGACCAGCGCGCCGATCTCGATGCGCGAGGTCTGCTCGGCCCAGGCGCCCAGCATGGTCCAGCATTCGTAGTGGGCGCCGTCGGGGTCGCCGTACAACGGGAAGAAGTGGTCCCAGTTGAAGGCGACGTCGACGCCGAGGTCCTCGGCGCGGCGGACGGCGTCGCGGATGAAGCCGTAGTTGGTGGCGTGCTGGGGCTGCAGTTGAACCCCGATGCGAATGGGAAGGGTCATGACCCCACGCTAACCGCCGAGAGCGCCCCGCAGGATCTCGACGAGCGCGGCCGGCTGATCGCCCTGCACGGAATGCCCGGAATCGGCCACCACGTGGGTCTGCCGGAAACCCGGCGCGCCGGCGGCGAAGGCCGCGGCATCGTCGTCGTGGACGAAGTACGACTTGGCGCCGCGCACCAGCGTGGTCGGCATGGTGATCGACGGGACGTCCTCCCACAGCCCGGCGAAACCGTCGCCGACGCGGATCGCGTCGTACCGCCACGTCCAGGTGCCGTCGTCGAGCTGCTTGGCATTGTGAAACACCCCGCGCCGCAACGAGTTCCGGCTGCGGCGCGGTGACGCCGCGACGGTCACGTCGAGCATCGCCTGGAAACTGGGGAAGCTCCGGTCACCCTTCACCAGCGCGACGGCGCCCAGCTGCGCCTGCGTCATCTGCTCGTGGCGCTCCGGTGCCGACGGCGTGACGTCGACCAGCACCAGCTCGGGCACCAGGGCCGGCTCGGTCGCCGCGATCCGCAGCGCCGTCAGCCCGCCCAGTGACATGCCGACCACCAGCCGGGCATCGGGGGCGTGGGCCCGCAGCACCGGCCGCAGCGTCTCCGCGTTGAGCTTGGGGCCGTAATCCCCGTCCTCGCGCCACGCCGACCGCCCGTGCCCGGGCAGATCGATGGCCAGCGCCGGCACGCCGAGACCCAGGATCACGGTGTCCCAGGTGTGCGCGTTCTGCCCGCCGCCGTGCAGGAACACCACCTCAGGTGCCGCGACGCCCCACTTCAGCATGCTGATGGGGCCGTCGTCGAGGCGCGACACCGTCGGTAGCGGACCGTCGGCACCGATCTGCTCGGCGTTCTCGGGCAGCAGCGCGAACTCGTCGAGCGTCAGCAGGTCGTCGTCAGAAATCTCCTGTGCCACGTCTTCGGACACTACGCCCGAGCCGCGGAGCGCTCAGCTACCGACCGGGGCGGTGGTCCGGATCAGGTGATCGAACGCCGACAGGGCTGCGGTGGCACCGGCGCCGGCGGCGATGACGATCTGCTTGAACGGCACCGTCGTGCAGTCACCGGCGGCGAACACCCCGGGAACCGACGTCTGGCCGCGCTCGTCGATGACGATCTCGCCGCGCTTGGACAGCTCGACGCTGCCTTCGAGCCACTCGGTGTTGGGCAGCAGGCCGATCTGGACGAAGACGCCCTGCAGGTCGAGCTGGTGCGACTCGCCGGTGGTGCGGTCCTGGTAGGTCAGGCCGGTCACCTGGTCGCCGTCGCCGAGGACCTCCGTCGTCAGCGTGCTCAGCAGGATGTCGACGTTCGGCAGGCTGCGCAGCTTGCGCTGCAGCACCTCGTCGGCGCGCAGCACCGAATCGAACTCGATCAGCGTCACGTGCGAGACGACGCCGGCGAGGTCGATCGCGGCCTCCACGCCGGAGTTGCCGCCGCCGACCACGGCGACGCGCTTGCCCTTGAACAGCGGTCCGTCGCAGTGCGGGCAGTAGGTGACGCCCTTGTTGCGGTACTCGGCCTCACCGGGCACGCCCATCGCGCGCCAGCGGGCGCCGGTGGCCAGGATGACGGTGCGGGCCGTCAGCGAGGCGCCGCTCTCGAGCGAGATCTCGACGAGGCCGCCCTCATCGAGCGCGGGCAGCAGCTTCGCGCCGCGCTGGGTCTTCATGACGTCGACGTCGTACTCGCCGACATGGGCTTCGAGCGCTGCGGCGTACTTCGGTCCCTCGGTGTGCGGGACGGAGATGTAGTTCTCGATGGCCATGGTGTCGAGCACCTGACCGCCGAACCGTTCAGCGACCACGCCGGTGCGAATTCCCTTGCGGGCGGCGTAGATTGCGGCCGCGGCGCCTGCGGGGCCGCCGCCGACGACCAGCACGTCGAAGGGGTCCTTCTCGGCGATCGCCTCGGCGGTGCGCTGCGCGGCGCCGGTGTCGACCTTGCCGATGATCTGCTCGAGGGTCATGCGGCCCGAGTCGAACACCTCACCGTTGAGGAAAACGGTGGGCACCGCGAGCACCTTGCGCTGTTCGACCTCGTCCTTGAACAGCGCGCCGTCGATGGCGACGTGGCTGATGCGGGGGTTGAGGATCGCCATCAGGTTCAGGGCCTGCACCACATCGGGGCAGTTCTGGCAGGACAGCGAGAAGTAGGTCTCGAAGTGCAGGTCGGCATCCAGGTTCCGCACCTGCTCGAGCAGCTCGGGGGCTTCCTTCGACGGATATCCGCCGACCTGCAGCAGCGCCAGGGCCAGAGAGGAAAACTCGTGGCCGAGCGGGATGCCGGCGAACCGGACCTCGACGTCGGTGCCGGTGCGGCGGATGGCGAACGACGGCCGGCGGGCGTCGTCGTCGGTGCGGGTGTAGGTGATCTTGTCCGACATTGCCGCGATCTCGGTGAGCAGTTCGGCGAGCTCGGCGGACTTGGGACCGTCATCGAGGGAGGACACCAGCTCGATCGGCACGGTCAGCCGCTCCAGCAGGGACTTCAATTGGCCGGCGAGTGAGGTGTCGAGCATGCGGATCAACTCCATCGAGGATAGGAATGGCTGGGCCGTTCACGGCCCGAAAGATGTTGGGGTGAAGCAGTTCTGGTGAGCGGTACGGGCCGGGCGGACCAGGCCCGTACCGCTGACAGCAGTGTCGAACTAGATCTTGCCGACGAGTTCGAGCGACGGGGCCAGGGTCTCTTCGCCCTCTTCCCACTTGGCCGGGCAGACCTCGCCCGGGTGGTTGCGCACGTACTGGGCGGCCTTGACCTTGCGGACCAGCTCGGCGGCGTTGCGGCCGATGCCCTCGGCGGTGACCTCGGTGAACTGGATGACGCCGTCGGGGTCGACCAGGAAGGTGCCGCGGTCGGCGAGGCCCTGGTCCTCACGCAGCACCTCGAAGTTGGTGCTGATCTGCAGGGTCGGGTCGCCGATCATGGCGTACTGGATCTTGCCGATGGTGTCGGACGAGTCGTGCCACGCCTTGTGGGTGAAGTGGGTGTCGGTGGACACCGAGAACACCTCGACGCCGAGGCGCTGCAGCTCCTCGTAGTGGTCGGCGAGGTCGCCGAGCTCGGTCGGGCAGACGAAGGTGAAGTCGGCCGGGTAGAAGAAGAAGATGGCCCACTTGCCCTTGATGTCGGCGTCCGACACGGGGATGAAGGTGCCGTTCTTGTATGCGGTCGCGGAGAACGGCTTGATCTGCTTGTTGATCAGGGCCACGAGAACCTCTCTTCGGGTTTATCGGATGTCTCTTACGAGTACCCACCTTAGCCGCATTTTTTGGACTCAATCCAGTTTAAAGTGCGGTTGTGGCCAGTCTCACAACACCGGTCCCGAAAGCACCGTGGCCTCAAACGCCAAGTGGGCGGCCAGGTTTCACCTGACCGCCCACTCTGACGTCGAAAATTACCCCTCGATGAAGGCTTCCAGCTGCGCGCGGGCGAGGTCGTCGGCGACCTGCACCGGCGGGCTCTTCATCAGGTAGGCCGAGGCCGGCAGGATCGGGCCACCGAGGCCGCGGTCCTTGGCGATCTTGGCGGCGCGCACGGCGTCGATGATGATGCCGGCCGAGTTGGGGGAGTCCCACACCTCGAGCTTGTACTCCAGGTTCAGCGGCACGTCACCGAAGGCGCGGCCCTCGAGGCGCACGTACGCCCACTTGCGGTCGTCGAGCCACGCGACGTAGTCCGACGGGCCGATGTGCACGTTCTTGTCGTAGACCTTGTCGGCCAGCGAGCCGGTCAGGTTCGAGGTGACGGCCTGCGTCTTCGAGACCTTCTTGGACTCCAGGCGCTCGCGCTCGAGCATGTTCTTGAAGTCCATGTTGCCGCCGACGTTCAGCTGGTAGGTGCGGTCCAGCGTGACGCCGCGGTCCTCGAACAGCTTGGCCATCACGCGGTGGGTGATGGTGGCGCCGACCTGGCTCTTGATGTCGTCACCGACGATCGGCACGCCGGCGTCCTCGAACTTCTTGGCCCACACCGGGTCCGAAGCGATGAACACGGGCAGGGCGTTGACGAACGCGACCTTGGCGTCGATGGCGCACTGGGCGTAGAACTTGTCGGCCTCTTCGGAGCCGACGGGCAGGTAGGAGACCAGGACGTCGACCTTCGCGTCCTTGAGGGCCTTGACCACGTCGACGGGCTCGGCGTCGGAGACCTCGATGGTGTCGGCGTAGTACTTGCCGATGCCGTCCAGGGTCGGGCCGCGCTGCACGATGACGTCGGTCGGCGGCACGTCGGCGATCTTGATGGTGTTGTTCTCGGAGGCGCCGATGGCCTCGGAGAGGTCGAAGCCGACCTTCTTGGCGTCCACGTCGAACGCGGCGACGAACTTCACGTCGCGCACGTGGTACTGCCCGAACTTGACGTGCATCAGGCCCGGGACGGTCGAACTCTCGTCGGCGTCCTGGTAGTACTGCACGCCCTGGACGAGCGACGCCGCGCAGTTGCCTACGCCGACGATTGCGACGCGAACCTCGTTCGACTCAGACATGTGACGGTCTCCTTTTCCTACTCTTTCAGTGCATTCACCCGGGGGCGCGTGCGCTCAGGTTTGGTCGGCGTGGCCTTGTGACGGCGGCACCGTCGGTCCGGCAGTTGCCACGCGTTCGGCAGCAATCAGCTCGTTGAGCCATTTCACTTCGCGCTCACTGGACTCGAGCCCGAGCTGATGCAGCTGCCGGGTGTAGCGGTCGAGTGAACTGCTGGCCCGTGCGATCGCCTCGCGCAGACCTTCGCGACGTTCCTCGACCTGACGCCGCCGACCTTCCAGGATTCGCATCCTGGCCTCGGCGGGAGTCCGGTTGAAGAACGCCAAGTGCACACCGAATCCGTCATCGGTGTAGTTCTGGGGGCCGGTGTCGGCGACGAGTTCGGTGAACCGTTGCTTGCCGGCGTCGGTGAGTTGGTAGACGCGACGGGCGCGACGCACCTTCGTCGCACCGAGCGGTGCCGCGTCTTCGACGATCAGGCCGTCGGCCTGCATGCGACGCAGCGCCGGGTACAGCGAGCCGTACGAGAACGCCCGGAACGCGCCGAGCAGTCCGGTCAGCCGTTTGCGCAGCTCATAGCCGTGCATGGGGGACTCCAGCAGAAGCCCCAGGATGGCCAGCTCCAGCACAGTGTCACCTCCCGACATGAATTGACGGACTCGCATATTGAGCGCTAGGACGCTTCAACACCTCGCGCCATAGTATCGCGCCGATATATACGCGGCCAATCGACGCCGCATACGGAGATGAACGGCGCTGGATGCGGCCGTCAACACCGGCCGAACAGGGGGCGAATCAGCCGGGGTAGTTGATGCGCTTGGTATTGCCTTCGGGATCCATCTCGATGTAGCCGCTGTTGTTGAACTTCCCGGATACATAGATCGAGATCGCGACGGTGTCCGGCGGGGCGGTGGTGTCCTTGCTGGCCTTGAAGATCAGGTAGACGGTGTTGATCTCGTTGCGCTTGATGCCCAGCGTCTCGGGCGCGCCGTGCAGGATTCCGGTGATCTTCTCGAAGTTGAACTTCCCGAGGTCGACGACGCGTTCGTCACTGCTCACCGTCGTGGTGTCGGGGTCGTCCCAGCCGCCGCGGTAGTCGTACCGCAGCACCCGGCGGGGTTCGCCCGGGTCGGGGCGCTCGAGGATCGCGTAGTCCGGGTAGATGGTCAGCTCGTAGCCGGTGGTATCGCCGAACTTCTTCTTCATCTGGGTGAACAGTCCGGTCAGCCCGCCGAGCGACTGCAGCTGGCGCGGCGGGGTGAGCACCACGGGAGCGACGCCGTCGGGCTTGGCACCCGGGTCTTCGGCGGCAGTCAGCGGGGACTGGCCGGGCGCGGCGTAGAAGCCCCAGCCGATGGCGATACCGACCACGAGCATCACCGCGGCGCCGGCGGCCAGGATGCCCCAGCCGGTCGACCGCACCGCGCGGCCCGCGCCGGTCTTCAACGGCGGCAGTTTGACCGACGAGTTCGCGGTCTGCAGATCGGTTACCAGCGAGCGCAGTTCGCCGAGCGTGACGGCCCGGGTCGCCGCCGCGACGCGCTGCCGGTGCTCCTCGGCGGACAGCTGGCCGTCGGCCAGTGCCGTGTCCAGGATCTGGCAGGTGTCGTTGCGGTCGCTGTCTTTCGCCCGGGTCGCTGCGGTGGCCACCGGGAAAGCGTAAAGGTCAGGTGGTGCGCGCGCGTGAGCCCGGCCACAAGCCGTTTACCGCTGCACCTATCGAGCCGGCTACAACCCGGCTACATGCGCGCCATCACGCGTCGGCGCTCAGGTGCCCGACGTACTCTGGTCAACGTGCGATTGCAGCGGCAGGTGGTCGACTATGCGCTCCGGCGCAGGTCGCTGCTGGCCGAGGTCTACTCGGGCCGTACCGGCGTCACCGAGGTGTGTGACGCCAACCCCTACCTGCTGCGCGCAGCAAAATTTCATGGTCGTACCAGTTCGGTGATGTGCCCGATCTGCCGGAAAGAACCGCTGACATTGGTGTCGTGGGTCTTCGGTGATCATCTCGGAGCGGTGTCGGGTTCGGCCCGCAGCACCGAAGAGCTCGTCCTGCTGGCGGCCAAATTCGACGAATTCGCGGTTCACGTGGTGGAGGTATGCCGCACTTGCAGTTGGAATCATTTGGTCAAGTCATATGTATTAGGGACGCCGAGTCCCCCGAAGGCGGCGAAGCCTCGTGGCACCCGCGCGGCGCGCTCGAAAGCGCGCACCGCCAGTGAGTGACGGAATGAGTGGGGCTGGGCGCCACAGCCGATCGGACAACGACGCGACCAGAGGACCGGGCGCCGGCGCTCCGCAAGGACGCCCCGGACCCGTGCCGCCGGACGACCGGCGCACCATGATCCTGCCGCCCGTCGGCAAGGCCGACGATGCGCGGCTGCGGGATCCGATCGACGCCGTGAAGGCTGCCCTCGATGGCACCAAGCGCCCGGGCCAGGCCCCGGTCGGCATGAGCGCGGGCATGAACCCGCCACCGAAGTCGCCGCCACCGCCGCCTCCGCGAACCGGCGGCAGTGGTGGTAGCTCCGGCGGTCCGAAGTTGCCGCAGTTCAAGTGGAACTGGAAGGTGTTCCGCCGGATCTGCTACGCGGGCGCCGTGGTGCTGCTGGTGCTGCCGATCGTCACCTTCGCGATGGCGTACCTCATCGTCGACATCCCCAAGCCGGGCGACATCCGCACCAACCAGGTGTCGACCATCCTGGCCAGCGACGGCAGCGAGCTCGCGAAGTTCGTGCCACCGGAAGGCAACCGCGTCGACGTCAACATCGACCAGATTCCGGTGCATGTCCGCAACGCGGTGATGGCTGCCGAGGACCGGGACTTCTACACCAACCCGGGCTTCTCGTTCTCCGGATTCGCGCGGGCGTTCAAGAACAACATCTTCGGTGGTGACCTGCAGGGTGGGTCGACCATCACGCAGCAGTACGTCAAGAACGCGTTGGTCGGTGACGCCCGCTCCGGCGTGGGCGGTTTGGTCCGCAAGGCCAAGGAACTGGTGATCGCCACCAAGATGTCGCGGCAGTGGTCGAAAGACGAAGTGCTGCAGTCGTACCTG
Organism: Mycobacterium sp. SMC-13; assembly: GCF_045311035.1. Lineage (NCBI taxonomy): Bacteria > Bacillati > Actinomycetota > Actinomycetes > Mycobacteriales > Mycobacteriaceae > Mycobacterium > Mycobacterium sp. SMC-13. Next base: position 288,943 of record NZ_JBJIAI010000004.1, read on the forward strand.
AACATCATCTATTTCGGCCGCGGCACCTACGGCATCGGCGCGGCGTCGAAGGCCTACTTCGGCAAACCCGTCGAGCAGCTCGACGTGGCCGAGGGCGCACTGCTCGCGGCACTGATCCAGCGGCCGTCGACCCTCGACCCGGCCGTCGACCCGGAGGGTGCCGCCGAGCGCTGGAACTGGGTGCTCGACGGCATGGTGACCATGGGCGCGCTGTCGAAGGAGGACCGCGCCCAGCAGCAGTTCCCGGCCACGGTGCCGCCGGAGCAGGCGCGCCAGGCGAACCAGACCGAAGGCCCCAACGGGCTGATCCAGCGGCAGGTGATGAAGGAGCTGCAGAGCATCTTCAACATCAACGAGCAGGCGCTGAACACCGAGGGGTTGCAGGTCACCACGACCATCGACCCGAAGGCGCAATCGGCGGCCGAGGACGCGGTGTCGAAATACCTGGATGGCCAGGCCGATGACATGCGCGCGGCGGTGGTGTCCGTCGACCCGCACACCGGCGGCATCAAGGCCTACTACGGCGGCTCCGACGCCAACGGCTTCGACTTCGCGCAGGCCGGTCTGCCGACGGGTTCGTCGTTCAAGGTCTTCGCGTTGGTGGCGGCCCTCGAGCAGGGCATCGGGCTGGGTTACCAGATCGACAGCTCGCCGGTGACGGTCAACGGCATCAACATCACCAACGTCGAGGGCGAGGGCTGCGGCACCTGCAGCATCGCCGAAGCGCTCAAGCGGTCGCTGAACACCAGCTATTACCGGTTGATGCTCAAGCTCAAGCACGGCGCGCAGGACGTCGCCGACGCCGCGCACAAGGCCGGTGTCGCCGACAGCTTCCCGGGCGTCGAGCACACGCTGTCCGAGGACGGCAAGGGCGGCCCGCCGAACAACGGCGTCGTGCTCGGTCAGTACCAGAGCCGCGCGCTGGACATGGCGTCCGCGTATGCGACGCTGGCGGCGTCCGGCGAGTACCACAAGCCGCACTTCGTGCAGAAGGTCGTCAACGGCGACGGACAGGTGCTCTTCGACGCGGCATCTCAGGACAACTCGGGTGAGCAGCGCATCCCGAAGGCCGTCGCCGACAACGTGACCTCGGCGATGCAGCCCATCGCCGGTTACTCGCGCGGCCACAACCTGGCCGGCGGCCGTCCGTCCGCATCGAAGACGGGCACCGTGCAGCTCGGTGACACCGGCGCCAACCGCGACGCATGGATGGTCGGCTACACGCCGTCGCTGTCCACCGCGGTGTGGGTCGGTACGACGGCCGGGACGCAGCCGCTGGTGAACAAGGGCGGCGGGCCGGTGTACGGCTCGGGTCTGCCGTCGGACATCTGGAAATCCACGATGGACGGCGCGCTCAAGGGCACCGACAACGAGTCGTTCCCGAAGCCGACGGCCATCGGTGGCTACGCGGGCGTGCCGCAGGCACCGGTGATCAAGCCGCCGGCGCCCGATGACCCCCAGGCGCCCATGCCGGGCGCGCCGTCGGAGACGGTGGTCCAGCCGACGCTAGTCATCGCGCCGGGCATCACGATCCCGTTCGGGCCGCCGACCACGATGCAGGTTGCCCCGCACCAGGATGCGCCGCCGCCTCCGGCCGGTGGCGACCCGAACCAGCCTGGCCCCCCGCCGCCGCCGTGACGGTCGACGAACCAGACGAGTCCGGCGTTCCGACGGTCTCGCCGGCCCGGCTGGCCCGGGACCTGCGCAGCGCCGACGATCGGGACCTGCCCAGCCGGACCGACGTGATGGGTGCGGCGCTCTCCGGGGTCGTGGGCGGGCCGGTGGGCCGGCACGCCATGATCGGCCGGGCGCCGTTCCTCACGCCGTTCCGGGTGATGCTGATCATCGCGCTGGTCTTCCTCGGGCTGGGCTACACCACCAAGGCGCCGTGCCTGGTGACGACCGGCACGGGGACCGCCGATCAGCGGGTCGCCAACTGGCAGAACCACCGCGCCTATTACGAGTTCTGCTACTCGGACACCGTGCCGCTGTACACCGCGGAGCTGCTGAACCTGGGCAAGTTCCCCTACAAGTCCAGCTGGATCGAAACCGACAGCGCCCAGAAGCCGCGCGTCCAGTACGACGGCACCCGCGCGATCCGCTACATGGAGTATCCGGTGCTGACCGGCATGTACCAGTACGCGGCCATGTCGGTGGCCAAGACCTACACGGCGCTGTCCAAGCTGGTCCGAATGCCGGTGGTCGCCGAGGTGATCATGTTCTTCAACATCTCGGCGTTCGGGCTCGCGCTGGCCTGGATGGCCACCGTGTGGGCGACCATGCGCATGTCCGGCCGGCGGCCGTGGGACGCCGCCGTGGTGGCCGGGTCGCCGATCCTGATCTTCCAGGCGTTCACCAACTTCGACGCGCTCGCGACGGCATGTGCGGCCGGCGCCATGCTCGCCTGGTCGCGCCGGAAACCGGTGGTGGCCGGACTGCTGATCGGGGTCGGGGTGGCCCTGAAGCTGTATCCGCTGCTGTTGCTGATCCCGCTGGCGATGCTGGCGGTGCGGACCGGCAAGTGGCGGCCTGTGGCCAAGACGGCGATCACCGCGCTGGTCACGTGGATCGCGGTGAACCTGCCGATCATGGTGATGTTCCCGCGCGGGTGGTCCGAGTTCTTCCGGCTCAACACCCGGCGCGGCGACGACATGGACTCGCTCTACAACGTCGTGAAGTCCTTCACCGGCTGGGGCGGGTTCGACACCAACCTCGGTTTCTGGGAGCCGCCGACAGTCCTCAACACCGTCACCGCGTTGCTGTTCGTCTTGTGTTGTGCGGCAATCGCTTACGTCGCGTGGACGGCGCCGCAGCGGCCGCGGCTGGCGCAGCTGGCGTTCCTGGTCGTCGCCGCGTTCCTGCTGACCAACAAGGTGTGGAGCCCGCAGTACTCGCTGTGGCTGGTACCGCTGGCCGCGCTGGCGCTCCCGCATCGTCGAATCTTGTTGGCGTGGATGACTATTGATGCGCTGATCTGGATTCCGCGGATGCTGTACCTGTACGGCGACCCGAAGCTCGGGCTGCCCGAGCAGTTCTTCACCACCACGGTGCTGCTGCGCGATATCGCGGTGATCGGCCTGTGCGCGTTGGTGATTCGCGCCATCTACCGGCCGGAGGTGGATCTGGTGCGCTGGGGTGGCCGCGTGGATGATCCGTCCGGCGGCGTGTTCGACGAGGCCGACGACAATCCGCCACGCTGGTTGCCCGCCCGGCTTCGGCCCCGGCCGATCGCCGTCGCCGAACCCGATCCCGACCCGGAACCGGAGCTTGCGCCCACGGCATAAATGGGCTGCGTTCCCGCGCGCGCGGTGGCAGGGTCGAGGGCGTGACCGACCTGACGTTCTCCGATTCCGTTGTCATCGATTCCGATCCCGAGACCCTCTACGCCCTGGTGTCCGACGTGACCAAGATGGGTCAGTGGAGCCCGCAGTGCAAAGCGTGCTGGTGGGAGGACGAGGACGGCGGCCCGGTGGCCGGCGCCTGGTTCAAGGGCCGCAACGAAACCAGTGACCGAACCTGGGAGACGCGCAGCCAGGTGGTCGTCGCCGAGCCCGGCCGCGAGTTCTTCTGGGAGGTCAACGGCGGTTGGGTGCGCTGGGGCTTCACGCTGGATCCCGCCGACGGTGGCACGCGCCTGACGCAGTCGTGGGAGTTCCTGCCGGCCGGCATCGCGGGCTTCCACGAGCGCTGGTCCGACGACGCCGAGGCGCAGATCGCGCTCCGGACGAAGTACGCGAAAGAAGGCATCCCGCTGACGCTGGCGGCGATCAAGAAGACGGCCGCGGCCTAGGTTCTTTCGCGGTCGCCGCGAGCGTGCGCACAGACTGCGCAAGTCGCCGGTGCGGAGCGTTGGCTGAACAGTCGCGGCGTACGTCGCTCTCTCCCTTGGCAACTTCGATCTGGAGCCGTCAACTTGCCTTGACGGTCAATGAAAGTTGACGGTTCGGGATCGAACATGTCCAGAGGAGAGCTCTCTCGAACTCAGCCCTGGTACGACGGCGGGTACTGCGGAAAGTATTGCGGCGCAGCCCGGTTCTGCTCCGCCCTGATCCACGCGGTGGTCGACGGCAGCAATGCCAGGACCATCGTGATGATCGGGAACGCCAGGCCCAGAAGGGCGCTGACGACACCTTCGGGCGAGTACCAGTCGTCCGATGTCACGGCGGTGGTGAAGACGGAGGTCATCAGGTTGCTCACGATGGCCACCGCACAGCCACTGACCACGAGCCACCGGCCGAGCATCTTGCGCCGGAAGAGCAGCACGGCGCCGGCGATGAGCAACACGCTCAGCAGCGTGCCCAGCACGAGCGTGATGATCACCACGGCGACCAGTCCGATGGCCAGAACGCCGAAGATGCTGTCGAGGAATTCGACATCAGAGCGGTCGAAGTTGCTGCCGATCGATGCGATGACGATCAGGAAGAACAGCGAGACCGCGGTGATGCCGAGGCTGAGCAATCCGCCCAGCGTCGCCAGCACGCCGGCGGTGATCGCGGTGCCGCCGCTCGGCTGGGCTGGTGCCGCCGGCGGGACGGGGTAGGCGCCTGGCTGCGGGTACTGCGGATATGTCATGTGTTCCCTTTGACGCCGGCTTGATCCATTTAGCCCTGATGCGGCGGGTAGGGCGGAAAGTATTGCGGCGCAACGGGAGTGCGCTTGGCCTGAAGCCACGCGACGGTTGAAGGCCGAAGGGTCAACACGAGAGTCAAGATCGGGAAAGCGAGCGCCGGGACTCCAAACCTAGGGCCGCCCTCGTACTCGGAGATGGCGTTGTGTAGTCCATAGCTGATGACGGTCCCGGCCATGACCAGTACGCATCCGGCGACAATCAGCCAGCGCCCGGGCATCTTGCGCATGAGCAACATCGTCGCGCCGGCCAAGAGCAGTAAGGCCGCGACGACACCTGACAAGCAGAACATGACCGCGAGGGCATAGGTCCCACCGGGGAATGCGGCGGCGGACTCGCTCCTGACCCTGGCGATCGACGACAAGCCAGACAGGCCCATTCCGCCGTTGGCCAGTGCACCCAGAATCGACAGGACTGCCGCGCTGACCGCCGTGCCGCCACTTGGCGGTGCCGATGGCACAGGCGGATACCCGCCGGGAAACCCACCGGGATAGCCGCCCGGCTGTGGGTAGCCCTGCTGGTAGACCGGCTGGGCCGGATAGCCCTGCGGATACCCCGGCTGCTCGGGATACCCGGGCTGCCCCGGAAACCCTTGGCCGTACGGCCCCTGCGGATACGTCATGCGTCCCCCTCGCTGGCAAACGGTGAAGCCAGCCTATCGGCGGGCCGCGTATACCGGGGTCGCAGAAGGCTTTTGCATCGACTGCGAACTGACGCCGCGAAAGCTCCCGAGCCATCGTGTGCGTGGATTCGCAGTGAACGCCGGCCGCCCACCTCAGCGCTGATATGGCGGCGGGTACTGCGGAAAGTATTGCGGCGCAACGGGAGCGCGCTTCGCCTGGATCCATCGGGTGGTCGAGGGCAGGAAGGTCAACACGACGGTCACCACCGAAAAGATCGCAACCGGGAGGGCGATCACCCCTATGACGCCATCCCCGTCGGCACTTGCCGCCAGGAAGCCCATCAGGCCGAACGCGAAGATGGGTACGCAGCCGACGGCGATGAGCCACCGACCCGCGGTCTTGCGCGCCAGCAGCAGGAAGCCTCCGGCCAGAATCAGCAGACCGCCGACGACCGACACCGACAGGACCACGTCGCCGAAGTGCGATGAAGAGCGGGTGCCGAAAGAGTTCGGTTCTTTCGTGAGGGAGTCGAACAACGTCATGCTCCCGATGCCCCCATGCAGCACTCCGCCCATGATCGCCAGCACGCCCGCGATGACCCCACTGACACCGCCAGTCGACGCGGGCGGCACGGGTGCGGGCGGAAATCCGCCCGGAAAACCGCCCGCCTGCGGGTATCCCTGCTGGTAGCCGGGCTGGGTCGGGTAGCCCTGTGGATACCCCGGCTGCTGCGGGTAACCGGGCTGCCCCGGGAAACCCTGGCCGTAAGGCCCCTGCGGATACGTCATGCGTCCCCCTCGCCGACAATGATCTTGGACCCAGACTAGCGATCTTGACGGCCCCGTCAGGACAGCTCTTCGGAGAGCCGATTTCGCAGCTCAGGGGCTCTTCGGGTAACCTGACCCGGTTGCCGACGCAGGCGACCCTCCTGCCACGGAACACGCCGTGGCCGATACGACCATAGGAGGTGATGGGTTCCACATGCGTCCATACGAAATCATGGTCATTCTCGACCCCACACTTGACGAGCGCACCGTAGCTCCGTCGCTGGAGACGTTCCTGAACGTCGTCCGCAAAGACGGCGGCAGCGTCGAAAAGGTGGACATCTGGGGCCGTCGCCGGCTGGCTTACGAGATCGCCAAGCACGGTGAAGGCATCTACGCGGTTGTCGACCTGAAGGCCGAACCGGCCACGGTCAACGAGCTCGACCGTCAGCTGAACCTGAACGAGTCGGTGTTGCGTACCAAGGTCCTGCGGACCGACAAGCACTAGAAGCGCCGAAGCTCTGCGGATTTGTCGCGGGCCTTGCGTAGGCTCGCGCCTAATTCACCCAATCCGTCCCAGGAGGATCTCGTGGCTGGTGACACCACCATCACCGTTATCGGAAACCTGACCGCTGACCCGGAACTGCGCTTCACGCCGTCCGGTGCTGCTGTTGCGAACTTCACCGTGGCCTCGACGCCGCGGATGTTCGACCGGCAGAGCAATGAGTGGAAGGACGGGGAGGCGCTGTTCCTCCGCTGCAACATCTGGCGCGAGGCGGCCGAGAACGTCGCCGAGAGCCTGGTCCGGGGGTCGCGTGTCATCGTGACCGGCCGGCTGAAGCAGCGCTCGTTCGAGACCCGTGAGGGCGAGAAGCGCACCGTGATGGAGGTCGAGGTCGACGAGATCGGCCCGTCCCTGCGGTACGCGACGGCGAAGGTGAACAAGGCCAACCGCAGTGGCGGAGGCGGTGGCGGCTTCGGCGGAGGCGGCGGGGGTTCCCGTCCGTCCGCTGGTGGCGGCGCTCCGGCCGACGACCCGTGGGGCAGCGCCCCGGCATCGGGTTCGTTCGGCGGCGCCGACGACGAGCCGCCCTTCTGATCCACGTAATTGGCTGGGCAACCAGCTAGACCCAGAAAGAGAAAGACATGGCCAAGGCCACCAAGCGGCGTCCGGCGCCGGAAAAGCCGGTCAAGACCCGCAAGTGCGTGTTCTGCTCCAAGAAGGCGCAGACCATCGATTACAAGGACACCGGACTGCTCCGGACCTACATCAGCGAGCGCGGCAAGATCCGTGCGCGTCGCGTCACCGGTAACTGCGTGCAGCACCAGCGCGACATCGCCATTGCCGTGAAGAACGCCCGCGAGGTTGCGTTGCTCCCGTTCAGCTCGTCGACTCGATAGGGAGGACTGAGAAAAATGAAGCTCATTCTGACCACTGAGGTCGACCACCTGGGTTCGGCCGGCGACACCGTTGAGGTTCGCGACGGCTACGGCCGTAACTACCTGCTGCCCCGCGGCCTGGCCATCGTGGCCACCCGCGGTGCCGAGCGTCAGGCCAACGAGATCCGTCGCGCGCGTGACGCCAAGACGGTTCGCGACCTGGACCACGCCAACGAGCTGAAGCAGGCGATCGAGGCCCTCGGCCCCGTGTCGCTGGCCGTCAAGGCCGGTGCCGACAGCGGCAAGCTGTTCGGTTCGGTGACCGCGGGCGACGTCGTCGCCGCGATCAAGAAGGCCGGTGGCCCGAACCTCGACAAGCGCACCGTCGAGCTGCCCAAGGCGCACATCAAGTCGGTCGGCACCCACAAGATCGCGGTGCGTCTGCACCCGTCGGTCAACGTGCCGGTGTCGCTGGCTGTCGTCGCCGGATAGGCACGCGGTAGCTCAAACAGCAGAACGCCCGGGTGGAGTCAATCTTTGACTTCGCCCGGGCGTTTTCTGTTGACAGTGGGCGAATTTTTTACGCCAATCTGCAAACAGTGATCTACGCCGGCTGTTAACCTACGCGGCCCTTTTCTGCCACGCGTACGCAACACAACACGCCCGAGATGGCTACCCGGCACGACACGCCGCACCAATTCTCATACACAGGCTCACAGGCGATATATAGGCCCTTGACCTGCAAGGTTGGGAATTTACCCGCTGGTATTCCACAAGTTCTCCCCAACCCGTCAACATCGTTGTCCACGTCTTTCCACATTTCATCCCCAGGGTTATCAACAGGGGTGGTTTCGGGAGGCTCCAGCAACGCCTAACGTGATGCGTCGCGCGACAGGTGAGCGGGCTTGCGAGCCCGATCTGTCGGCGGGGTGAAGTACGGTCACAAGTAGCTCGTTCGAACATACGTTTCATATCGATTTTCGGGAGGAGGAGCGCTTCGTGGCTGTCGCTGACGACCTGGGTCGTTCCGACATGGAGGAGCCGCCCAGCGAGGATTTCGGCCGTCAACCGCCGCAGGACATGGCTGCCGAGCAGTCGGTCCTCGGTGGCATGTTGCTGTCCAAGGACGCGGTCGCCGACGTCCTCGAGCGCCTGCGTCCCGGCGACTTCTACCGCCCCGCGCACCAGAACATCTACGACGCCATCCTCGACCTGTACGGCCGGGGTGAGCCCGCTGACGCCGTCACGGTCGCCGCCGAACTCGACCGTCGCGGACTGCTCAAGCGCATCGGCGGCGCGCCGTATCTGCACACCCTGATCTCCACGGTGCCCACCGCGGCCAACGCCGGCTTCTACGCCGGCATCGTGGCAGAGAAGGCCACGCTGCGCCGCCTCGTCGAGGCCGGCACGCGCGTCGTGCAGTACGGCTACGCGGGCACCGAGGGTGCCGATGTGGCCGACCTCGTGGACCGCGCGCAGGCCGAGATCTACGACGTCACCCAGACCCGCAGCAGTGAGGACTTCACCGTCCTGGAGGAGCTGCTGCAGCCCACCATGGACGAGATCGACGCCATCGCGTCCCAGGGCGGTATCTCGCGCGGTATCCCGACCGGTTTCACCGAGCTCGACGAGATCACCAACGGTCTCCACCCGGGCCAGATGATCATCGTGGCCGCGCGCCCCGGTGTCGGTAAGGCGCTGGCGCTCGACACCCCGCTGCCCACGCCCGGCGGCTGGACCACCATGGGTGATGTCTCGGTGGGCGACGAGCTGATCGACGCCAACGGACAGCCCACCCGCGTGGTCGCCGCGACTCCGGTCATGGAGGAGCGCCCGTGCTACGAGATCGACCTGTCCGACGGCACGACCATCGTGGCCGACGCCTCGCACCAGTGGCCGACCGGCCGCGGCATCGTCACCACCGCGACCCTGCGGCCCGGCGCTGACCGCCTCGAGCCGGCACTGACCGCCGGCGGGCTGGCGGTGCTCACGCGGCCCGTGACGATCACCGATGTGCGCCGGGTGGAATCGGTGCCGGTGCGCTGCGTCGAGGTCGACAACCCGGCCCACCTGTACCTGGCCGGGCGGTCGATGGTGCCGACGCACAATTCGACGATCGGGCTGGACTTCATGCGGTCCTGCTCGATCAAGCACCAGCAGGCCAGCGTCATCTTCTCGCTGGAAATGAGCAAGACCGAGATCGTCATGCGACTGCTCTCGGCCGAAGCCAAGATCAAGCTCGGTGACATGCGCTCGGGTCGCATGAGTGACGACGACTGGACCAAGCTGGCCCGCCGCATGAGCGAGATCTCCGAGGCACCGCTCTACATCGACGACTCGCCGAACCTCACCATGATGGAGATCCGGGCCAAGGCCCGTCGTCTGCACCAGAAGGCCAACCTGCGGCTCATCGTCGTGGACTACATGCAGCTGATGACCTCGGGTAAGAAGTTCGAGTCCCGGCAGCAGGAAGTCTCGGAGTTCTCGCGGTCGCTGAAGCTGATGGCCAAGGAACTCGAGGTTCCCGTGGTCGCCATCAGCCAGCTGAACCGTGGTCCCGAACAGCGCACCGACAAGCGCCCGCAGGTGTCGGACCTTCGTGAGTCGGGATCGCTGGAGCAGGACGCCGACATGGTCATGCTGCTGCACCGCCCGGACTCCATCGACCGCGACGACCCGCGCGGTGGTGAAGCCGACATCATCCTGGGCAAGCACCGTAACGGCCCGACCGCGAATATCACTGTGGCACACCAGCTTCACTTCTCGCGGTTCACGAATATGGCGAGGTAGTTCTCAGCAGCAGCTGTGTAGATTCTTACGAATCGTGGCGGAATCTCACCAGTGATGCCGGAGTGTCGAGGAACGTCAGCTTCCTCGCGGGGTATCGCCGAGGTCGGCTCATTTCCTCAGCGCTTCTCGACAAGTCGATCTTTACCCTGCCCAAATTCGGGTGGAAGCGCGGTGACCGTGCGGGTTGATAGCCAACAGGTCGCCCACCGGCGCTAGCCGGTGATTTCGGTGAGGGAAAGGTCTTGCCCGACTGGTCATTTCGGGAACCCGCCCATCGGACACCGTTCGGCAATCGTGGCAGACCACTACCACGGGTGGCGTGAACCCGCCCGCGAAGTCTCGACGGAGATTGAACCGAGTCCCGATACGGAAATGGTCGTGCGGGAAATTGATTCCGCATGGCGGCGGCGATCGTTGGGGGGCTCAGGCAGCTCTCGTGCAGTTCTTGCGGTTCCTGCCGACCATGGCCTGCGTGACGGCTGACACGTCGGATCGCCCATGTGAGCCCGAACACCATGCAGGCCAACAGGTTTCGACAAGCCGTCGATACCGCGTTTAATGACAGGGCGTTTGGCCTAGCGGGCCGGCAAAGGGGGGTGGTGCAGTGGCGGGTCCCGACTCGGGGAGCGACCTCGATGGATTGCCGCCGCCGCCAATCGCCGAGGGGCAGGTCCATGCCCCGTTGAACCCCGACCGTAGCCCGCCGTACCAGGCGGCAGCGGTTGGGCTGGTGCTGTTCTTCGTGCTGGTGCTGGCGCTGACTTGGTCCCAGTTCCGAGGCTATTTCGACACCAAGGCCCAGCTGTTCGTGGTGTACAACCGGTCCGGGTTGTCGATGGATCCTGGTTCCAAGGTCACCTTCAACGGGGTGCCGATCGGCCGGTTGCAGGCCGCTGAGGCCCAGTCTGGGAATGATGGCCGGGCTCAAGCCAAACTTGTTCTCAGCGTCGATCCGCAGTACTTGGACCTGTTGCCGAGCAACGTGGACGTCAAGCTGTTGGCCACCACCGCGTTCGGCAACAAGTACATCGCGTTCACCTCGCCGGCCAACCCGTCGCCACAGCGCCTCAAAAGTGGTGACGTGATCAACGCCAGTGGCGTCACCACTGAGTTCAATACGCTGTTCGAGACCATCACCGCGATCTCCGGGCAGGTGGACCCGGTCAAGCTCAACCAAATTCTGACCGCCGCGGCTCAGGCTCTCGACGGGCTGGGGGACAAGTTCGGGCAGTCGCTGGTCAACGGCAACGACATCTTGGGTGACATCAACACGCGGATGCCCGCATTGCGGCATGACATCAAGGCCTTGGCCGACCTATCGCAGGTGTACGCCGACGCATCCCCGGATCTGTGGGACGGCCTGGCGAACGCGGTCACGACGGCCCGCACCTTCAACGATCAGCGCGGCAATCTGGACCAGACGTTGGTCGCTGCGGTCGGGTTCGGCAACACCGGTGGCGACACCTTGGAGCGAGGTGGTCCGTACCTGACCCGGGGCGCCGAGGACTTGCTGCCGACCACCCGGTTGCTGGACAAGTACAGCCCCGAGTTGGACTGTCTGTTCCGCGGCTTCGCCTCCGGTGCGCCGGCCGCGGCCAAGGGCCTCGGCGGTAACGGTTACTCGTTGGCCATGCACATGGAACTGGTCGGCACCGCCAACGCCTATGTCTACCCAGACAACCTGCCTCGCATCAACGCCTCCGGCGGTCCGATGGGTCGCCCGGGTTGCTGGACGGTCACCAAGGACATCTGGCCGATGCCGTACATGGTGATGGACACCGGCGCGTCGATCGCGCCGTACAACCACTTCGGCTTGGGCTCGCCGTTCGCGTCCGAATACATCTGGGGACGTCAAGACGGGCCGAGCACCATCAACCCATGACCCAAGCGTCGCCCGACGGCTCCCGTAGGCGCGGCTCTTCCACTAGCTGATGACCACGCGAGTGGTTGACGGCCATGGTTGGACAGCGCAGGCGCCACTTTTGTAGCCTCCTGGACAACTAAGGCACACGGACAGTCGGCTCGACGGAGCAGACGCCGACAGCGTCGAAGGATGCGCAGTCTTGAAGGTTCACTCACCGCTTGTGGCGAATGACGCCGCCCGCAAGCCGGTGGTCGGTGCCATCGCGGGACTGGTCGCACTGAGCGTGGTGTGGGCCGGTGTGGCGCAGGCCGACCCGCCCCAGGATGGGTTGGCACAGCTCAACGAGCTGTCCCGCCAGGTCGAACAGCTGTCCGACACCATCCGCAATGCGCAGCCGGATCTCGACGCGAAGCTGCAGTCGCTGAGACAGGCGGACAAGAAGCACTCCGACGATCTCGCCGGCCTCGAGGCGACCAAAGCCCAACTGACCGCCTACCAGCAGGACGTGGACCAATATGCCGCTGCGGCCTACATGGGTGGGCGAACCGACGGCGTCAGCGCCATTCTGACCGCGTCGTCGCCCGCGAACCTGATCGACACCCTGGCCGTCCAGAGGGTGGTGGCTACCGAGATCTCCGCGCAGATGCGGGGCTTCCGTCAGGCCTACCAGGACGCGCAGGCCAGCGAGGAGGCCTCGGCAAAGTCCGCGGCTGACGCGAAGGCGGCCGTCGACGCGGCTGCTGCGGTCCGAGCGGACTTGCAGAACATGCGGGCTCGGCTGCGCAAGCAGATGGCCGCTGTCAGCGCGAGCTATGCCGCGTTGCCCCCGGCCCAGCAGGCGGGAGTGGTCCTCCCGACGGCAGCCGTCACGGCAGCGTTGGGCCCGATCGCGCCGATCCCCACGGTCGGGATGAGCGGTTTGGTCCCCAACGCGAGGGCGATCGTGGACTACATCATGGCCACCTACCCCGGCGTGAAGTCGATCGGTGGCGTGCGTGCAGATCGGCTTCCCGACCACCCGAGCGGGCATGCGGTGGACATCATGATCGGCTCGGACATGGGTCTCGGGGACGAGATAAAGGCCGATCTCGAGAGTCAGGCCGGACGCTTCGGTATCTCCTACACAATGTGGCGGGTGGCTGCCCACTTCGACCACGTCCACGTGACCGTCTCCTGAAGATCCGTTCTTTCGCACAGTCCCCTCGGACATCGTCGGCCGTGACATCGGGCCGGGCCGCCGGGGCGGAGGCCTTCAACAGCCGGCTTGAGTAGCGCTGGCGCTATGTGCTCGGGATCACGTAATTCGCACGTTCGGCTTGGGCCACCGGTCACGACTAACCCATATACCGCGGTTGCTGGCCGCAACCGCTCACGAGATGAACGCCAAGTCGACGGTTGCCGCCAGCGCAGTCGTTCACAATCTCGAAAGGGGAACTGGAGCAACATGTTTAGCCGTGTACTAGCCCTCGCCGGTGCCGCTGCGGTTCTCGGCGCCTTGCTATCGACAGCAATCCCTGTGCAGCTGGGAGCTGTGGACCGGTTTGGAACGCCGATTCCCTGCGGGACCGGCTTTCACCCGGACTTCGAAGTCGCCCGAGTACAAGACCAGATCAATTTGGATCTGCACACCAACCGCGGGCCCATGTTCGCGCCGAGCAACTATGTCGAGCAGTGCCAGTCGATACTGGCTGATCGGCAGTCGACGACGCTGCCGGTTGGGGCCGGTGGAGTGGTGGCCCTCATCGCGGCCGCGGTCCTGTGGAGTCACCGCCGTCCGCAGGTGGGCGAGGAGCCTGCCATGGCGCCTGTGCTGACGCCGCCGTTCAGCCGAGAGGCTGCGTTGTCGTAGCAGCAGGCGCACTTCGGCGCGACAGTTCTGGAGCGGCGGCGGCCGCAGGCCTGAGCAGTCGGTGTGCGATCACGCCGATCACCAGCGCCCAGAACGCCGCACCGATGCCGGCCACCGTCGTTCCCGAGGCGGCAACGATCAGCGTCACCGCTGCGGGGAGTCGCGCCGATTCGTCGGCCATCGCTCCCGCGCAGGCGCCGGCAAAAGCACTGAGTAGTGCCACACCGGCAACGGCTTGCACGACACCCGCCGGGGCCGCGAGAACAGCCGCTGTCAGTCCGGTGGAGACCAGGCCGAGCCCGCAGTACACCGCCCCCGTCGTGAACCCGGCGATCCAGCGGCGCCGGGGGTTCGGATCGGCGTCCGGTGCGGCCGCCAACGCGGCGCTGATCGCGGCCAAGTTGACGGCGTGTCCGCCGAACGGAGTCGCCAGCAAGGAACCGATCCCGGTCACCGTCAGCACCGGACGCCAGGGAACGCGGTAACCGAAACCCGACATGACAGCGACGCCGGGGATGTTCTGCGCTGCCATGGTCACGATGTACAGCGGCACAGCGATGCCGGTGAGCGCTTGCAAGGTGAAGGTGGGAGCCGTGACCTGCAGGTGGGGGATCCATGCAGTGGCTGCGGGCAGGGCGTGGTTGCGGACCAGTGTCACCGCGATCACCACCAGGGCGGCGCCGAACGCGGCCGGTACGGCCCAGCGGGGCCGGAGCGCGATCATGATCAGCCACACCACCAGCACCGGTGCGATCGCACCCGGATCGTGGGCCAAGGCGGTAACCGGAGCAACGCAGAGCGGCAGGAGGACCCCCGCGAGCATTGCCTGAGCGACGGGATTGGGGATGCGGGTGACCAGGCGCGCGAGCGCCGGCCAGAGGCCCGTCGCCAGCAGCAGCACCGCCGTGAGCGCGAACGCGCCGACGGCCGCGGGCCACCCGCCGGCCACCGCACCCGTCGTGACCAGCAGCGCCGCGCCGGGCGTCGACCACGCACTCGTGATCGGCATCCGGAACCGCCACGACAGCAGCATCGATGACGCGCCCATCGCCAAACTCACCGCCACCAGACCCGAGGCCGCCTGTTGCGGATTTGCGCCCGCTGCCCGCAGCCCCGCGAGAACCACCGCGAACGACGACGTGAAGCCGACCAGGGCGCACACCACGCCGGCACTGATCGGGACTGCCTTCGAGGCGTCCTGTTCCATCCACACCCTCCGTTCTGAATACGGAACGTTCTGTAAACGGAACGTACCATGAAGAGATGTATGCGGGAGAGGTCGGTCGCCGGTTGCGAGAGCTGCGGGTGGAGCGGGGTCTGAGCCTGTCCGAGCTCGCCCGCCGAGCCGGGGTGGGCAAGGGGTCGTTGTCCGAGATCGAGTCGGGCGGCCGCAATCCCACGGTCGAGACCCTCTACGCCCTGTGTGAACCCCTGGATGTGCCGCTGACCGCGCTGGTGGGCGAGACCCCGGGCGTGCACCCAGCCGCCGACGGCGGAATGCGTACGGTGCTGCTGTCGGTGCGGCACCTGCCCCGGGTCACCGTCGAGGTGTTCCGCCTGGAGTTCCCTGACGGCGCCGAGCACATCTCGCCGTCGCACGGGGTGGGCGTTCGCGAGCACCTCACTGTTGTCGACGGCAAGGTGCTGGCCGGGCCGGTCGGTGAGGAGAGCCTGGTCGAGGAGGGGGCGACGCTGAGTTGGCTGAGCGACCGCCGCCACCGGTTCGCCGCTCCCGATGGTGCTGCTGAAGCGGTAGTGGTGATCACCACCCCGCGGTGAGGGCCGGCGG
This sequence comes from Mycobacterium sp. SMC-13, assembly GCF_045311035.1. Lineage (NCBI taxonomy): Bacteria > Bacillati > Actinomycetota > Actinomycetes > Mycobacteriales > Mycobacteriaceae > Mycobacterium > Mycobacterium sp. SMC-13. The sequence continues at coordinate 304,629 of NZ_JBJIAI010000004.1, forward strand.
AAGGAAGCCGGGCCGCCCGGCTAGGCAGGGAAATCCGCACTGCGAGAAAGTCTTTCGTTCGCCCGGATGTCGGCCAGGTTCTGCTCCAGCGCATCGATCACGGCGTCGTATCCGCTGTTGCCCAGGACCAGCCGGCGGGGCGGCGGGTCCTGGGCCATCGCCGCGAGTACCGCACGAGCTCCGCGGCGAGGGTCGCCTGGCTGCACACCGTCCATCCCCACGAAGGTGGCACGGACCTGCTCCAGCATGTCGTGATACTCCGGAATCCCTTCAGCGACAGGCTCATTGGTGAAGCCGGCGTAGGCGTTCGTGCGGAACGCTCCCGGCTCGACCGTCAACACGGAGATGCCCTGTGCGGCGACCTCGTCGCGCATCGCATCGGTGATGGCTTCGATGGCGAACTTCGTCGCGCTGTAGTAGCCGAATCCGACGGCCGACACGAGCCCGGCCACCGACGACACGTTGACGATCCACCCGCTTCCGCGGGCGCGCATGCCTGGCAGCACGGCGCGCGTCACGGCCAGCACCGCAAAGAAGTTCAGTTCGAACATCGCCCGCAACGAGGTCTCGTCCATTCCCTCGATCGATCCGTACCAACCGCGACCCGCGTTGTTGACCAGCACATCGATACCGCCGAAGTGCTCCTCGGCCGCGCGCACCGCGCGCTGCACCTGCGCCCCATCGGTGAGTTCCAGCGGCACGACGAGAACGGCGTCACCGTACTGTTCGGCCCAGGTCGCCAGCTCCTGCGGGCGCCGGGACGTCAGCACCACGCGGTCTCCCGTCTCGAGCGCCGCTTCGGCGAAGGCCACCCCGAAGCCGCCGGGTGTATCGCCGGTGATGAACCATCTGCGGCTCATGGCTCGATCACCAACCGGCTGATCGACTCGCCGTCGAGGGTGAAGCGGAAGTGCAGGTCGACCACCCCGCCGGGAAAGTCGCCCTCCAGATGCTGCCCGACGTCGACGGTGGTGCCGGTCGTGGTCGCGCCGGTGAACTCGGAGGTGTAGGTGTACTCGCCGGCCGAGGCGGTCAGCCAGGCTCCAATCTCGTGACGGCCTGTGTGGTCGCGCCCCTCATCGGTCACGACCGCATCGGCGGTGAAGGTGGCAACCGCGCGGCCGTCCTGCGGAGTGCTGAGCGCGGTCATGAACGTCTTTATGTTGTCCGGGAGGGCATCCCAATCTGTGGTCATGACCTCACGGTGGAGCTTCCTGTAGGGGGAGGGTCAAGCCTGGGCCGCAATGTTGACCTTGCCCTAGGGGGAGACTGCAGGATGGCCTCAGCCGATAACGCGGGCGGCGGATCGCATGAGGAGGACGGCGTGGGCGCACAGGTTTCGATCGGTGACTTCGCCGTGATGACCAGCCTGAGTAGGAAAGCGCTACGGCACTACCACGACATCGGGATCCTCGAACCGGCACACGTCGACGCGTACACCGGCTACCGCTTCTATGACACCAGCCAGGTCGACCATGCACACATCATTCGCCGGTTTCGATCCCTCGGCATGTCCATTCCCGACATCAAAGCGCTGCTGAGCACAGACGACGCCGCGACGCGCACCCGGATCATCACGGCTCATCTCGAACAGATGGAGGTCCAGCTGCAGCAGACGCGTGACACCGTTGGCGCGCTGCGCGAGTTGCTTTCGCCCGTCCAGACCCCCGCCTTCGTGGCAGTGCGCCATGAGCCGGCACTGGCCGTGTGGTCCATCGGCGCCACCATCGAGGTATCCGAGATCGACAGCTGGTTCGCGGCGACGCTGAGCACACTGCGAGATGCAGTTGGCGCAGCAGTCGGCGCACCGTCTGTCGTCGTGCCTGGCGGCCTCTACGACCGGGCACTCTTCCTCGAATCACGCGGCCACGCAACCCTATTCGTGCCTGCGCCGCAATCGGCGCAGCCTCCGGAGGGTGTCCGCGCGGAGGTGTTACCCAAGGCCGAATACGCGGTGCTCACCCACTCCGGGGGTCACGACGAAAGCATCGACCGCAGCTACGGGGCGCTGGGCAAATACGCGAACGAGCACCTGATCAGCGGCCAGGGGCCGATCCGCGAACACTACCTTGGTGGAACACCTGCAGCTCCAACAACATTCACCGCTACGGAAATCTGTTGGCCGGTCTTCAGCACCACCCCGTCGCCAGACTGACAACAGCCCGCGGCCAGACCGACACCGTCGATCATCAGCGGTTTGCGTCGGTGCGGCACAAGTGCTCTCGTAGCCGTCCTGCGGACCACGGGGTGAGACGGAACCGGCCGTCCCGAATGACGGCGACGGCGACGTCATCGACGTCCAAGCCCGAATGGTCGGTGGGCGAGAAGGCGTATCGGCCGGCAGCCGTTAGGCACGTCAGCGTTTCCATCGCGTCCCGGACTGCGCCACGGTCGTCGGTGCCCGCGGATTCGATCGCCGCCGTGATGAGTTTGGCGGCGATGTAACCGTCGACGGCGAACTGCGATGGGAGTGCGCCATGGCGCTGTTCGAAGGGTGCGGCCAAGGCTTCGATCGTGAGTCGCGTCGCCTGCTCTGGTACGTCTGAACCGATGCTCGCCAAGGACGTTCCGACGATGATGCCCTCGGCGGCGGGTCCGACCGAGTCCATAAATCCCGGGCTTGCTGCCCCGATCCCCATCACCATCGGCATGCTGAGCCCGGCGGCTCGAAAAGCCAGTGCCAAACCCGTTGCCGGTGGACCGGTCACCCAAGCCATCAACGCCTGCGCCGCGCTCTGGGTGACCTGACGGATTGCCGGACCGAAATCGGCGGTGTCCACGTTGACGGACACGACGGCGATGGCCGTGATGCCGTGCCGATCAAGCATGGCGCGCTGGGCCGCCCAGGCATCTCGGTTGAACGCGCTGTCGGCATCGATGACCACGGCGATCTCGGCGATGCCGGCGTCGTGAAGGAACCGCAGCAGTTGCTCGGCCACCAGATGCCCGGGCGGCGGCGTCATGAAGGCGTACGGCCGCACGGGATCGACCTGCGTGTGTGCGGCACCAGTTGAGACATAAAGCAATTGGTGTTCGTCGGTGTGTGGCAGGACGGCGAGGCTGGCATTGGAGAACGATGTGCCGATAACCGCGACGGTTCGCAGCCCGGCGAGCCGACCGTAAGCATCGACTGCGCCCTGCGGCAGGCTGCCGTCGTCTTCGACGTGCAGCTCGATACGGCGTCCGAGCACGCCGCCAGAGTCGTTCAGTTGTTGCACCGCCAGCTCGGCGCCGGCCACGTTCTCCAACCCCATGTAATTGGAGCCGGTCAGTGATGCGATCTGACCGAGCACGAGGGGGCGGGCGGCAGGGGTGGGCGTCATCTGCGCGCTCAGCGTGGCGCCACGGTACTGGCGTGCGCCGGTGCGTAGCGGTCGCCGACGATGGTTCCCGGGGCGAAAGCCGCTGAGAGATAGGCGGATTCGTCGGCGCTGAGGGCGGCATTGGTGGCGGCAAGATTCTCGGCCACATACTCGGCGCGCTTGGTTCCGGGAATCGTCACCACCCGGAAGGGGCGCGAAAGCAGCCAGGCCAACGCCAATTGGCCCGGGCGGCAACCTTTTTGATCGGCCAGCTCGTTCAGTGCAGCCACGGGAGCCAGGTTCGTCTCCAGGTTCTCCGCGGTGAAGCGCGGGTTGGTGGCGCGCAGATCGCCTTTGGCAAAGGTTGCATCGGCAGCCAACGCTCCGGTGAGTGCGGAGCGGCCCAGCGGGCTGTATGCGACCAGCGTTATCCCCAACGCAGCACACGTCTCCGCGATACCGCCCTCGACGCCGCGTTCCCACAGGGAATACTCGCTCTGCAACGCCGCTATCGGATGCACCGTCTGCGCTCGGCGCAAGGTCTCGGGCCCCACCTCGCTGAGACCGATCGCGCGGACCTTGCCCGCATCGACCAACTCGGCCATGGCCCCGACTGTTTCCTCGATGGGGATGTGTGGATCGAGGCGATGGCAGTAGTACAGGTCGATCACGTCGGTGCCGAGGCGCCGCAGACTGGCTTCGCAAGCGGCGGTTGCGTACTCGGGCCGTCCGTCGATCGCGATCCCGTCGTTGGTTTCGTTGATCCGGGCGGCGAACTTCGTGGCCAGCACCACCTCATTGCGGCGTCCGGAAATGGCCTTGCCGATCAGCTCCTCGTTGTGGCCGAACCCGCGGATCGGGACGCCCCAGGTGATGTCGGAAGCGCCGTAAACGTCTGAAGTGTCGAGGTGGTCCACGCCCAAGTCGAGCGCTGCACGGATGGTTTGTATCGACGTCGAATCGTCGGCGTCTCCATAGCTCTGCGACATCCCCATGCAGCCGAGACCGACCGGCCGAACATGGAGGTCCGAATGGCCGATCTGCACCCGTGCCATGCCATCAACTGCCGTCACTGTCGAACCCCTTCGCGATAAGTGATAGTTTCACTATCAGATAGTACGCCTGGAAATGGAGCCGACGATGAGACGAGATGCGGCAGCCAACCGCAGCCGATTGGTCGCCGCTGCCGAGGACGTGTTCGCGCAGCAAGGCACACGGGCGACTTTGGAGGATGTCGCACGTGCGGCCGGGATGGGCCCGGCAACGCTCTACCGACGGTTTCCCAACAAGGAGGCATTGGTCCGAGAAGTGTTGAGCGAGTTCTTCGGGCGCCTACTGGCAGCCGCGGAGGAAGCGCACGCCGCACCCGACGACCGATGCCTGAGCGTCTTCCTCCACACCGTGGGCGCCGAGCTCGTCCGTAAGAGCGGGCTGTCGGCCTACTTGTGGGGTGACCTCGCGCCACAGCAACTCGTGGAGGAACTCCGGCAGCAGTCGGCAGCCTTGCTGTCGCGCGGGCAGCGATCCGGCGCGATCCGGCGGGACGTGACGACCGCAGACGTGACCGCTACCATCTGGGCGCTCCGCGGCATCGTCGCGGCCGGTGGTGGCGACGACCTTTGGCGGCGACACCTCGACACCGTCCTCCGCGGGTTCCGTCCGGCGCCTTAGCGGCGCACCTACCGAGTCGCGGTACTCACGCGATGCTTGCTCCGCCATCAACGTGCAGTGTGGCGCCGGTGATGAAGCTCGCCCGGCCGGAGGCGAGGAAGATGATCGCTTCGGCGATTTCGGCAGGCCGGCCGACGTGTCCGAGCGGATTGGCTCCGCTTCCGGCCACGACGGTGTTGACCCGAATGCCGCTTGCGCCGAATTCCGTTGCCCAGCATCGGGTTAACGCGGCAATGGCATCTGTCGGCCCCGTCGTGACGTTGACGATCGCTCCGCCACCGTGGCGGATCATGCAGAGAGCGACGGCGCTGACAAGAAAGTACAGGCCGGCCAGCGTATCGACGTCGACCACTTCGGCATTGTTGATGAGGACGTCGACCGGCACCTGTCGGGCGAGATGGTCGACGGACTCCAGGTCAGCCAGGTCGGCGTCGATGAACCGGGTACCAGGGCCCAGTTCGTTGACGGCAGCCCGTCCGGCGGCGGCGTCCCGGCCACTGATGATCAGCTGAGCGCCGGCCTCTTTGAGCAGGCGCGCCGTGGCCCGTCCCAGCTTCGAGGTCACCTCGGTGACCATGGCTGTGCGTCCCGAAAATTCTGGTGAGCCCACCCTGCCCTCCCTCCGGCGTGCTTCGACAACAGTGGCAGTCAGAGAGCCGGTAGGGACCACGGAAAACCCGTGGTCCACGGGTAGCCCTGCATCCAGCGGGCCGACATGACAGGATCTGCCGGTACCGCGGTCAGAAGCCTGGCCGCTTCCGGGCGCTCCAGACGGGTAGGCATTTCGATCGTGACGGCGATCCGCGACCGAAGCAACGCGGCGTTGCCGGGCCGCACCGCCGAATGCCAGACACTTCGGGAGATGGTGGACGCCGTGCGCTCCGGGCGCAGTGAGGTGCGGGTGCTCCTCGGTGAGGCCGGTATCGGGAAGACGGCGTTGCTGACATTTCTGCGGGAGTGCGCCGCCGCGGACTGCACGGTGTTGACCACAGTGGGTGTGGAATCCGACATGGAATTGGCCTTCGCGGGTCTGCAGCAGCTGTGCGCGCCGGTGCTGGATTACCGGTCGGGTCTGCCGCAACCGCAGCGGGAGGCGCTGGAGGGGGCCTTCGGTCTCAGCGACACCGGTACCGCGCCGAATCGGTTCTTGGTGGGGTTGGCAATCCTCGGGCTGCTTGCGGCTGCCGCTGCGGATCGACCGGTGTTGTGCGTGGTCGACGATGTGCAGTGGCTGGATCACGTGTCGGCGCAAACGTTGTTCTTCGTGGCGCGCCGCGTGCAGGCCGAGTCCGTAGGGTTGGTTTTCGCGACGCGTACCCCGATCGACGGCACCGCGGGGTTACCCAGCCTGGCGGTGGGTGGACTCGACGACGGTGACGCACGCAGGTTGTTGGAGTCGACGTACCCGGGTCGCCTGGATGGAGCGATCCTGGACCGGATCGTGGCCGAAGCGCGGGGAAACCCGTTGGCGCTGTTGGAGACTCCGAAGGACATCGCATCCTTCAACACCGAGAACGTCAGGGCCGGCATCGCAGAGCATTACCGCACGCTGATCGCCGACCTGCCTGCCGAGACCCGGATGCTCCTGTGCGTCGCGGCCGCTGAACCGGTGGGCGACCCGGCGCTGCTGTCGCGCGCATTGGCACATCTGGACCTCAAACCCACAGTGATGACGCCCGCGTACGACCTTGGCCTGATCGCGGTCGACAGCCGAGTACGGTTCCACCATCCGCTGGCGCGGTCGGTGGCTTACCGCTCGGCCTCCGTAGAACAACGCCGATCCGCGCACGCGGGGCTGGCGGCGGTCACCGACCCCAGCGTCGACCCGGACCGGCGTGCCTGGCACCGTGCCCTGGCCGCCGATTCTCTTGATGAGCAGGTGGCATCGGATCTGGAGCGTTCGGCCGGGCGGGCGTTGCAGCGCGGTGGAACCGCCTCCGCCGCAGCATTTCTGGCCCGGGCGGCGGAGTTGACTCCGGACCCCGCAGTCCGTACCGGCCGGGCGCTCGCGGCGGCCGAGGCCCATCGCGAGATCGCGTCGTTCGGCAACGCCCACCGTCTCCTGGCCACCGCAGATCTGGGCCCGCTGACCGATTTGCAACGGGCCCGCTCCGCGCAACTGAAGACCCGGTTGACATTTGCCGCCGCACGCGCCGACGGTGACGCCGATGCGCTCGTGGCCGCCGTCTCCCAGTTCACGGCGGTGGCGGGGCAGTTGGATGCGCTCGACACGACCCTGGCCACCGAGGCCTACCTGGAGGCGCTGAGCGCCGCGATGTACGTCGGGCGTATCGCAACCGGTCTGGCTGCCGACGTCGCAGCGACCGCGCGAGCCGCGCTGGCGAAATTGCAGCCGCAGACCCCACTCGAGCTGGTGACGCACGCGCTGGCCGAGCGGTTGGCGTTGGGTCCGGTCGAGGCGATGCCCGCCATGCGCCGCGCGTTGGACGCGCTCAAGACGGCCGCCCGGGACGGCAGCCGCGGGTGGTTCTGGCGGGCCTTCCCCGTTGTCCATGAATGTCTGATCCACGAGACGTGGGACGACGGGTGGCATGACTTCTCGGCGCACGCGGCGCAGCTGGCCACCGACAGCGGGGCGCTGGCGCTGCTGCCGCCGGCGCTGTTGTCACGTGCCGGTGCCGCCGTCGAGCGCGGCGAATTGGCCACGGCCAGTTCACTTGTCGCCGAAGCCAATGACCTGGCCATCGCCATCGACTACGCCCCGCTGAAGTACCACCGGATCATCGTGTCGGCCTGGCGGGGAGACGAAGCCGAGGCCACCCGATTGGCGACGGCGGCTCTGGAGTCCGGCCGCGCCCGAGGTGAGGGCCGGGTGATCGGCCTGGCGTACTACGCCACCGTGGTGCTGAACAACGGGCTGGGCCGGTATGCGGAGGCGCGATCGGCGGCACACAGGGCGTGCGAGTATGACGACCTCGGGTTCCACAGCGAGTTGTTGGTCGAGGCAATCGAAGCCGCGGTCCGCGCCGATGATCGTGGATTCGCCGAGCAGATTTTTGATCGGCTTCAGGCGCGGACATCGGCGGCTGGGTCACCGCGGGCGTTGGCCGCGCTGGCCCGATCGCGGGCCTTGCTGAGCGAAGGTGAGCAGGCGGAGGCGCTGTACCTGGAGTCGATCGAGCGTTTCGAAGCGACGTCGCAACGGGTCCGCCTGGCCCGGGCGCGACTGCTTTACGGGGAATGGTTGCGCCGCAACGGCCCTGCCACAGTCGCACGGGAGCCGCTGCGTCTCGCCCACCAGGAGTTGGTCCAGATGGGGTCGATGGCGTTCGCTGAACGGGCCCGCCGCGAGCTGCTGGCTGCAGGTCAGAAGACCCGTAAGCAGCCGACAGCCGCTGGTGATGAGCTGAGCCCGCAGGAACGTCAGATCGCCGAGCTGGCCGGCCGGGGCCTGACCAATCAGGAGATCGCCGGCCAGCTGTTCATCAGTGCCCACACCGTGGAGTGGCATCTTCGGAAGGTGTTCACCAAGTTGGGGATTCGTTCGCGGCGGGAGCTCAGGAAGCGGACCAACCAGCCGAACGGGTCGGAGCCCCCAACGGCACGCACCCGATGACGCGAGTGTCGTCGTCGGAGTCCAGTTTTCAGACGGCGGTCCCGCCGCCGTCGACATGCAGGGTGGTCCCGGTGATGAAGCTGGCGCGCGGGGAGGCCAGGAAGTAGATCGCCTCGGCGATCTCGGCGGGATCAGCGGTCCGTCCGAGAGGTAGTGCACGGCCGAGCTCTTCGTTGGTTTCGCCCCATTCCGCTGCGACACCAGCGGTCGCGGTCGGCCCGGGTGCGACGTTGTTGACCCGGATGTTGTGTGGACCGAATTCCACAGCCCACGTTCGGGTCAGCTGCTCCACCGCTGCTTTGGACGCGCTGTATACCGAGGCGCCGGGCACGCCTTTGGATGCCACCATCGAGGTGACGTTCACGATGGCCCCGCCACCGCGGCGAATCATGGTGGGCACCGTCGCGGCCACCAGGAAGTAAAGTCCGCGCACGTTGGTGGCGAAGGTGTGCCCGAATCCGTCCTCGTCCTGGTCGACGGTCAGGGCGGCCGGGAAGCGAGCCGCGTTGTTGACCAGGATGTCGAGTTCGACTTTCCGGGCCAGCCGTTCCACACCGGCTGAGTCGGCCATGTCGACGGCGACGAATTGTGCTGTCGGACCGAGCTTTTCCTGAGCCTGGTGTCCGCGTTGCGGGTCGCGGCCGGTGATGATCACCGTGGCACCCGCTTCCACCAGCCGATGGGCGGTCGCGAAGCCGATGCCGGCGGTGCCGCCGGTGACCATGGCGGTGCGCCCGGCGAGCTCGGTCACCGGGCCAGCCAGTCGGAGAGCCGGGTGGTGCCCAACTCGGCGCCGTCGCCGGTCACCAGGCTGTTCTGCTGCACGGGGACACCGAAGTAGGTGGCCTGCGGGTCGACGACGACGGGCAGGTCTTTGCCTCGTGCGGCGAAAACGGTGCGGGCCAGGTCGGCGAAGGCCACCTTCTCCGGCCCGCCGAAATTCAGCACATCGTTGCGCGGCGCTTCGGTGGCGACCCGCGCGACCATGCCGGCGACCTCGGCTGCCGCGACGGGCTGGATCAGGGCATCCGGTGCATGGGCGACCCCATCGGCGACCAGCGAACCGGCGATACTCTCGGTGAACTCGTGGAACTGGGTGGCCCGCACGATGGTGTACGGCACGCCGGAGTTGGCCACCAGTTCTTCCTGGAGCTGCTTGCCACGCAGATAGCCGTCGGCCTCGATACTGCCGACCCCCACGATCGACAACACCACGTAGTGCTGCACCTGGGCCTTCTTGGCTTCCGCGAGCAGGGTGGCGGCCGAGGCGGTGAAGAACTCCGCCGCCGGCCCGGGTTCCATGGTGGGGGAGTTGAGGACGTCGACGACAGCGTCGGCGCCCTCGAAGGCCGCCGCCACCCCGTCTCCGCTGACGGCGTCTACGCCGGAGGACCGGGAGGCGGCGGTGACGTCATGGCCTGCGCCGGTGAGTAATTCGACGACCTGCGCACCGATCTGGCCGGTGGCCCCTACGACAGTGATGTTCATTTTTGCCCCTTCGTGAAGCGTCGGTCTCGGCGCTGTTCGAGTTCGTCCTCGTCGACGAGGACGAACATGTCGACGCCGGGTTTGCAGAGCATGGTCACCAGGAACCGCAGCGGGATGTCGTCGCGGTTGTTGCCGTCGGAGTAGTGGATGACGTCACCGCCGGGCTCCCAGAACGCCTCCCCGGCTTTGATGACTCGCGGGGCCTCGCCCTCCAGCTCGAAGAGCATCTCGCCTTCCAGGACGTAACCGAAGCAGGGCCCGCCGGGATGGCGGTGTGGCGGCGCGCCTTTGTCACCGGGTCCCCATTCGATGATCGCGGTCATCGCGTCGGCGCCGTCCGGAATGTGGGGCGGTTTGACCGACTGGATGACCGTCATCGCCGCCATCAGCTTGTCCATCACATCAGACACGAGTTGTCCCTTTCCTCAGATTCTTTTGCCGCTTACCGCCTTTGGGCCAGAAGTAGCTGCCTGGTTTGCGGGCCTCCTTGGCCAGGAACGACACCGTGCCTTTGCACACCGATTCCTTGATGGTGGCGGCGAGAGGACCGCCGAGGTGCAGCGGCAGGGCCTCGTCGTTGAAGTGCGCCATCTGGATGGTGCCGCCGTGGCGGCCCAGGCTGATGCATTGACCCACCGAGGCCGGGTTCAGGTCTTTCGGAGTCGTGCCGTCGAGGCGCGCCAAGAGGGTGTCAGCGGCGTGGGCGGCCAGGGGCATGGCGAGCTGGCAGCTCATCCGCAACGGGGCGCCCGAAGGGGAGGCCGCATCGCCGGCGGCGATGATCGCGGGATCGTCGACGCTGGTGAGGGTTTCGTCGGTGAGCAACCGGCCGAGCCGGTCGGTGCGTAGACCGCTGTCGGCGGCGAGCGTCGGGACACCGAAGCCGGCGGTCCACACGGTGGCCGCGCTCGGCAGTTCTGTGCCGTCGCGCAGAGTGATTCGGTCTGCGGCGACGCGTGTGACGGTGGCGTTGTCGAGCACGGTGACACCCAGTTTCGTCAAGCGCTTGGCCACCGACTTACGCCCGCCCTTGGCCAGTGACGGGCCGAGGGCGCCGGTCACCAGAGTGACGCTGCGGCCGACTTCGGCGAGTTCGGAGGCGGCCTCGATACCTGTGAGACCGCCGCCCACCACCACGATCGGCGCCTGCAGTGGAACATCGGCCAGTCGAGCGGTCAGGCGCTGTGCCGCCTCGAATTCGCCCAGCGCATAAGCGAATTCGGCGGCGCCGGGCACGGATGCCGGGACCGGGGCGGTGCTGCCGACGGCATAGACCAGGTAGTCGTAGTCGAGGGTGCTGCCGGATGACAGGCGTAGTTTCTTGGCGCCGGCATCGATGTATTCGGCAGCGTCGACGACAAGCTTCACCGAGTCGGCCAGCACCGCCGAGTAGTCCTCAGTGGCGTCGTCGTTGCCTGCGACCAACTGGTGCAGCCGGATCCGTTCGACGAACTGCGGCCGCGGGTTCACCAGGGTGACGTCGATGTCTGTGCGTTGGCGCAGGCGGTTGGCGGCAAGGACGCCGGCGTATCCGCCGCCGACGACCACAACGCGGGTGGTGGTGCTCATCTGTTTCTCCTCGGTTAGGTGTCGGTGCTGAACTACCGGCCGTGGCCCTCAGCGCGTCACGTCTTCATGCCAGCGACGTTGCCATTCAGGAGATTGGTCAAGGACCACGGAAAACCCGTAGTCCTCGGTTCGTGCGCCGCTCGAGGGCAGGGCAGCCAGATGTGATCCGATGACCTCAAGTTGCAACGAACAGGAACTACGGGGTTTCCGTGGTCCTTGACGCGCGCCGTGTGGGCAGGCTGTCGGTGTGCGCGTGCGGGCACCGGCGATCCGGGCGTTCGCTTTCAACAAACAACTGGTGAGGGACTATGGGTGAGAAGTCATTGGTACTCGTGACCGGCGCCGCTGGTTACGTAGGCAGCCACGCCGTCAGTCAGCTGCTCGGCCGGGGTTACCGGGTGCGCGTCGCCTTGCGCAGCCGAGCGCGGGCCCAGGAACTCTCCGAAACCGTGGCGCTGCAGGGGCTGGACCCTCGCCTGATCGAGATCGTGACAGCCGACCTCACCGCCGACGACGGGTGGCCGAAGGCGGTCTCCGGAGCCGCGGACGTCCTGCACATAGCCTCACCGTTCCCGGCCGAAGCACCCGCGAACGACGACGAGATCATCATCCCCGCGCGCGAGGGCACCCTGCGTGTCCTGCGCTATGCCCGCGATGCGGGCTGCCGCCGGGTCGTCATGACGTCCTCTTTCGCGGCCGTCGGGTACTCCGCCAAAGCGGACGAGCACTGGACAGAGGACGACTGGACCGACCCAGCCGACGACAACACCGCCTACATCCGGTCCAAGGCCATCGCCGAGCGCGCAGCGTGGGACTTCATCGATACGCAGGGCGGTGACCTCGAACTGACCACGTTGGTGCCGGTTGGCATCTTCGGACCCACTCTCGGAACACATCTGTCCACGTCGGTGAAGTTCATCCAATCGATGCTCACCGGAGCGCTCGACCGGGTCGCGCCTCAGTATTTCGGTGTCGTCGACGTGCGCGACGTCGCTACGGCCCACATTCAGGCGCTGACGGCGTCCGGTGCGGCCGGCGAACGGATCCTGCTGGCAGCTGACGGGCCCGCAGTCAGTTTCCTCGAGATCGCGCGCATGCTGCGCGAGGGTCTGGGAGCTGCGGCGTCGAAGGTACCCACCAGCGAGTACAGCGAAGCCGAAGTACGCGAACTCGCCCAGACGGTGCCGGCGTTGCGCGAGGCGCTGTCGCGACTCGGCCTGCGACCTCAGATCAATAATGCCAAGGCCAAGGCGGTGTTGGACTGGGAACCGCGCCCGATCAGCGAGACCATTCTGGATACCGCGCAGTCACTGATCGCCAAAAACCTGGTTTCCTAGAGGCGCACCCGCATCCAGTCGACCAGAGCCGCAGCATCCTCACCGGACAACTCGACGCCGAAGGTGTCGGCCAACAAGGTTGGTACGTCAGAGATCTCGACGTCGCGTGTGGAGCAGGATCCGTCGGGATTCGTTGTGGTCCACGTAGTTCCGTCGAGCACGTGCTGGACGTCGGCGGCGAATCGCTGGACGAACGGCCGGGTGGTGAACGGTGAGCGCCGTGAGGTCGACACGAAGTGGTTGCCAACGGCGTAATCGATCGGATACTGCGGGTCGAGCGTGAAGACGTGCCGGTCGAGCCATTCGACCGTGCCATCCACACTCGACCGCTGCCACAGCGTCCACTCGGCTGGATGGAACACCTCGGTGTCGGCGCCGAGGGGAGCCGAGGACAGGCGCAACTGCCAGCCGTCTTGATCGACCTCGTTACCGGCGATCAGCTCGATGGGTTCGAGTGGCCCGCGGCCGAATCCGACATCACACAGCCAGCGCCGACCGTCGTCGAACTCGACAACGATCAGCGCGTGGGTGCGCGGGCGCGCGGTCCCCTCCGCGCCCAGGGTGACGCGCCCGCCGAGCGCGGTGAACCGGAAACCGAGCCGCTCCAGGGCCGCTGCGAACACCGTCACGTGCTCGTAGCAGTAGCCGCCGCGGCGGTACTGAATCATCTTGTGCTGCAGGGTGTTCAGATCGAGGAGGATCGGCCGGCCGAGCATGATCTCGAGATTCTCGAACGGAATCGAGGTGGTGTGGGCGCGGTGCAGAGCGGCCAGGGTCGCGGCGGACGGGAGTCGCTCGCCCTCGAAGCCGATGCGCGCGAAATAAGCGTCAAGATCGAGTTCGTCGCCATGCCACGTGGTCACAAACCCACGATAGTCAGCGGTCTGCAGACCCATGCTTACCTGGGTCTACGTGAGGCGGCCTCGACCGCAGGCAGGTAGATGAGGTCCACCAGCTCGGCAAGGGCGCTGCGCTCAATGGTGTTGTGTGCGAGCAACAATTCGTTGCGCATGAGTGCCAGAATGCTGGTGGCTACGCGGTCGGGAATCCTGGCCGGTCCGATCTCGCCTCGATCGCGCGCGGCGTCCAGTGCGCGGCGAATCGTGTGGTCGGTGTGTGCGGCCACCTTCGCTTGGAAAGTCTCCAGGGTGGCTTCGTCGGCTTCGGCGATGAGGTTGCGGTAGGTGTCGAGCCCGATCTGTTGCCACTGATCGACCAGGGATTCGACCATGGCGAGGATGTCGTCACGAAGGTTCTTCGACGACGCCACCTCGAGCGACGGGGTGCGCAGCGTCGGAAGCGCGTCGGTGACCATCTGTGCGCGAGAACGATAGCGGCGGTAAAGAACTGGCTTGCCCGTCTTTGCGCGGCGCGCGACGCCTTCGAAGGTGACGCCGGCGTATCCGTGTTCGGTCAGCTCAGCCCACGTGGCGTCTCGGATGGCGGACATCAGCGCGTCGTCCCGGCGTCGTGACACCGGCCCGGGCGGTACGGCCGCTTCTCGATTAGGCACGTTGCGTATCTTAACGGCCCGCGCTACCGTGAAAGTAGGAAACGCTCCGTATCTTATGGGCACCGCCGGCAAACACCCTTTTGAAGCGAAGGCGAGGATTCATGGCTGTTCGACTGCCAAGCCTGGAGGACCTCGAGAGGAATTGTCAATACCTGTGGATCGGCTTGTTTCAGGCGACCTCCGTTCCAGTTGATTCGGTCGGTGCCGAGTCCG